>CAJONG010000008.1:0-29638 GCA_905235845.1 uncultured Lachnospiraceae bacterium
GTACGACCTTTAGGGAAAGATTGCACCAGCGTTTTTTATAATAGCAAAGCAAGCGATAAATACCGTAGCAGATCACGGTGGTACATCCTAAAATCAGCAGAAGCGTCAATATACGAAGAGCCCATGCCCATCCAACGGAAAAGGCAATTTCGCTTTCAATACCTCTCTCGGTCTTTGTATAGTATGGCGCCGACATCCATCCGGCATAAATGGATAATTTATCCCATATCCATACAGAGGGCTTTGATATGAAATACCAGATATCCAATGAAAGCGCAGGGTTGGCAATAAAGCAGCAAAGCAGGGTGATTACTGTAGATCCCCAAGCAATTTTCTGGTTCCGCGTTGCAGATTCCACCATTTCCTTAGCCTTACGAAGTCCTTCCTTTCGGGCAGTTTCTGCTTCCCTAATCTTACGGGAAGCCTCCGCTTTACAATCAGCTATAGCGGTTTTAGCCTTGCTTTCTGCGTCTCTCTGTGCTTTTTGGGCATTTTCTACGACTGTAACGTTAGACATATTAACCTTATGTCTCAAATCAGCGTTCCCATCCTCGAGAGCGCGAACGTCTTCTTGCAATTTCTCTTGCTGCTTCCTGCTCAGAAGCCCGGCGTTGTTCCTCAAGTCGTCGTTCTGCTTCACGAGAATGCGATTGTTTGTCATAAGCGACTGATTCAGTTTCTGTGTTTCTGACAGCTCTGTTTTGAGATCTGCTATCTCTGATTGCATCTCCTGATTCTTCGATAGCATTGTCTGACTCGCTGATTGCAGCCTGGAGTTCTCGGAGGACAACTGCTGTATCAGTATGTTCTGTTCCCTCATCTGCTTTTTGTACGAGGATATCTCCTCCTGTAAGCATGTCGTCCTCGATATCTCCTGATTCAATGTGCTCGTCAGCTCTTTCACTTTGGATAGCAGCATTTGCTCCTGCGATGGCTGATTCGACTTCTGCATAATATCTGTTGTATTCGGCTCTGCCTTTTTCGCCACTGAATCCTGTGAGCCTGAGTTCATTCTGTCTCGTAAATTCATTTAATAAAGCCTCCTTACTTACATCCATGTTGAATGTTTTTGAAATATTAGTGTCTCTAACTTTCTCACCGTTATCGTTGGAAAAAGTGATATGCTTTTTGTTTTCAGTCCATGTGGTATGCCAGCCTCTTTCTTCCATACCGGAGATAAAATTGTCACGGCTGGTACAGCCATCCATAGTCTCCATGATGGCAATGGCACACTCAGCGACGAAGCTTCTTTTAGCATCATTTCGAAGAAGATTGTATTTATCTTTGCTCCATGCGTGAATTTCACCCTGTTCGATATCGGTACCATCAAAATGCTTGCCCTTAACAGTCATGGAAAGACCTCGGTCAACACAAAAGTCGTTGGTAAACTCCTTCTGCTTTTCAAGATCTTTTTTTGTCTGATGAAGCTTCATTCCATCCATATAGGAAACGGAATTGGTAACGATATGGCAGTGAAGGTGATTCTTATCCTGATGCACCCCAATCACATATTGATGACCGGAGAAAAACTTTTCGGCAAATACTTTTCCTATTTCAAGAACCTGCTCGGGTGTGACCTGTTCATCTTTATGGAAGCTGATAATGTTGTGGGCATACATCCTGCCGGAGTCTTTATCCCACAGTCTTTTTTCAGCAAGCCATGTCTGATAAACTTCATCGTAGTTGATAGTCTCACCGGAATACGGTCCGGCTATCTCGACATATCCTTCTTTTACTTTTTCATCACGGAGGACATATTCGAGAACATTCCTCATTGCTCCGTGGCTTTTTGTTGATTTATTGACAACCTTATTGATTGCCATATCTCTTCACACTCCTTCCTCATATTTCCGAGTTGATCAGATAAACGAGACAGGGCTTCTTCCCCGGGAAGGTATCCTTGTCCGTTTGCGACATGCGCCATCTGATTGACATTGGTGCTTAGACCTCTGACCTGTTTTTCAAAATCGGCAAAGGTCGTGCTGATTTCTTTTAGCACGTTAATTTCATCGGACGGAGTTATGGTTGCTCCACGGACTGCGCTGATGATATATGCCTGCTGTGACAGACCGGACTCTTCAACTTTATTTTGGAAGTCAGCGTACTCTGTTTCATTCATTCGAACGGTGACTGCTTTATTTCTTCTGCGCTTAACTTTCTTCATAATGCGCACACTCCTTTCTGTATTTGTGAACATAGAGTGCAACACTCTATGTGAATTTATCTGCGTAACATCTGATGCACAGTATGTTATGCAGAGCAGGGATCCAAGGGGATGCAATCCCTTTGGCGGGATGCAAGGGTGGAACCCTTAGACGGACTGACGGAGGACATCGAAAATTATCCGGTGGATGATTTTCGATATCTGAAGTCAGGTGGTCGGGCTTCGGTGTGCAGAGGTTGAATAAACCTTGCTGGGGGATCCAAGGGGGCAAAGCCCACTGGCAAGTTTAGCGAAATCGGAAAAGCCCAAAGGCTTTTTCGGTGCAGCGGTGCGTTGTGGCTTGCCACAATGCGAAACTTGCCTAATCACCCTCCGACGATTTGGAAGCTTAGGCGTTCGGCGGTGGGTGATTTGTGGTTTTGCGATTTGCCCGGGAGGAAGATGTCTGATGCCGGGATGAAGCATAACAGTCCGGTGGACTGTTTGCTGCATCGTAGTGGTCAGACATCGACTGAACCGGGAAGAAATGATATCGGTGCGAAGGCAGCGATTTCATTTCTGGTAAATCGCCTTGTCCGAATAAGGGGCTATGGAGTTTCGATATTCAGTATCTTCTGAAGCGTTTCCTCAATCAGTTCCCGAGGAAGCATATTGTCCTGCCTCTTGGATCTGGAACAGTTCTTCCAGTCGTTAATGGATATTTCAGATATGCCCCAGCTATTAACTGTAGCTACTACTTCTGACTGCTTAAGACCATCCAGTGCAGATATCTGATACAAGCCCGAACGATATCCCATAAGGATGGAGAGCAGTATCTTACGGGGCAGATCCTTACCGATATAACCCTTTACCTGAGCGGTGGACTTTACCCTAACACGTACAAGATCAGCGGTTACTTTAACGCAGTCCTCATTCTGCATGGTGTTCCTGTAGTTAAGGAATTCTTCAGCATCATCAAAGGGACGGGTATCATATTCCGCTATGGTCGTATCAACCGAATACTGACCGTCTGCGCTGTCATAATGAACAGGCATATCTACAGCAGTTTCCACTATAGGGCAGCGTTTATAGTCAAAATTCATAGATAACTGGCGTACTGTTTCGGTAACATGGAAGTCGTGCTTTCGTTCAACGATTTCCGAAAACTCTGTCCATACCTTGGTGGGGCATTTAAGCCTGCCCTCACGAGAGAGAACAGCAATGATATAAGCATCTCTGTCGGCACGGCTGTCTTTAACCTCTCCGGTAGTGTAGGAATTATGAGCAAGTACGCCTTTATCGTTAACAGCTACATTTCCTCTGGTCGTGATATTCAGGAAGGTATCGTTAAAATGCTTAGGCTCCCATACCTGATTAGCGTCACAATCCTCACGGGTCTGATTGAGCGTATAACGTCCGTTCTGAAAGATCTGAGCAAAGCCATATGCATCAAGTCCACGGACAACTTCTGTCGGGGCATCTGTTATAAAACCGTCCGTAGTCACGGAATAAACGTGGTAGCCCATATCGTGAAGCTGGTTAATGCAGCCAATCAGCATACATCTGACAAGTGCGGTGGTGTAGGTAGCATGATATGGACTGGTAACCGTAGAAGGTTCAGCATCTACTCGTCCCATAGTCTTGGCGTTATACCTTGTCTTCGGGCTTACATTCTGGGCTGTCTTACCGTAGCAGCTGTTGACCATCGTCTTAAGGCTCTTCTCAACAAGTGGATTTTCCTTATATAGCTGTTTTGCAAGCATCCTGTCCTGAACAAGGTTCGTTACTGCATACGCAAGGCACTGGGAGGGTTTACCGTCTTTTGTTTCGAGCATCTGACAGGTGAATCCACGGAAAATCTTTATTTTCGCCCCGAGTTTTAATGCCAGGTACATATCAGGTCCTGCCATATAAACATTCCTGCCGTGTCGGGGGTATATCTTCATACCACCCTTGACCGGAACGGGGATGTTAGGACAGTAGCAATCATCGGGGAAATCAAAGTCCCCGACAGCAACAGCCGGGATGAGAGGATTCATCAGATCCTGCAAACGCAGATAATCTCTGGGCAAATCCCTTACATGCTCATTCCAGTCGATATCAATAACGTTAGCCATAGCAGTCGGATAAGCGTTTTGTAGGTCAAAATCTGTAGTCTGATCAGTTATCCATCCAAGGTAAAAAGAAGCGTTAAAACCTCCGGTGTAGGCTTCTTCAAAGTATTCCGATACAAGCTTTGCGTCCGGATTATCACGGATAGGAACATAGCGTGTAGCCTTTAAAAACTTCATACATTCATCTTTTGACGGGATGATTCCTTCATCTAACATCTCTAACCCCCTGTAAATTCTGTCGTAGTCAGCTTTTTTATTTACTCCGAAGTACGTTTTTATGCTGGCATACATTGCTGAAGCCGCTGCGCTGGATAGAGTCATCGGTACAGCGTGATTGCACTGGAACAATTCGGCGCAGAAGGAAACCACGATATCAGCATCATTCATTGCATATTTGTAATATTCCACAGGGTTACTGACCGCAAAAGCCGCCATATGTTCAATCACTTTTCCCGGAAGCTCAATCTTCGGTCTGTGTATTACCTTCCCCAATGCTTTAAGAGACTTGTTATCAGCGGGAGTAAGTCCCAAGGTATCACGGACGCTGAGATTGACGAGCCAGTAGTAATTACGGTTCTTATCATTGGCTGCAGTAAAGTGAACATATTCCGTAGTCATCCATCCGCCCTGAATCTCTCCGAGCTTTCGAAGGATATCAATGTCATATTTTGATCTGCGGAAAACAGAAATATCAGCTTTGCCTGTATGACATATGATGGTAACGGGTATAATACTGTCACGCATGGCAGCATAATCCACCACTTTATAAGGATCATGGTCTTTCCACTGTTTATCCTTGTACTGGATGGATTTCTTCAGAACAAGCGGAAAGTCCTTAAAATAGCACTTTTTCAGGTCTTCAAGAATATCTGCCAAACAATGCTTAAGCGGTATCAACCCACCCTCAGCAGTTACTTCTTGATATCGAGGATCCACAAGGAAGAAGTATCTGATCAGCTTTTCACCAACCGCTATGGTCATCTGAAGGGACAGGACACGGCGGTTCTTACCGGATCCATCCCTGTAATCCTGAAACTCGGTATCAAAGCCAATGTTGAGACTCATGCTGTTTGACTGGATGACCTTAAAGGAAGGAATAACATCAGCGATGCTTCCGGCTTTCTGAACATCCAGTGGTGCCATAAAGGGTTTGCTGTATGAATCGGTGTCGGTGTCATTCACCCCTATTGCACCGCATAAAGGTGAATTGACACCACTGCCTTCAACCCTTGAAATTACTGCATTTTCTGGTGTCATGGTTTTACCCGAGTTTGTAACTTGGGTAACATCGGGTGACACCAATTCTTTCAAAAGAGTGTATTCATCTCTCCCCTTCAGATACTGGCATCCGTGCCGGATTAATGCTCTGACGATTGCTGTATGCTGCTCAAAAGTCCATTCAATATCCGGCAGCTCCGCCAAATTGATGATTGTGGGCTTTGATTCTGGTATGATTTTTAGTGCCAGATTTCCATCTATCATAAAAAAGCTCTCCGTAAATCCTGTTTTCAGGATCCAC
This sequence comes from uncultured Lachnospiraceae bacterium, assembly GCA_905235845.1. Lineage (GTDB taxonomy): Bacteria > Bacillota > Clostridia > Lachnospirales > Lachnospiraceae > Colinaster. The sequence continues at coordinate 5,777 of CAJONG010000008.1, forward strand.
AGAAAGCTTTTCTAACTTTTTTTCTAACCAAAAAGTTTTATTTTGCTTTTTATTCCATGTTATTATGTGTTATCGTATTTTTAGGCGATGGAAAAATGCTTTAGATAAGCGGATTTGGGACAGAACGGAAAGAAATAAAAAATGTGAAGCGATATTCGGGACGTAGAGGCCGCGTGTTCGAATCACGTCACCCCGATTTTTTCATGCCCGAAATCTAACTTTTTTCTAACTTTTTCCATTTATTATATTAAAACAGTATAACGGTGAAATACCTCTCCGCAAATCGTTGATTTACCGGGTTCCTTATGGGATACGTACTCTTCTTTTGCCAATTCCTATGGTGGTTGCATCATCTGCGAGGCAGTTGAGAGAAAGGACGGATCATGGAAGACTATGGAGAGCATGCGGGATCAGGTGTGCCGGATATCTCTCAGGCATGGAATGATGCCGGACTGGATGCGCCCGTCGTCGAGGAAAAGTTTGGTGGTGGAGAGCCTGATCGAACTATTTTGACATTACCACTGGATTCTAACAAACCGCCAATCCGCCGATCGGTGGTTTCGGCGGATTTAAGTGAAAGGCATCAGCAGATACTATCAGTTATGGAGTTTGATAAAGCATACAGCTCTGATGACGTATCAGAATTAGTAGGTCTAAAAATTTCAAGAACAAGGCAACTTCTAAAAGAACTAGTAGATTCAGGTAAAATAGAGTCAAGCGGAAGTACACGTGGAAAAAGATATATAAAGCCGCATAACAATTAAAAGGTTTAAGGTGTCTATATCTGAAAGCGGTGAAGTATCTGATGAGGCTACGGCTGAATCTACAGAAGGTACAGCACTTGATGGGGCTTCGATTGATATTGTATCTTCCGGCATTGCTGTGAGTACTGGCTCTGTATCCGGATCGGCGGGCGAAAATGTGGATGTGAAGATATAAAGTTTCATCATATTATGTCGATATATAGGATGAGGTATGTTATATAGCTTATCTATTGGAACACAAGTATAGAATTGAAAGATGGGTTTTGCTTATGAGTATATCAATTTCAGCGAATAATGGAATAATGAATGTTCCCAGTCAAAACTTCTTATTTGGAAAAGTTGTCGCAGAAAATCCAAATATAAAACAGGCAGACAATAATGCTGCATACTCTGTTTCAATTTCAAGAGAAGGCTTGGAAAAGCTGAATGCAAGCAAGGTTTCAAATTCTATGGGCGTTCAGAAGGTAAATGAATATAAAGATATCCTATCGAAGAGCCAGATTGATGTTACAGGAACAATCGAGGCGGATTTCCACCGCAAATATACCAATCTGAATGGTAAAGATCGTAATGATCTTGATGGTGATTTAAGCGCGGAGCAATTTGCAAAAAACGCTTTATCCACGTACGCAGATATGTATGATGAGATAAAAAGAGGATATGCAGAAGGAACAAGAGAAATCTATATTGCGGATGGCAGCTCTGAGTATGGTTACAGACGTGCAACCGAGGAAGACGAGATAAAAGCATTAGACTCAGCATTTGATTTCCACGCCTCTTATACAGAAGCATATACAAGGTTTGTGAATGAGGATAGAGATATTCTTTCAGCCAGCATACAGAATACTCGGGATTCAATGGATTCACAAAAAGCTCGGGCAATGGCTAAGCAGGAGGAATATTGGGATGAGCAACATCGATTAAATGAAGAGGACAAGGAGAAGTTCAATCACACGTCGATGGATTTAGCGGATTCCATGCGTCAAGCAAGAGATTTTCTGAAAATACAGTATCGTAATCTTTCAGGGAATGTAGAGAACTTATTGGAAGAAGTATTTAAAAATATGCAGTTGTCAGCAAACTAAAGGGTTCTCACAATACTGTTAAAATCTTTGTTTTATAGCGTACTTCAAAATAGCCATCGAAATAAATGAGCACGCCGAGATATAGGGTCTGTATAATCAGAAATACCAAGCACAGGTTGCAGTGGATATATTGCTTTATGTTCTCGCCAAATACGATAATTACCGCAAGAGATGCAAGTACGACCTTTAGGGAAAGATTGCACCAGCGTTTTTTATAATAGCAAAGCAAGCGATAAATACCGTAGCAGATCACGGTGGTACATCCTAAAATCAGCATTTTTGAGGATCACAGCGGAGGAATCCCGCATTATCATTGCATGGATACAATTAACTTTATCCTCAAACTGCTTCTATGGCAAACAAGTCGGTGTATACCATATCTTTGCCCTTATATCTATAGGAATTATGATATTCGGAATACTTACAGTTGTCGAAGCAGTTTACAATTATATCATTCTCTACATCATGCTCATACTTACAAAAATCAATAAAGTCAGCTCCCAGCAAAGACACGCTTGCATAATATTCCTTACCGTTTATTACTCTTTTTACATCCTTTACGAGTAGAAAATAGAATGAGTCTATAAGCAGACCATTGATTCTTAAGTTTTTTATTTTTCGCAAAACACCTTTGCCACTGCCGGATACAGAATTATAATCAATAAATTCTGCATCCTCATCTATTGATTTCTCCAGTCTTTTATAATCTTCACTATCCCTGTTCTTCACAAAATTGGCAACAGAAAGTACTGAAATAAATGCTCCTGTATCCCACATGAAGTTAAGCCTTCTCTTATTTCCTAAGATATATTCTGTAGGCTCTGATAGCACATCATATCTTATGTTCCCATCGTTGCCAATAACACGGCTTGCAGTCAAAATCTCATTCATAGCCAAATGCCCCCAAACGATACACCCATGCCATTATATATGACCTTTTCAGGATATAGTGATTTGGCTACCTTCTCCAGTTCAGCGTTATACAACCCATTCTTGGCATAGCAATACACCCTGATCCTGCCATTATCAAGATCATCAGCTATATAATCAGACTCATCATGTAAAGAAAACCAGTCCTTTGATGCTACGTCCCAAGGAATATCAAAAAAAACAACTCCATTTTTTTCTTCTGCTTTAGGTTCTGTTATCGTAGCCATATGTAAAGCCCTCCCTTCTGAAAGGTGAATTGCAATATTACATTATGAGCCAATATCAGAGGAAATGCAATGACTTCATAACCGAATAATAACATCTTTGACCTATAAATATATGGTATGGTAGTATGTCAGAGAGGCTATATGAAAACCTAAAGAGAGGAAACGATACGAAGAACAAGCCTGAACTTGTAACCTCGCAGGGGATTAATCTGGATAGTGAGTATGTTCAGTGGATACATGAAATAAAACAACACTGGAGGATGCATGCAAGAGAAAGCGGTGAAAAACTGCAACAAGTTGTTGCAGAAATTCAAATAGTCTGGTTATGTCAGTTCCAAACAATCTGCCAAGTCCCGCTCAAAAGTAAGTTAACGATAACAAAGGAGAAAAACTAACGATGATAAACATAGGATTAAGACCCGTGGTTCGGGAAGATATCGAAACTGTCTGGAAGATGCAGGTCAAAGCATTTTCTGAGCTTCTGGAAAAGTATCAAGATTATAATATGAGCCCCGCTGCCGAAAGTATGGATAAAATACTGGCACGGTTTGAGCAGCCTTGGACTACATATTATTTTATTCTTGCAGAAGATGAGAAGGTCGGTGCAATCCGTGTCGTAGATAAGAAGGATGGTAGTAGAAAACGTATATCCCCCATTTGGATTATGAAGGAATATCGAAATAAAGGCTATGCGCAGCAGGCAATTCTGGCAGTCGAAAAGATATATGGTGCGGATCACTGGTGTTTGGATACTATCCTTCAGGAAAAAGGCAACCTTCATCTATATGAAAAACTTGGGTATCACCAGACAGGCAGAATTGATAAGATCAATGACAGAATGGATATTGTGTTTTATGAAAAGGATTGAAATAGAATGATAACCTATGCAGTATAAGCTATAGGAGAAACTACGACAAATAAGGATAAACAGATGAACTGAGGCGAACTTATGAAGTATATAACTGCAACTACGGAAATGGCAGACGAAATACGCGATGTTATGCATACAACCATTAAAGCCGTATACCCAAAATACTACCCGAAGGAGGTTGTTGACTTTTTCTGTAATCATCATAGCAGAGAGCATGTTTTGGAAGGTATTGCTTCGGGTAATATGGGTGTGTTGATAGATGAAGACGTGATCATAGGAACCGGATGCTATCACGAAAATCATATAACCGGCGTATATGTACTACCGAGCCACCAGAAAAAAGGCTGTGGAACTTTGATCATTGATCATCTGGAAGCGGAGATAGCCAAAAATTATGATACTGTCGAATTGGATGCCTCTTTAGCTGCAGTCTTTCTATATGAACATAGGGGATACAAAACTGTAGGCCATGGAAAGTATGACCTTGAGAATAGCGTTCAATTGGTTTATGAGATAATGGTGAAAAACTTTGAGCATTGAGCAGCCTTAAAAAATTTGGTGCTTATCATATTATTTGCGCTTATAGCTGTACTTAGATTACTGTTTGAATTTTGATTATATATATCCTTCTTGGCTTCCGATACTGATATGCAGTATATTGGGAAGCTCTTCGCTATTATCCCATTCATAGTCGATCTGCTCTGCCATGCCCTTCAATATTGTAACTCCAAGCTCATCATCTGATTGTGTCAGATCTATCTGTGTCCCCGCATATCGAAATGTCCACTTGGCCGCTTCTGACTGCTGTGAATACTCGCAGACTGCCTTAACGTGCGGAACCCTGAACATAGGTATCAAAAGCTGTGTTGCTTCTTCGAAAACAAGCAAAACACGTTTTTTTAGCCCTATTGTGACTTGATTTTTCGTGCACCATGTCTCTATCTCATTCATCATGCCAATGAAATCATAATCCCTGCTTTCTATATTCAGTTCAAGAACCTGTAGTCTGTGGACGAAACGACGGGTATTCTCCCGTTTCGGTTTCTCAAATATCTGCTCCGGTGTGCCTTCCTCGTAGATGCCTCCCTCATCCATGTAGAAAACACGATTTGAAATCGCCTTCGCAAAGTTCATTTCATGTGTAACGATCATCATAGTCTTACCGGTTTTCGTCAGATCCCGGATGACTGCCTGCACCTCACCTACCATCGTGGGATCAAGGGCACTGGTAGGCTCATCCATCAATATCACATCCGGGTCCATAGCCAAGGTCCTTGCAATGGCGATACGCTGCTTCTGTCCTCCAGAGAGTTCATCAGGGTAGTTAAACGCCTTTTCCGCCAGCCCTACTGTACGTAAAAGCTTCATTCCTGTGTCATATGCCTCCTGCTTAGATACACCAAGTAAATCCATCGGAGCCATCATAATGTTCTCGATCACGGTCTTATGACCGAACAGGTTAAAGCTCTGGAATACCATTCCCATCTTCCGGCGTACCTTGTTAATATCGCATCCCGGGGCTGTTACTTCAATGTCATCCACAAATACTCTTCCCGCCGTAGGCTTCTCCAACCGGTTGATGCACCGAAGGAGCGTGCTCTTACCACTGCCTGATGGTCCGATGACTGAAATCACATCGCCATCATGTATTTCCACGCTAACATCCTCAAGGGGTGTAACGTTAGGATATTGCTTTTTTAAATGCTCGATTCTAATCATCTGTCTTCACTCCCTTCATGATATCTGCGCATTTGCGAAGCTTCGGATTCAAATTGACGGTAACACGGCTGATTGCAAATCCGATCAGGCCTTCCAGAGCAAAGTAAATGATCGTCACGGCGATTAATGGGAAAAATGCCTCATAGGTACGGCTTCGGACGATATCACCCATCTTAGTCAGATCTTGTACGGCAATATAACCGACTATGGCGGTTGCCTTTATAAGGCTTACAATTTCTCCTTTATAGGCAGTCAGTACATGAGGAAGTGCCTGTGGCAGTATGATCTTAAAGAATGTCTTGCTGTTTGAGTATCCCAGTGCATATGCGGCTTCATATTGTCCGATATCTATTGCCCCAACACCTATCTTAAGGAGAGAGAATACCGTCCCGCCGAAGGTGAGTGTAAAGCCTATCACCGCTACTGCGATACCGCTTATATTAACAGAGCCAAAGATAATGTAGTAAAGTATCATCAGAAGCACCACCATAGGAGTCCCCTGCACCAACCACAGAATAACCTTAGTGATAAAATTCGCCGCAAGGTTTCCATTTCGACAGATCATAAATACAGCAAATCCCAGAGTTGTGCCAAATAATACAGTAAGAAGCGTTATGATCATAGTTGATACAACGCCCTCAACAAAAAGCTTCCACCGCTCCTCACGGATAAAGGTCTTCTTGAAGCTGGATTCAATGCCATCCCAAAAGGAATTATTCGCTTCTACCGCAGAAGTTGTGTCTGCTGTCCGTACAATAAACACAAAGGCTGCCGGGTAGTATTCCATAAAATCAACTGCCTGGGCACGTTCATCGGTAATAATGATACTGCCTGCCCCCATATCAGCCTTGCCGGATTGAACAGCAGCAAGTATGGCAGAGAATTCCATTCCGGTAAACTCCACCTTTACATCGAGTCTTTTGGCCACCATCAGGATTACCTCGAGGTCAAAGCCCTTAAGCTCATTGTCCCCTCCTACATAGCTCATGGGTTCTAAGGTATCACATGCCGCTACCCGAACCGTTCCGTTCGTGCCCGGCCAGTTTTGTTCGGGCAGAGCTTTGACACTGTCGTCCGCACCTGTCCACTTCTCCCACGCTGCCTCGATTTCAGACTTAGGGATTGAGTCATAGACAGCCTGCCATTCGTTCTTTTTCGTACTTCCTTTAGCAAAGGCGATACCAAACTCTCCATCCTCAAGACTTTGTGGAAATAACGTAATATCAGGATTCCTATTTATCGCCAACTGACCGACTGCATTATTTGTCAGAAAAACATCTGTTTTATGTGTTTTAAGAGCCTCTATCATGTCCGGCGTGCTGTTGAAGTAAGTATACTCACCCACATTGGGAGCCTTGCTTTTGACCAGTTCCTCAAAGGGCGCACCGGTAAGCATAGAAACAGTTTTACCGGAAAGCTCGGAAAAATCAGTCAATTCCGGCCTGGTATTCGATAAAGCATCATTGCTTATCGTATTCGTAAGCACCGCTAACACGATGCCTCCCTTGCTGGTCGGATCGGAGAACAGCACCTGTTCCTCCCGCTCCGGCGTCACATTCATGTCGGTAGTAAAATCATACTTGCCGGATTCTATGGCAGGGATACGTCCGGCAAAATCCACATCACCAAGCTTCAGGGCATATCCTCTGTCGCGGCAAAAACGAACAACAAGGTCAATGTCATAGCCCACATTTTTCCCATCTTTTATATAAGAAAACGGCATATCCGTGGATGTGGTAACAACCATTATCGTTCCGCTTACCCCTGTAAGGTCGGACATATCCACTACTTTTCTGTCCTCGTCAACGCCAAACCATATATCATCCAGTTCCTGCATCGTTCCGTCTGCCCAACACTTTTCAATGAACTCATTAAGTTCATTGCACAGTGCCGCACTGTCCGGATCGTTCTTTCGGAAAGCAAAACTGTAATTATTCTCTGTGATCCGATCATGTATATAATCAATCTCCGGCCGCTGCGCATGAACGGCTTTCAATTCCGGTTCATCTCCAAGGTAAGCATCAATCTTCCCCGTGAGCAATGCGGTGATGCAGTCAGGATAGCTGTTGAACAACAGATACTCGCTGTCCGGAAAATATTCTTTTGCGGTATCCTCCATCAAAGGACCAACCAGAACGCCTATTTTCTTTCCATTGTAATCTTGCCAACTTGCCGCGCCTTCCAAAGGCTGCGACAGACTCTGATCATTGCCGGATACTTCGGATTCTTCGTATGCCACGTCGCTTTTTGCCCCACAGCCGGTTAACATGCAAAGCACCAAAGCAAATAAAGTAATGAAGCCCCTCATTTTATGACATTTTCTCATTGGATTAAAACCCTCTCACAAACACCTACTTTAAGTTGCATCAGCGTCATTGAGCTAATATATAACCAAGCAATATAATCATAGCTTTTTCGCCGAAATATATCAAGAAAATAAGACCTGCCATATATTACTGTCATATCTTACAATCAGGTGGTAGAAAGACTGCCTGATTTTTGTTATATTTATAGATGCAGCCTATGACAATGTGCAGAGCGCTCGGCATGGAGGATTAGTGATGGCATCGGCAAATTGGAGATTTGCCTCGCCCCGTCGCTGACGCTCCGGAATGGAGATTAACATGAATTATACTAATTATCTTAATGAAGTCGGAATAAGTGATAAGGAAGCCAAGGAGCTTGTGGACAGGGCTTTTAATACCATATTCTTTGATGAGGAGGATGGCTTCTGCCATAAGGCATATGATGATGCATGGTGCATGATCGATACCGGCAATAACGATGCAAGGACCGAGGGTATGAGCTACGGGATGATGATGTGTGTCCAGATGGACAGACAGGATATCTTCGATAAGCTGTGGACCTTCTCCGACAGATATATGAGATTAAAAGAAGGAAAGCATGCAGGGTATTTTGCATGGTCCGTCACACTTAAGGGCGAACACAACGCCGAGGGCCCCGCACCTGACGGTGAGGAATACTTTGCCATGGCACTTTTCATGGCAGGTGCCAGATGGGGCGATGGAGAAGGAATATATAATTACACCGAGCAGGCAAGAGACATTCTGCGACACTGTGTACATCAGCATGAGATGATTGAGGGCGGCGAGCCCATGTGGGAACCTGAGAATAAATATATCCGATTCGTGCCGGAGATGAAGATCACCGATCCCAGCTACCATCTTCCGCATTTCTATGACTTATTCGCTAAAAAGGCTGATGAGCGTGACAGAGTATTCTGGGAACAGGCAGCGAAAGCAAGCCGCGAATATATAGTACTCTCTGCCAATCCCGACACCGGACTTAGTCCCGAATACTCCGAGTATAGCGGTAAGCCTGTCCTGCTCTTCAATAAGCCCTGGGAATACTATTCGGACGCATACAGGGTAGTGGAGAATATCGCTCTTGACCATGTATGGTTCGGAGAACATAAGGATGAGGATATGATCGCAACTAAGATCCAGAACTTTTTCTCGGATAAGGATATGGAAGATTTAAGAGCATATCAGATCGACGGAACCGTAACTGATGAGCCTGCCATGCATCCGACCGCCATCAAAGCAGTGCTCGGCGCAGCTTCGATAGCAAGCAAAAGCCCTCACAGAGAAAAGTTCCTTAAGCTTTTCACAGAGACACCGCTTCGTAAGGGCGTAAGAAGATACTACGACAATTGCCTGTACTTCTTCTGCCTGCTCATACTGACCGGTAACTACAGAATGTATATCTGATATTGGAGTTACCATGATATATACACTTACACTTAATACTGCGATCGATTATATAGTACAGATGCCTGAGCTTATTGCCGGAAGCGTCAATCGCGCCGTGCATTCGGATATATATCCCGGCGGCAAGGGGCTTAATGTCTCTTCCATGCTCTCACGTCTTGGTCTTGAAAGTACCGCTCTTGGCTTCATAGCCGGACCTACGGGCTATATGATCGAGCATATGCTTACAGATACTGCGGCAAAGGATGCACCGATATACCCCGATTTGACCCGTATCGATAAGGGTAATTCACGCATCAATGTAAAGATCGGCTCCACTGAGATTAACGGTGAAGGCCCTGATATCAAGGAAACTGACCTTGACAGATTATACGGGAAGATCGATGACATAGCTGACGGAGACACCCTCATCATATCGGGCAGCATACCGCCCGGTGTCCCTGCGGATGTATACGGCGTTATCTGTAAGAGAGTACGTGAATCCGGCAAAAATGTACGCCTCATAGTCGATGCTACGGGCACATCCCTTACAGATACGCTTGCCTACAAGCCGTATCTGATCAAGCCGAATCATATAGAACTTGGAGAGATATTCGGTGTTAAGACCGATACTGTCGATGAAGTGATATCTTACGGGGAAAAACTTAGAGATATGGGTGCTGTGAATGTGTTAGTCTCTATGGGTGCCATGGGCGCCGTCCTTATAGATGAAACAGGTGCCGTCCATGTCTGTGAAGCACCTAAGGGTGAAGTCATAAGTGCGGTGGGCTCCGGAGATTCCATGGTGGCTGCTTTCATAGCCGCCAAGAATCGCTTCGGATATAACTATGATCATACTCTTCGCTTCGCAGTCTGCGCCGGAAGCGCATCTGCTTTCGTCTCGGGCCTCGCCTGCTATGATGATATTAAGAGTCTCTATGACGGCATCACCGGACACTGAGACATCTTACTTCATAGACTTTCTGACATCGTCGATCTGCTCCTTGGTACACTCGGCTATGGCAATGATGTCCTCATCCTTATGTCCTCTTAGGAGCATATTGCGGATGACATGGTCTGTCTTCTGATCTTCTCCGCGTGCTTCACCAATCTTTATTCCCTTTGCCTCCGCATATCTTAACTGATCCGACGGTAATTCCAATACTCTTCCACCCATACTCTTCACCAGCTTTCCCTTATTATCCTTATCAAGCTTCCTGCTTATGTATTCCAGTATATTCCCTGTAAGTGCCCTTAAGTCTTTTGCTGTATTCTCCGTGACATGACCCTTAGCAACCGCCTCATCCAAGCGGTTTGAAAAGTTCTCCATCTCTATACATATCTTATCATATTCAGCCTTGCTTCCTTTTAACCATCAATCGGCATTATCACTGCCGATCAATTTCCCTTTCTTCTTCAATTCCTCATAATAAGCCTTATATCTGTAGATACTCCTCTTACTTAATCCGTTACGGTCTGCGATTTCTATAAGGGGCATACCCTTTTCATGGCAGACAACAAAGTCATTATAGATAGACATCCACTTAGCATTATGCTTCTGACGGCCGCTGGCTTTCCTCTTCTTAAAATACTCAAGCTCTTCCTTAAGCTCCGCATTCTCACTCTCAAGCTGTTCTATCCTGCTAAGTGCCTCTTCCAAAGTCTTTATCTTCTTCATCATGCGCCTCCTGTCTGTTTCATTTTGACATATTATAATGTGGTCGCCACAGGATGTCAACCACATTTTGGCATTTTATTGTCAAAAATAAGAGCGACTGAAGAATCGCTCTCCAACCGCTCTTATCATCCTCAAATTATCTGCCTACTGTATCATCTAATGTCACAGGTCCACAATAGATTATCTCTCCATATCTACCGGACATTTTTACAAGGACGTTGTTCCCAGCACATTCAGCATCTTTTGTGTCACTCTTGTTGTTACCTCCAGATAATATGCCGCATCTTCCGTTGACATATCATCGGAATCATATTTATCTATCTTTTCAGCAAAGTCTGCATACTTAGTCATCATATCCGCATACTTAGCCAGTAATGACAGGTCAGTAGGATTGGTCATATATTTCTGCATAAAATCTATGTACTCATCCATGTATTTCTCATATGAATCAAGGAAAGCCTTAAGGTCGGGATCGACCCCACCGTTAATCAGTATATTGTCTTTGCTGTCACTGTTATTACTCTGTGAATCATCCGCTTTTTTATTACTTCCGCTTTCACTGCCTCCCAATGTGCCCTTCGGTACGTCTACATAATCTGTCCCTTTTCTGTTCCCTGCACTTGTCTGACTACTATTAAGATCCTGTAATTCCTGTTTCAGCATGTCTCTTTCTTTCTCAGCTTCTTCTCTATCCTTAACCTCCAAGTCATATCCATATGCATAAGACATAAAGTTAAGTACAGCAACCACTATGGCCGCTATAGCAAAACCTCGCAGCTTATTGCTTTTGACTATACATACGATTCCTGCTACTAGCGCTGCTACGGATAGGAACATCGATATCCATGTTGAATGATTGATTATTCCTATAATACTAACTATAAGGGCCGAAATACCAATACCTGCCCAAAGCCACTTTTTACTGTTTTCTTCCTTTCCTTTAAGTTGCCCCGAACCATCAATATTCATTATCCTTGTAGATTGTCTATTAATCCCCGGTTTTCTTACATATATTGCGTTATCCGCATCATGCTTCGTATTAACTTCATCAGCATTTTCTGTGCTAAAGCCCTTGGCTTGCTCCGATTGAGCAATCTTATTCCCACAATTTGAGCAAAACTTCATTCCATCAGGTATCTCATTACCGCAATTTCCACAAAAAGCCATATTAATCCTCCCTTCCATTCGGTCTTATGACCTTATATCCGTATGATTCCAGTGTTGCTATCACTTCCGGAGTGATATTGACCTTAAGATCCGCGTCCTCTAACTCCGCATGATCGATCACCCTGTGAAGGTCATCAACCGATACATTTATGACTTCAGCCAGCCTCTTAAGATTGTCTCTGTCCGGCAGTCCTCCATCCACTTCCCACTTGGCTATTGCGGATTTAGAGACCCCTATCTTCTCAGCCATATCTTCCTGCGTCATTCTCATATGTTTTCTTCTGACCGCTATATAATGTCCGAAGCTCTCTCTGTCTCCCAACAAAACCACCTCCATCTTAATGGTACAGGCCTGACATTCCGATATCAAATTACTTATTTCTTACGCCGCGTGATCACCTTTTAGCCTGTAATCATCGTACCAGTATCCAAACAAAAAAATTCCCACCATAACGGTGGGAAAATTCACTTCCTGTAATCAATTATTCATTTTTCGTAAGCTTATCAAATCCCTGCTCGATCAATATGTCGTCTATCCGTCCCAGATCAAATATCCTGTTATTGATCGCAATGATCAGACATGCATCCCGCCTATCCTTGGCATACAGTTCCGTCATCCCGTAGAGCTTAAGCGCCCTGTTGGTCTCTAACAGGCTAAAATGCCCGGCGATACACAAGCGGACTATCAGATCACGATCCTTAGTATGCTTCTCCTGACTTATGATCTTACTGCCATATTTCTCCGAGACTCCGGCAAAAGAGTACACATCCTTCAGCTTGATATTCTTCTCATACAATACATCCTTCATGTAATAATAGAATGCCTTATCTTCATCAGCCATGTACTTGCGATTATCCCTAAGGTAATCATCCAGTCCGTCCGGCTTCATTTTCTCAAGGAGTGCATTCAATTCATCAGTCGGCTTCTGCACCATTTCATCCACCCGTGATCCTGTCAAGCTTAGCCTTCAATTCCGCAGCCGTATATCTGTTCCCGGCATCCAGACTTATACACCTCTCGATAATATGCCAATACTTCTCCGATGCCCTAACTTCCTTAGGATAACTGCCGGTAAGCATCACGTTAAGCAGTATACCCATGGCATAGATATCAGTCTTTGGCGATGAAGAAGACATACCGTATCCGACCTGCTCCGGTGCCGCATAGTACTCTGTACCGAGATACCTCGTGTCATCATTTTTATCCGGATCATACCACTTCGCCACATTCATATCCAGCAGATAGACCGTATGATCCTCTGTGACCATTATATTGGAAGGCTTGATATCCCTGTGAATTACAGGTGTCGGCAGGTTATGAAGATCGTGCAGTATATCACATGTTGCCATAGTTATGTCAACTGCATCCGCCTCAGACAAAGGACCCTCCGACAGCATATCCTCTACCGTTCGTCCCTTGATATACTCTTCTATAACGATCAGGCAGTTATCGCTCTCATATATCTCATGTATCCGCGGCATATGTGCGATCGGATGTTCCACCAGATACTCATACACCGACTTATCATATGTGGTCAACAGCTTCTTAATGTAAAAATCGCCGGAATCCGACTTCCTAACAATCGCAACGTCATCCCTGTCCCCGACGAACTGTTCCTCCTGATACAGAGACAGCGCCAATACATCTTCATCCGACAGTCCCTTATACGGATTCCGAAGCGATGCCTGATACTCATCCTCAGACAGATACAGCTCGCTTATATCTATCGAATTAACATGGCCACATTCGGTGCACTTCCATTCGCCGCAGTCCTCGCTAAACCCATCCTGCACATTGAGCATTGCTCCACATCCATCGCAGATCCAAGAGATATTGGTGTCGGTTTCTACCTCCGGATTGATAAGCATCTCACCACAGCCCTTGCATATCCAATAAGGCAAGCTATTATCATAGCCCTTTTGCAGAGTCAGATTCGCTTCACATCGGGGGCAGAATTCGTGGTAATTTTTGTATTGTAGGCTACTCAGTTTTTGTTTTAACATCTATATAATAATCGTCCACAGTATAGGTAGATAAAAGAAAGTTCTTTATTATCATTTGTGCATTCGCATCTGCCCTTTCAAGCACTCCCTTCTCTATTGCATCTGCCTTCGCCTCGTCAAGCATTTTATCTAACGTATTATTAAAATCCGTCACGCTAAATTTGTTAAATGCACTGTTTTTCTCATCATACAATTTGAAAGTATCAGTATCAATATTACAATCAAGGATATCAGACTTAGGAAGTATTACAGTGATCACCTTTGCCAACTCATCTTTTTCAACCGCTATGTTCGCAAAATCAATACCAGCTTTAACAACACCATCATAACTGTAAACGAACTTAGACTGCGTAAATGGCACCTTGAATCCTTTATAGTTTTTTGAAGAGTCATATGTCTCTACCCTTGTAAAATAGTATTCTTCCGTAGCCAATTCGCCAATATCCATAAGTCCCTCGCGAATTGTCTCACCAGTAATCTCAACCTTAGTCTCTGTAATTAAATTCTCTTCTTTTGTTTCTTCAACTTTTACTGTCTCATACTTCGTTTTTGTATAATAGAATGTTCCACCAACTGTAGCAATGAGTATTAGTAAAAAAATAATTATTTTTGTTGATGCTTTCATATATTTTCTCCTATTGAGTCACTTTTTCCTTTACTGATCCAATTAACCCTGATGCCTTATCAGCAATATTACTTGCCGCTTCTGATGCTTTATCAGTCATGTCTTCGGCCGCAGATGAAATTGAATCACCTGCTGATTTTAGAGTATCACCCGCAGATGCTCCGGCCGATTTGATTGTTTCCGCTGCTGTCTCACCTGCAGTAGTCAAATTTTCTTTTGTCTTATCTGAGACTATCTGCTTACCAGAAGCTTTATTCTTTTCTTGCTCCTCTATAGTCTTATTTAATTCCTCTATCGACCGCTTTTGTTCATCTATACTTGCATTAGCACTTTCCAATGATGTAGTTAAAGTATTGTTTTCTTCTTTCAATTCTTTCACATAATCTTGTAACTTACTAACATTCCCTTCAAGTTCTTCTACTTTAGCTGTCAACTCATCTGTCTTTACTTGCAGAGCATCACGCTCTGATACAACTGCATCATAATCTTCTTGCGATATACAAGCACATAATCCTACAGAGCAAATCAATACCGTCAAACACAACAATAATTTTTTATTCATTTCTATTTTTCCTCCCTCTGTGAATATTCTAAATGTTTTCTATGATTTTCATAGCCATTATAAATTCACGCTCCCAACCGTAACGCCTCTTTACATTTGTTCTCATCAATGTTGAATACCTTGGCCATCTCGGGAATAGCCACTTCAGCTTCCTCCCACAAGCAAGCTCCGTCTTCTTATTATCATAATTTAACGCGCTGCATCAATGTAAAATATGACAATATGTTCTGCCGGTTTTACCATCATATCTCCAGCCTCATCTGCAGATCCAGCCAGCTTTTCTGCTCCGCCTCATGGATTACATCTCCGGACTGATTGTTCCCAATCAGGAACGGAGACTTCGGATCGTACTTCGTCATGTTCTCTCGCGCAAGTGCCACATTCGTATTGGCATAACAGTACCTGCAAAGATGCCCACAGGTATCATATGCTCCGATAGTCATTCTATCATATATGATGCGTAGATTAAAGAATAAAGCCGCATTTATCTTGGCGAAAAACCAGTAAATACGCTTGGTGATCAGATGTTTACTCTGAGTAAATTGTAATGATTAGAGGTGTTTATGCTGCGAATATCAATCTTTTTGAACTACTCCGCATGCTATAAGTTTATCTCTACGTAACCTACCGCATCGATCAATCAGTAAGTCATTCAATCGTGCAAAAATAAAAAATATAATATTAGGCATATTTATCTTAAACATTTGACCTAACACTTCATCTGTTATTGGATGTTTTATTAATGCCACTTTACGTATTCGTACAGATGGTAAGAATATAAGTATTTTTATTAAGAAGTTTTGACGATTGCAAAAGGTTAATAATACGCAAGTAATAATTTTCATGTCATAATAATAGCAAAAAATATAAGAAAAGATGAATGGTTCTGACAGTTGCCTCATATCTGCTTGGCTCTGATTGAATGATAACATTTAAGCACATGAAAAATCCCCACCAAAAAGGTGGGGAAATCTACTCATCGTAATCATTCTATTATTCTGTGAAATCAGATATTAAGTGTCTCACATTTCTTGCAATACTTCCCATCCAATATCATATGTGCCCTCTCCTGAATCATCCTACTGATCAAACTCAATCTATCTGATGAATAATTATATGCACCCGATTTTTGAAGATTATATGTCAGCATCTTTCTCAACTTTTCTTTTAATCTGCTGTCAATTACCTTTCTTGCTTCCCTTTAACTGCAGTTTTTCCAAAATATCCTTAGGAATGGATGTCCTGCTTATCTGATCCTAAGCCCCTTCGATCTCCTTGATCATGAATTCATTGCCCTGAAGCAGGTAGGTATCCTCACTTCCGCAGTAAGGACGCTTCCGGGGGATGACATGAGGTTTAGGAGGAATATCCCTTTCTCCTTAAGCTCTCCTCTAAGCTTATCAGCCTCCCTGTCATTGCTCTCGTATACGCTTCTCTTAACCTCGATAACTCTTATATCGTCCATTCCGTCCTCCGTGCCGTGTACTTAATATGGTCTGTCATTCCTCTTTCTTAAGTATAGCCTTATCTATCCTGCCTGTTGCCACCGCATTATCCACCCACAGCTTCAGTGAGCCTATGGCAAGTGACATCTTGTTAAGCGTCGCCTGTATGGATAAGAAATCCGACATCTCATCTTCGCTTATCTCGCCGTCTGCCGATATATCTATGAGTCTGTCCCTGTTGCCGGAGAGGGTATTAAGGGTCGAAAGCATCTCAAGTGTGATCGTGGGCAGGTCCTTCTCCTGTATCTGTGGCACACTGACCCGTCCTATCTCGCAGTCATGTGAGCAGTAATAATTGCAAAGAGAAGGATTCTTATAGCACTCCGCCATGAGCAGTACTTCATCCGGGTGCGGCAGGGTCTTGGTCTCTATATTGTATATCCTGTCAGCGGATATACATCCCATCTTCTCTGCTGCTGCCTCCCTTGTAAGTCCGGCATCCTCGCGGCTCTTAAAATACGGATTCTTATTCTCTTTAACAGATTTATTACCCATATCATCCCTCCGTAACGGGTACAGTTTACTTTTACCATACACTCATACTCAATTCGTCCGTTCAACGAATTGGAATATCCCATCTCTGATTAATAACGATGTTTTTTCCTTATGTCTTATTATAATATATTATCATACCGAAAGGGAAAAATAATCGGTCATATAACCAAAGGGAAGAAGTAACTGATGTTAAGCATAGAAAAGCGGATAAGTATCGCTTGGGAAGGAGAGGCTTATGTTGACATTATTATTCATGATAACGGTTGGATGGATCGTATGGAAGGTTGCAATCCTTGGAATCAGGATGACATGGGGGATCACGAAGTTCATATTAGGCCTCGTGGTATTCCCGATACTGGTGATAGGGCTGTTCTTCGCAGGGCTTGTATATCTGGCAGTTCCGATACTTGCAATTGCCGGACTTATAGCACTTCTTGGTGGGATCACCAAGGCGTGATATATAAATGTTGTCTCCTAAAGCAAACGACCGGTCGGTTACGACCGGTCGTTTCACTTATATATGATCACACCCTGAAGCCTCTGCCGGCAGTCTCATTCGTAAGATCGTCAAGTATACGATCCTTACTGTAGGTCATGCCCGTAAGCACAGTCTGTGTATGCTCCATGACAGGACCCGACTTATCGCTGTCCGCGATCTTATCATATGCATCCCTTAAGCCCGTAAGCTGCTTTTTGACGATCTCAAGGCCGGATGCATCTCCTGATATGGAGGCATTCCTAAGCTGCTTTTTCATATATATATATTGTTTGTTAAGCGTCTTGGCAAGATCGTATTCGAAATGCAGATTGTTCTGCATTTCTTCCACGCATCTTGAAGCTCTTATTGCGGAGAGACTCATCGCACTCATATCTCCTGCACTCGCAGCGGCGATGGCTTCATCCGTATAATCTATAGCAATCTCATAGAGGATCACTATCAATCCTGCCCTGTTGGCCTGTGATATACGAAGTGTATATCCGTTCTTTTTATCGCTTGTCATATTAACCCACCGTGTTACTGCAGAAGCTGAAGCATCTGAGAAGGTCTCTCATTGGCCTGTGCCAGTATAGCCGTAGCAGCCTGAGATACAACCTGATAGTTGGAGTAATTGCTCATCTCTTCTGCCATATCCGTATCCATGATACGTGAGTAAGCTGCCGTCATATTCTCATCACTTGTAGCCAAGTTGGTACCTGTATGCTCAAGCCTGTTCTGATATGCGCCGAGACGGCTTCGCATGCTTGATACCTGATTGATGGCTGCAGTCACCTGATCTATTCCTCTGAGTGCCCCGTCTCTGGTTCCGAGATCAAGTATCATATCCTTGGTCTGGTCGCTGTCCTGATTCTTGAATCCCAGTGTC
This sequence comes from uncultured Lachnospiraceae bacterium, assembly GCA_905235845.1. Taxonomy (GTDB): domain Bacteria; phylum Bacillota; class Clostridia; order Lachnospirales; family Lachnospiraceae; genus Colinaster. The sequence continues at coordinate 24,483 of CAJONG010000008.1, forward strand.
TCCATGGACAGCTTCTCGAATCTTACATCAAGAGTCTGGCTCTCATTGGCACCTATCTGGAAGGTCATTGCCCCGTAGCCTGTCAGATCCAGGTCGATGGCGCTCTTGGCCGGATCTGCCTGTGCATACGTATAGGTATATGTACCGTCACCATTATCGTTCATTGTTGTAGTTACTCCGGCTCCCTCATATATCTTATAGCCTGATATATCAAGTGTGAATTCATCACCGTTATCCCCTTTGAAGTTCAGATGATAGAAATCACCGCTTACCTTATACAGCTCGTTCTTGCCGTCGGGTCTTAATACGCTCACGGTATTATCTGCACTTCCGCCGTATGATGTCAGAGTGACCTCGTTTTTCTCATCTACCAAAAACTCAAGATCCGTCATATCCAACTTGTACTCACCGAACATATTGGCATCCGAATACTTATCTACCTTGATCTCTAACTGGTTGGTGAAACCCTTAAGGTCAAATTCACCTGTGAATAGCTTCTGACTGTTATATTCCGTAGTCTGTCCGATCCTGTCGATCTCCTCCGCAAGCTGTGCCACTTCCATCTGGATGGCGTCTCTGTCTCCGTCTTCCATAGTACCGTTGGACGACTTGATCGCCAGCTCGTTCATTCTCTGCAGGATATCGTGCACCTCTGACAGTGCTCCGTCTGCTATCTCTATTACCGATATGCCATCCTTGGCATCCTGTGATGCTGCTCTAAGTCCCTTTAGCTGAGCATTCATTCTCCTGGAAATGGCAAGACCTGCCGCATCATCCTTGGCACTGTTGATCTTGAAGCCGCTTGAAAGTCTCTCCAGGGAGGTTGACAGCTTGTTGTCATTTAACTTCAGTGAGTTATTGGCTATCATAGCTGACACATTGTAGTTGATCTTAAGACTCATAGATTACCTCCGTTAAAACCTGTCTTGTTCGCGTATCGAATGAATGAATTCCTTTGCTATATTGTACAAGGCCTTCGTACTGATGACCTCATTATTATTATCGGCTGTTTCCACCGTATGCTTAAGTGCTCTTTTCGGATCTCCCGCAAGGAATCTTATATCCGTATCCTCATAGCCGGCTTCTTCTAGGCTCCTTACGAATCCCTCTCCCACAGGCTTAAGCGCATCAAGGGAGGCCCTGTCTTCTGCTATGAAGCTGACCTCGACTCTGTTGCTTCTTACTCTTATCTGTGTCTGTACCCGGCCGAACACCTCTGTATCCATGCTTGCAGTCACAAGACCCGAATCTTCACCATGCATAAGCTTCAGATTGATATCCGTAGGTCTGCCGTCTATCATAACAGGGATATGATAATTCTCTGACTCCGCCTGTTTTACCGATAATGAAAGCTGCTTATACATAAGGGATATGCTTCTGATATCCAACATGCTGTCCGCACCGAAGTCTGTCATCTGCTGCAGGGTATCCGTCATGGTCTGAGTCATGGCCTTGTAAGCCTCATAAGCCGTTCCCTTATCCTCCATGGCATCCGTCATATCCTCTATCGCAGCCTCAAGTCCTTCTTCAAGGCTTCCTTTGATATCCGTATCCGTTCCTTCGTTCTCTGCCAGTCTTCTGTCTGTACGTCTTGCATAAGCTCTGAGATTCCTTATAAGATCATTAGGCGCTGCAAGGAACTGTTCCTCTGCAAGGATATTATTCGCCGTAATCGGTATCTCACCCTCCGCCAGTTCTGCGTATACCGCATCATCTGCCTTAGCCGTCTCTCTTACAACAGCGGCATTTTCCTCAAGATACGCATCCTCAAGGCTGTCATACTGAGTACCTGATATCCTGTCTCTGAATGCCGTCTCTATCTGATCCGTTATGGATATTCCCTTAGGTATGCGCTCACTTAACAGTCCGAAACCATCATCAAGCTTGGCATCAAGCCTATACCCGCTGCTTCTCATGGCCGTTAAGAGATTACCGAAGGTCATATCACTTCCGCTCTCTATGAGCCTTCCTATGGCCGCATGATCCGTGCGCTCGATCCTGTTAAGCATCCTGTATATTCCTATATATGAGGTTCTCTCCGCATCGGAGATCTCACCGTTTTGCTCAAGCTTATATAAGAATCTGCTGTATTTCTCAGCTTCCCTCTTAGGATCATGGTCTGTCTCATGTATGTGGCTTACAAGTTCATCTATATCCATATCCAGAGGATTGACACCCTCTCTTATAAGCTCAAGTGTCTTACCCGGGGTAAGAGCCTTGATCACACCATTTAGCTTACTGTCGGCATTCCTGATCTTTCGTATAGATTCCTCATTGATCACCATGCTGTTATATCCAAGTATCCTGACAGCGCGCTGATTCTCGGCACTTACATCCAGCCCAAGATCCTTAAGTATGTCGTCCACATTGCGGAAAGCCTTGGTGATAGAGTCTCCGAGGTCTCTTCTTACCTCTGTGCCCACCGCTTCATAGGTATCCACGGCCTCGCTGAATCTTGCCTTATACTCCATACCTACGCTGTGAGCTCTTCTGAGAGTGAATACTCCGTCATTCTCCGTAGCCACCCGTCCTATAAGTGCCGCAGGCATGGCAGGGATCTCTCTTACTGCCTGTGTTGTGGATGCGAATATCTCTATCTTACTCTCGATAGAGGCTGCAGCTATGCCGGCCATGCCGCTCCCGGAACCGGGATATCCGTCCTGACTGTCTCCTGTCTCTTTAAGCAGCCCTGCGAAAAGCTTATTCTCTTCTTCCTTAAGTGCGCTTATCACATCCTCTATGGAAGCAGTATCTATGGAGATACCTTCCTTGGCCAACCTTATATTGGCATCCGCAGACATATGCAGACGAGCCTGCTCTCTGCCTATGGAGCGGTCAATCAGCTTACTCTGAATGTCATATGCTTCTTCATATACGCTCTTATGATCCGGTGAGAGATTGGCTTCCTTGGGAGTAAGCCCCTGTGCTATGGCATCTATGGATGCTTTCAGTATGGCACCTGCCTGTACCGGAAAATCAACCGCTCTTATATCCGTATATAGCTCAAGCTTATCCTCCGTAACCGGGATGCCCTTCTCTATGAGCCATCTTGCATCCTCAAGCTTCTGCTCCTTCGTGGCCCCTTCTATATCCATCTGCTCTACGGCTCTCTCCACCTGGGGCTTAAGCTCTTCCCAGTCTATGTCGTCGGCCTTCCTTGCCATGTAGCCCGGCATATCCTGTCCGTAGTAGCCTCTTGCCTGCCTGCTGCCGTCACCTGATGCACTGTAGGTTGAAGTATAGATATTCTGTACGGTGGGGTCCATGTCATTCTCCACCATGTACTTGATGCTGCCATCCGTTATCGCATCTATGCCTGCAAGCATTCCAACAGCTTCCCTGATACCCTTCACATTGTCATCCGTATCGGGAAGATCCGCATCCTTAAGCGCCTGCTTGATAGTATCCACATCTATATCTCGGCCTGTGATGCTCTTAAGCTTCTCGTCGGAGAGGTCGTCATTGAAGCCCGCAACTACCTGTCCGGACTCTGCCATCACTGCCTTGATATGGTCAAGTATGGTCTCTCTCTGCTCAGGGTCCATATCCGCGGGATCGAAACCATCCTCCATGGCCTTCTTATAATCTTCCCCTGACATAGTATTAGACATAACAGTCATGTAATCTCTTGCAGTGGCCACATCGATATTTGCAGCCTCCGTCTTAAGATCCTCTGCAGTCCTTCCGTGGACTCCATAGGCATTAACATCCGTGTACATGCCGGTTATGTCTAATCTTGCTGCCCCTGCCTGCTCCGTCTTGGAGAATCTGGGGCTTTCGGGGATAGATGTATACTGTCTCACAGCCTTGCTGTTATTCTCTACATCCAGTCCTATCTTCATTGATTGTCCTTTCACCAGTTGATCTATATTCTATATTTCGGACAATCAGTTCTTTTTCTTTATATTATTCTGCTGCAATTATTAAAGGCGACCTGTTACTGACTAAACCTTAGCATCCTGCATAAGCTCCCGGTGTAAGCCCGGGCTTATGTTCCGATACGGTTTAACCAATAACAGGTCGCCTTTTATTATATATGATCAGATCTCGAAGACCAGCGCCGTGAAGGGTGCCAGATTGAAGGTCAGCATGTAATTCCTGTTATCGCAGGGGCTTTCCTTAGGTGTAATGGAAGAGGGCACCTCATTGCCGTTACCACCGTATTGCTTCTCATCACTGTTAAGAAGAAGCTTGGCCTTCCTGGATGTGGGTACACCCACCGTGTAGTTCTCGCGCATTATCGGGGTCATGTTAAGTACGAAGAGCAGTCTCTTCTTTCCGTCAAGCGTCTTACGTAAGAAGCTGTACGTGCTTCTGTCTGCATCATCCGCATTGACCCATTCGAAGCCGCCCCAGTCATTGTCACATTCATACATGCACTTATGGCTTCTGTATATATCCAGCAGATCCCTTACATAGTCATGCATACCCTTATTAAGGGGTTCTCCGAGCAGATACCAGTCAAGCTCTCTTGCCTCGCTCCACTCTCTCTCCTGTCCGAATTCCTGTCCCATGAAGAGAAGCTTCTTACCGCAGTGTCCGAACATGAATGTATAGCCCACCCTTAAGTTAGCGTACTTATCTACCTGATAGCCGGGCATCTTCTCCACCATTGAGCACTTAAGGTGTACCACCTCATCATGTGACAGCGGCAGGATATAATTCTCCGAGCTGTTATAGCTCATGGCGAAGGTAAGTGCGTGGTGATTATTCTTACGGAAGTAAGGGTCAAGCTTCATATATTCACAGAAGTCATGCATCCATCCCATATTCCACTTGAAAGAGAAGCCCAGTCCGTCATTCTCCACAGGAGTAGTGATCTTGGGCCATGCCGTTGACTCCTCGGCTATGGTCATGACACCCGGGAAGCCGCCGTGTATGATACTGTTAAGGTGCTTGAAAAACTCGATCGCTTCGAGGTTCTCGTTGCCGCCATACTTATTAGGCAGCCACTGTCCGTCCTTGCGACCGTAGTCAAGATAGAGCATGGATGCGACCGCATCTACCCTGAGTCCGTCTATATGGAATTCCTTGATCCAGTACAGAGCATTGGCTATTAGGAAATTCTTGACCTCTGTCTTGCCGTAATTGAATATCTTGGTGCCCCAGTCCGGATGCTCTCCGAGTCTTGTATCCGGATGCTCATAGAGACAGGT
>CAJONG010000008.1:29660-89469 GCA_905235845.1 uncultured Lachnospiraceae bacterium
CCGTGCGCATCCTTGGGAAAATGCGCCGGTACCCAGTCAAGTATCACACCGATACCGTTCTTATGGAAGAGATTGATCATGTATGCGAAGTCTTCGGGAGCCCCATACCTTGATGTAGGAGCGTAATAGCCCGTCACCTGATATCCCCACGAACCGTCGAAGGGATATTCAGCGATACCCATAAGCTCCACATGGGTATACTTCATCTCATGCAGATACTCTACCATTCTGTCTGCGAATTCCCTGTATGTATAGAAGCCGTCCCCACCGTTGGGATGCTTCATCCATGAGCCAATATGGCACTCATAGATGGCGAGAGGTTCTTTATTGATATCCTTTGAGGCTCTTGCCTTCATCCATGCAGAGTCCGTCCACTTGATGGAACCTATATCAGCTATCCTTGAAGCGGTTCCCGGTCTTACCTCTGCACTGTTGGCATAAGGATCGGCCTTGTATAGCTTTTTACCGTCGGGAGTAACTATTAAGAACTTATATAATTCTCCTGTCCCGATCCCGGGATAGAAGTCTGCGAATATTCCACCGGGACCCAGACGCCTTAATTCATGGGATTCCTCATTCCAGTCGTTGAAAGTGCCCGTCACATATACACGCGCTGCGTTGGGTGCCCATACTCCGAAGAATATTCCTTCTTTGCCGTCCTCGTATGAGGGATGTGCGCCAAGCTTCTTATATATATCGTAATGCGTACCCTGAGCGAATAAATATTCGTCCGCTTCCGATATGAATACCTGTTCTCTCTTCTTAACTGCCACTTTGCCGCCTCCTGTTACATCTGCTGCATCTTCGCCGTTTCCCTTGGGACTATCATGCTATAAAATCTCTCTCCTTTAGGATTATCATATCCTCCGAATCGTATCTCTTGCCGAAGAGAATCTCTGTAAAATGCTTCGGCGAGAATCTGGTGGCATGCTCTATCGCTTCATCAATAAGCTCTCTTACATCCGTCACCGTAACGATATGATCGGATGTCTGCATCTCATCTATCCTTGTATGAAGAGCCAATATGCCCATCTCATCTATCGAGAATTCATTCTTCTCCGCATACTTCTTACCGTAAGCAACAAGCGCATCGTCGCTTAATTCTTCTATCTCGATGTGTACGCCGAACATCTGCTTTAATTCTTCGTCGCCTGCGAGTATCCTGTTGATGGCCTTCCTTGAATCCTGCATTACCACAAGGATACCAAGATTCTCCTGATCGAGCGCTTTCTTAAGCTTCTCTGCGGTCGTATCGGTCATATCTCCGGCCTTCTCGATTATCATGCCGCCGCCCTTAAGCTTCTCGATCAAGGCATCCATATCCTTTTCATTAAGAGCGCTTCCCGATACCTTGCCTATTTTACCAGAAAAATTGCTATCCGTCATCTTTGCATACTGTACCACATTCTTGGCCAGATCCACGGATTCTTCTCCTGTCTCGCCGGTCACGCATACATTGCCGACATATGAGGCCAGACTTATGGAATCCAAAGCCTTAAGAAGCTCTCTTTTGCCCTTCTTGGTCTGTACGAAGCTTCCGAAGAGGGAGTTCTCTTCATCCGTCATGGCCCTTTCGTCGGCTTCATTCTCTCCTTCCGCTTCGGCTTCTTCCTCCGCCGCGGCTATGTGTTCGGCTTCTATGGCAGCTTCCTCGGGATCTTCTTCTGTCTGGGACGTTGCTTTTTTGTCAGTACTATCATCGATATCTTCGGCTGTATCTTCCTGCGTATCTCCGGCTTCGTCGTCAGACGTAACCTCGGCTTCCTCGACCTTCATTTCATCCGCATCTTCTTCCTCTATCTCGGTAAGCTCCTCGACCTCAGGCAGCTCGTCGTCTGAAGCGGTATCGAATTCACTCTCCAAGGCCTTGTCGATATTCTCTTCTGTATCTTCTGTATCATCCGCCGCATTCTCTGCCTCGGCTTCCTCCGTCAGCTTCTCTAAGAGCCCGTCCTTGCTACGGGTATCAAAATCCGCCAACAGATTGTCCGTATGCTGTGCGACAAGCCTGTCTATCTTCTCCTCACGCCTTATATCTCTCTGCTTCTTGCTATCCTCCCAATCGCTTAGATATCCTTCTATATCGATCTGTCCCGTTATCTGCTTCTCGATAGGATTCTCATCGGGAACAACTAAGCTTATCTGCCCGTCGTATTCCTGTGAAAGCATCTTCTGCATGGATCTCGGGGGATTGACCTGACCGTCCGTAGCCTTGCTCCTATCCGGAATCGTTGCGTTCTTAAGCTCCTCTTTGGCCTTCAACTGCCCGTTGATGGCGCTTTCCAGAGCATATGCCACCTTCTCGTCTATGAGCTTCATAAGCTCTTCTTTGGATACCTTCTGTGTATCAATGGATTCAAGAGCTGCCGTAGCACTTGCCTTGATACGCTCCTTCTCCTTCGGATCGTAGACTATCGTATCCTCTGTCACCGGCTCATCAGGGAAGACTATCTCCTCCATCTCTCCCGTATCCTGCATCATCGGAGCCAATATGGTCTCGGTGATACCGCCGGGCTTCTTATCCTCCGGAAGCTCTTCGTCCTCCGCAAGGTCGCTGTCTGCTTCCGCATCCGTCCCGACCTTCATAAGCTCCTTAACAGGCATTATCTTGGTCTCATCTTCGTATACATCTTCCCCTGTCTGTATGCTGTCGTTACTCTTATTCCCTTCAGTCTCTTCCGCCGCAAGAGTTCCCTTAATGCTTTCCTCTAAGGCTCTCTGGATATTGATGGTACTGTACTGTCCCACATCCATGGTCTTAACAAGCTCTCTCTCATGCTCCGGTTCCGGCTCTTTGATCTCCTCCGGCTCCGCAGGAGCTTCCTGCTCCCCGGCTTCCTCAGAGACCTCCGTATCTTTTACTTCCTCTTCGGTCATCATCTCTTCCGTGACCGATTCCTTATACTTCTCCACTTCCTCATCCGAGAAGCTGCTGACATTCTCCTCCGGTGCAAGTATATTCTTATACAGAGCCTCCTGCGAGCCTGTGAGCTGCTGATGCAGCATCTTAAGCTCCATGGCCTTCTTAACGTACTTTCCTTCCCTGAACCAGAGGATCAGTTCGTCACATTCCTCTACGCATTTGGTGGTAAGACCTATCCTGTGATACATAAGCGCCAGTTCATAGCACCACTTGGGCATGGGTTCTCTCTTCTTAAGTTCCTCAAGAACCTGTATCCTCTCCTCAAGGCTTACATCCTGCGCCTCGTATATTTTATATAAGAGGATGAACTTCTGGTTGCTTGTGGGTGCCATCTGCACATATCTCTTATAGTACTCCGTGGCTCCGACCACGTCTCCCATCTTAATACAGATCTCACACAATGAGTATACTATGCTCTTATTGGTAGGCAGCTTCTCATATGCCCTCTCCAAGATCACCTTAGCATCCTCATATCTTCTGTTCACTTTATACAGATCACTGATCTTACAAAGTGTCTTGACAGACCTTACTCTGGTCCAGTCTATCGTATCGGCTATCTCAACAGCCTTAACGAAATCCCTCTTCTCCATAAGATCATTGATCTCTTCATTGCGCAGATTGTACTCGTATTTATCCAAGGTCTCCACCTCTTTACTTCTTATTAACAAGGATTATCCCACTATCTCATTAAGTCTATCATAGGGTTATACAAAATACAAGTTAAAGTAGACCTTTATGATCACATATACCATATATTGTGTTGCTCCAAAGGCTTTCATATCGATCCTCCATGCCGGACTCTTAATGTGAGGTAGCAAATCTGTAGGTCTAATAAAAAGAGACGATCTTCCGATCGTCTCCCTTATATCTTCTTAAGTATCCTACGCTTTAATTCACGCTTTCAATTATATAATCCCTGACCTGATCCTTCTCTATACCGAGAGCGATACCCAGCTCTCCGTATAATATATCTTCCGCCGCATGGAAAAATCTCTCATCTGTGCTCGTGGCCTTCTTGCCTCCTGCCAGCCTCTCTTCCTTCCTGTGATACAGAGATATGATCATATTGCACAGCTCTCTGCAATCAGCGGTCCTTAATATATCGGTGAATATCTTATCTCTCTCCTTGTCATCCTTGATCCAGTTAGGCTCAATATTCTTGATATCGTCTATGAGTTCTTTGGCCTGCTTCTTGGTAAGGATCTTACGAAGAGCCTTGGTGTCATTGTCCACCGGGGTAAAGATAGTGCTCCCTCTTAAGTAGACCTGTGACATAGTATAATACTGCCTGTCCTTTGATACGCCGGGCATATCTATAGGACCCACACTCTTGATCTGACATACGCCTTTATTGCCATATACTACATATTCACCGACTTTGAACATTCCTTTTCCTTTCGTAAAATTCTCTTAACTGCCTTAAATTCATGTCACCCTTATATTTTACCAAAGATTTGTCCTTTTTGTAAGTCGTATATTGTAATATATTGTGTAATAATGCGCCCTACCGCCTATTGGAACAAATCCCTGATCTCAGCCAATCCCTCGGGTGTGCTCTCCTTAGGCTTCCATGGTATTACCTGTCCGTCCCCTTCATATCTGGGTATGAGGTGTATATGGAAGTGGAAGACCGTCTGTCCTGCAATCTCATTATTGTTCTGTACGATATTGAATCCGTCGGCCTTAAGCTTGTCGGTCATGGTCTGAGCCATCCTGCCGGCTAACTTAAAGGCCTCGCCCACCTTGTCGGCAGGCATCTCATATATATTCTTATAATGCTGCTTGGGTAATATAAGTGCATGTCCCCTGGTCGCAGGGCTCATATCGAGTATTACCTTATGATCGTCATCCTCATAGATAGCATTCGTAGGTATCTCCCCTCCGGCTATCTTGCAGAATATGCAGTTATCATCACGCATGTCTGTTACCTCTCTCTTATGATATATTTGATCTGTCTCTATGATCTATTTCATGAAGTTAAAAAGCTCGTCCAGTGTCCTTAGCATACCGAACTCACCCTTAGTCTTCATGCTGCCGCTCATGAATGCTCTCTGGAAAGTGATGTGTCCTGCCGTGATATCATTCATGGTGCTCTCTGATAAGCTCATCTCCACATCGAACCTATTGCCCGGCTCATCCGTAATGGCTATGTCTTCTCCATTGATCCTGATGCCTATAGGCTTATTGCCTATGACCATCTTGTATGTTCCCTTGAATCCCTCAAGCGGCGTAAAATGGCTCTTAAGCTGACTCATATATCTCTCTGTGGAAGTGGGCTCATGACTCATCATACCACGGAACATATTGGCAAGTTCCTGAATATCCTCCTTCTGCTGCTGGACATAGCTGTCGTCTGCCGCATACTGTGAGAGTCTCTCCGACTCCTGAGGCGTCAGATCCGTATTCTGTGAGACGGATACCCTCTGTTTCACGGCCTGATTGCTGGCCGGAAGGCTGGCTACCTTCTGATTGATGGTACGATATATGTTCTCTGCCTTCTTCTCAATAAGGACAGAATAGTCATCATTCATCTCGAAAGCCGCCGTGTCTGCTATATATCCGCACATGCCGCTACATGGACGACCACCGAGGATCTCCCATGCTGCCGTTAAGTTAAGCTTACCCTCTCTCTCTCCGTATGTGGTTGACATAACTATCGGGGACATATATATCTTGGACAGCTTCTCCTTATCCGCATACAGCCAGCAGGCATCCAGAAACTGCATCATATAACCGCCTATGCCGTACCACTCGACTGTAGTGGCTAAGATTATCCCGTCTGCATCCTTAAGAGTCTGCGGAAGAGTCGTGATATTGTTCTTAAGTTCACAGAGCATGAACCGCTCCACTTTGACATTGAGCTCCTCCAGAACCTTCTGCATCTTATTGATGACATACAGGGTCGGATCATCCATCAGACCCCTGCCGCCATAGTAAATATTGACTTTCACATTTCCTCCTGAGATACCGTGTACGATACTTTTACATTATACCACACGTACCTGTACTCTTCCAAGCAGGAAATCCTTATTCTCACGCAGTCTGATATCAATTCCGGGTTCTATTTTGAGACCGTCTACATAGGTACCGTTAGTGCTCCCCATATCCTGCACATATATATCATCGCCCTTTATCATCATCCTTGCGTGTTTTCTGCTGACCGTAGGATCGGTGATGCATATATCCACTTCATCGAATTTCTTACCAAGTGTCACGATATTGCCCTTAAGTATCTCCTTTTTCTCCTCTCCGTTCTCACACCATACAAGAGTGTGATCTCTGCCGACTTCCGTGTCAAAGAACATTGTCTTCTCATCATTAAAGAAGGTGGTCTCCTCATCTCCACCCCAATACTCATTCACACTGACTGATCTTGCGGACATCTCAAGTTCAAGTTCCTTATCTTTCTTCCGTCTCACGGAATTAATCATCTCACAGATGATCATTATGATCATGGCAATACCTGTCATAATGATCAGGGTAGTGAACTGAAGCGCGTATACGCTGCTTCTTCCGAAAGTTATATATATGAGAGCCTCCGTTAACAGAAGTATGAGCGTTATTATAAAAGACAGATGCGCTCTTATTTTTCCTACCTTAGCCTCTCTCTTAACGTCATCAGGCTCTCTCTCCTCTTTATCATGTGAGAAAGGATCATTATCGTATTCATGCGATAGCTCATCTGCTTTGACAGAAGACAGATATAAGCCGTTCCTCAGGTTCTTCTCTGATATTTCCGGCTGCTCTTTATTAAGGAGTGAACAGAAGCTCACGATGGAAAAAAGCTCTTCCTTGGACATCTTATAGAATCGATAGGCTATGCTTACGGCGCTTTCCTCCTTATGATCGGTCTTATCCAGTATGAAATCGGCAAGACTCCTGTAGCCTGATCCTCTGTCGGATTCTTCCCCACATCCCGGTACATATATCATATTAAGTGAATCATCCTCCATATCTATGAAGATGTAATCGGGATCAAAGATGAACATTGATTCGTCAAGCAGATAAGTAAGGGCTGTGGTAATGATCCCGGATATCCCGTATATAAGCCACTTAAGATCCTCAAAATGCATGGATCTGTCTTCATACTCTCGCCTAAGGGACTTCATATTGCTTACATCATATCTAAGGATAGGCGTATCCGTTCCTGCCTCCTTCTTACATGAAGGTATCCCTTCTATCTTATTATCAGTAAGCATACGTATCATATATCCGTCGTTGTCATATCGGATCGCAGTCCTTACATAGCTTTTACCCAGTTCCTGTACTATCTCTGCTTTGTCAGGCTTATAGGTCTTATCCGTGTTCATGTTCTTCCTCCCGTCTGTCCTTTATCTGAATCTCTGTGCATTTCTTATATAATCAACCGGATCGATGCGGTTGACCGAAACCTCTCTTTGCCCCGATATATCCTTTTCCCTGTACAGATCGAATCTGTATACCTTATTCTTCATATTAAGTCCGCTCCTGACCGTGATACCCAGTGGACCGACTCTTACGTCATTATCCGTATCGGGCTGATATATCAGATTATCCTGAAGCTTCTTAAGCTCGCCCCTTACATACTCTTCCACCGCATCATCCGTCGTATTCTTAAGCTGACTCCCTCTAAGCGCTGACAGATAACAGCTCTGATACACTACCATATGATCATATAGAAAAAATGTGAAAAAAATGATGATGATAAAGCATACTATCGTCAATGGTATGATGAAGGATGCCTCCACCGTCATATATGCGGGTATCTCTCTCTTCCTCATTCTTATCCTTTATCCTTCCTTTCGGATTTTCTTTTGACAAGGCTGACATAGTTGACACAGTTGATAAAGCCTGTACAGACTAGCCCGTGCAGAGTCCTAACAGCATACCCATTGTCAAAAAGGGGATAAAGGGTATCCTGTGATCCCTCTTAACCTTCTTAAAGATCATAAGATAGGCCGAGCATACAGCCGCAAGTATCAGTGCCGCCATGACAGTCTTATATAATTCAGACATCGAAAGCATCATGACTGCCCATATAAGCACGATCCAGTCTCCGAGCCCTACCATGTCCCTTTTGACAGTTGTCATGACTGCCATACCTGTAAGCAGGCACCCCTCTATGATCAATATCTCCGTTGCTTCATGGGATATCCCGTTCTCTGCACTTAATCTTAAGATCAGTTGTATGACTGCGACTATACCCTGCATGACTACGATCCATATGGGTATATGCAGGGTCTTGATATCGTATGCGGACGCTGTCAGCATAAGTATCATGAATAATACGATCATCTCTCTTATCCTCCGCACAGACTGCACGGACCTCTTCCTCCGACTTCGGATAGAGGAACCGTGATTATAGTCCTCTTAAGTCCGCTGCAACCGGCACTGTTATGATATCTGTCTCCTTTATCGGTTATGAATACAAGTCCCGTACTGTTGCCCGAAGCGCATTTTTCACATGGAAGATATCTGTGTCCGTAATCGTTCCTTGCATTATTAATATCCCGGGCATCAATGACGCTTATCTTTATCTTTAAATGGCTGCATGCTCTGGATCTGTGATATACAACCCCACTCTCCGTAATATATACGTATTCCTCTTCTATAGAGTCATCTGTGGTTGACATAACATTGTAGCCTGTCCATTTCCTTATATATACATCCGAAGAGGTGTACGCCGTATTGAAGCCGATCTCCTTTATTAAAGGACTTATCTGCTGCGGAAGCGTAAGGATCACCAGATCTCCTCCCGCATCGGCAGTATGCGCTATCATGGCCAGATTCTTCCCCTGTTCACTGACTGTCGCCAGATTCTTGGAGTACTTCTCATACATCATAAAAAGCGAAAGAATGTTGGCTATAAAGAACAGGAAAAAGGGAAGGGCCAATCCCGCCTCAACTGTCATCCCCGCATTTATTCCTTTCCTTAAGAGAGCTCTTAAGGGAGATGATGATGTCTTCTTGTAAGGTTTGTCTAAAATGTATCTGTGGGAGTCTAAGGCGGGATTAGCCTTAAGGGGAATAAGAATTTTAATAATTGATTGAATTTTTTTACAAGAAGACATGATCATCCCCCTTATCATTCATAGGAATAATATCTTTTGATACTGCATCCGTAACCATAGGCACTGGATACGTTCACATCGGCCGTAAGCTGATATATCTGCCTGTCCATCATAAAGGCGCCGTTGCCCGGTGTCTTTCTTATATCTGCCTCCATTATGTCCATGAGTCTTAGGTTAAGCTTGTCTCTGTCACAGGCCATTAAGAAGATATTTAGGAACATCTTATAATCAAGCTCTCCTCCCGGTGCTGCATACTCATTCAGATGTCCTTTAAAATCCACCATCTGTTCTAAAGGTGTGTTCCAGGTGGCATCATCCTTCACTGCTTTAAGGCCGTGTCCGTCATATAATATCCTTAGATCCTTGGCGCTTTCCGCATAGCCCCAGGCAAAGAGAATGGTGTATTTGACCGCTTCGGCAAGCTCCGGCAATCCTATGGCGGATGTGGCAGCTATGGCCATAGCCTCGGCTTCGGCCTGCTTGGAAGAGCTTGAGAGCAGATATGACATATTGACGGCATACCTTATCCTGAATATCCTGTCTGCTATCCCTTCCATATTCTCCATATCAGACCCCTTGCCCTCTATGATATACTCCACCTCATATGCAAGCGCCGAGCCCTCCTTCTCCTTCTTATAATAACCGCACCGGTCGTATATATAATCTATGAGAAGAGGCTTGTAAGCCGCACCGAAGGGGCTTTCCTGATGACTCTTAAGTCCTGCACCCTCCGTGTATCCTCTGTGGCTTATGAGGCTGTCCGTATCTATCCGTCGAAAGACCGTATCCCCTCTCTCTCCCATGGCATAGTAGAGTACATTGCTTCCGCTTATATCCTCCACCGCATCCGCGGGATTACTTATGCTATAGGGCTCTTCATCCTCAGGCAGGGTGCTGTTGTATTCGTCTATGATCGCATCCACCCTGTCGGATTCCGCGCCCCTGCGTGAATGGTAGCTTTCATAGTCGTTAAATATACTATCTTCATAGGTCTCGTCATACCTGCTTACAGGCAGGTATGACAGACCGTATTTGACCTTCATGTACCGCATGATCTGATATCCCAGCACCTCACCCCGACCGTCGGTTGCATAAGCGATCCCTTCAAGTACCGCATTATCTGCGTGTGTGGCAGTCAGATCCCTTTTTACAGGCGAATTCTTATCATCCAGATTAAGATTCATATAGTGCAGAAGATGTTGCCCAACCGCCGCATCTGCCGATGCCTTGGATACATTCCTGCCATATGAGCTGTCAATAAAGAGCAGTCCGTACTGCTTAAGCAGCTCCCTGTGATACTCGGCGAATATACTGTTAAGCCCCAGATCCATGGCACATTCGGTCCTGAATCTTATGGTCTGATTCCTTGCTCCTATGAGGATCGTTGATATGAAAGAGATCATGATCCCAAGGATCAGCGCCAGATAGACTGTGATATAACCCTCGGTATTCCTTCTCATATACTGTTGGCCGTGGTGGTTATCTTGTTGAATATGGTGTTGACCAAAGATGTAAGCTGGGATTTGAATATGATCACCAGAGATATCAATACCACTATTATGAGTATGATCTCCACGGTTCCCATTCCTTCCTCACTTACGAGAAAATTCTTAAAGCCTTTTGATCTGTTCATTTTTCTTCCTCCTTTATATGTCCTACATCACTCCGAATGACAGATATGCGGGTATCATTATGATTATCATGACGACACCCAGTTGCAGCATCATTGGGAAAATAAGCTTGGTCTGGGCTTCCTCACCCATTCTTTTTGCCATTGCCTTACGTTCCTCAAAAGCCGCATGGACTTCACTGTCCATCGCTTCGATAAGACCGTCTGTTCCCTTTCTCAGGTTCTGGATCAGTATAGACATTAATTTTCTGTAACACAGAAGATTACATCTCTTACCGAAGTATTCATAGCATGCGCCTTCGCTCATTCCGTCCCCCAGCTTCCGGACACATAGCTCCAACTCTTCGTATACATATCTTCTTCCACCTCCTTTCAATCTGCTTTTCCTGTAATCCAAGACCATATGCTCAAAAGCCGTCCTTATCGTGGCTCCGGAGCTTAACAGGATCTGAAGCTTGCTGACAAATTCCGCATAATCGATCATCATCTGTCTGTTCCTGTCTTCGTATTTCCTGTTAAGGTCTCTGTCTGCTCCGAGCCACAACCCAAACACCAGACTAAAACCGATCACTGTAACGATCGGGATAACAGGCTCTTTTATCTCCTTCCAGCTTATCTTCCTGCCGTTGATATCAGAGGGTAATCTGTAATAATCCTCGTATCTGTTATCCTCATTCTCCGCTTTGGCCTTGTCATATATCTGCTTTATCAACAGATCCTCTCCCTCCGGTATATACGGGTACACCACAGTCTTGATGTCAAAGCTCTCTTCCTTATCCTTATATGTCATCACTACCCTTATATCTACAGGGACTCCTTCCTCCTCCGTCTCTTCGTTGTGCACGGCTCCGGCCGAATCTATAAGCCTGTAGTCAGAGCTCTCCCATCTTAGGGAGAAGGGATACCCTTCCACTGACGTAGGAAGATACAGGTCTGAATCTATATGACTTAATTCCTCATTGTCCGCAAGGATCTGTGTCAGAAGCTTTTCATACAGCTCATTCATCTTCTCTTCACATTCCTCATCCTTAAACATCCTCTCATCGATCCTTATATCCAGAGGACCGACCTCACCATCCTCCGTAACGGCATTCAGTGTGATGTTGTAGCCTTCTTCTCCAACCTCTGTACGCCTTAGAATGTAACTGTCAGTGATCTTATCATCTGTCACGGAACTTATGATCACCAATATAAGGAGTATAAGAGAAGCTGCTGTGGACAGAATTATGTTAACTATCTTCCTGCTGTAATAATCCTTTATAAGCTTCCTACTCTCCTTACCCGGAGACAGGAGCGAAAGCTTTTTCTCATAATCTCCCGGAAAAGGATCAACCCCTCTCTTACCGATGAAAATAAGGTATCCTTCAAGGAGCTTCCGTGATAGCCTTTCTATCTTCTCCATCATATGTCTATACCTCGATCTCGATTATCTTCTTCGACAGATATACCGACAGAATATATATTCCCAGAGTCACGGTCATCACGATATTGCCGAATAGGTTATTGTACAGTATCTTAAAAAACCCCTTATTGGTCAGTTCCACATAGAATATGATCAGAAAAGGAACCGCATTCATTATCCTCTGTTCAAATCTCCTTGCGGATACCATGGTCTCTATCTCCTGTATCACAGCGGCTTTCTCTTCTATTACCCTTACATAGCTCTCCATATTGTCCGTGAGATTGCCTCCGGATCTTCTGCCTACACTTAATACTCCGGCGAAGCTCTCTATCTCACTTAAGCGGCTGCGCAGTGCAAGGTCATGCACCAGACTGACTATATCCCTGTTATTGTCCAGTCCGCTCCGGATGATCATAAGCTCTTTTACTATGTCAGCCTTATCTCCGTACATCTGTCTCATATCCTTTAGTGCCTCCGTGAAAGCATTCTCAAGGGAATAGCCCGCATGCAGCGATCCGCTTACCGAATTTATCATCTCCTTAAACTGCATCAATAGCTGCATATCCCTCTTCTTCTCAGCTTCCCTGCTTTTGTACAGGATATACGGATAGATGACGGGCATAAGACATATCGTTATGATCACGGATCTGTAGAAGAAGTATCCGAACAATATGACGATCAGCACTCCTTGCAGAAGATATACTGCCAGTTCTCTTTTATCAAGCTTTAATACCGATTCCGGCATTTTTAAGTTTTTCTTCATTGATCAGACTTCCTATTCTCTGTAAAGCTCCGCTTACCTTATCCTTGGTAGAGTCTCTGTCTTCTCTGAACTCATACAGCGGATTGATCTTGATCTCTTCGTTATCATCACCGGATAACTCTACTATCTGCAGCATACGTCTGCTCTTATCCCTCATCCTTCCAAGATGGATGATGATATCCACGCCGCTGCTTATCTGCCTTCTAATGGCGTGTACAGGCAGATCCACTGCCATTAATATCATTGTCTCAAGCCTTGATATGGTATCTGTGGCGCTGTTGGCATGTACGGTTGACATACTCCCGTCATGTCCGCAGTTCATGGCCGAACATACCATATCCATAGCCTCTCCGCCTCTGACCTCCCCGACTATTATCCGATCGGGACGCATCCTTAAGCTCGTCTTGATAAGGTCTCTTATGGTAATGGGTAATGTTCCCTCCATGTTGCTGTTCTTGGTCTCCATCCTTACCAGATTCTCTATTCCCTGTATCTGCAGCTCGGCACTGTCCTCGATGGTGATTATCCTTTCATCATTCGGGATATATGAGGATAATGCGTTGAGTACCGTAGTCTTGCCTGAGCCGGTTCCTCCGCTTACTATGATGTTGTATCCGGCTACCACAAGATCGTGCAGGAAGTCCGCTGCCTCTCTTGTCAGACTGCCTATCCTTACAAGGTCATCCATCGTAAAAGGCTTCTTGGGGAATCTTCTGATCGTCAGTATAGGCCCGTTGATGGCGACCGGATTGAGCACCACATTGACTCTCGATCCATCCGCCAGTCTGGCATCGACTATGGGGGATGAATCATTGACGACCCTGTTGCATCTTGCGACTATCTGGCCTATGACATTCCTTAAGCTTTCCTCCGAATCAAAACTCTGCTTGGCTTTACTTATGCTGCCCTTTTTCTCGATGAAGATATTATCCGGTCCGTTAACCATGATCTCCGTTATATCCTTATCCTCTAACAGTCCCTGAAGGATATCCAGCTTCCTCATGGAATGAAAGATCTGCCTGCCTAACTCCAGTCTGTCCTTGATGGGAATGTGATATCCGGAATTGATCTCCTTAAGCTCATCCCCTATCATCTCCTTTAATTCTTCATCAGATACTTCTCCTTTGTATTCGAGCTTCTCTATGAGTTTTTCTTTTATATGTCCTATGATCTCCTCATCAGATGACATTATGCTACGATCTCCTTCACTATCTCCTTAGCGCATTCACCGGCCTCGCCCGTAGTGGCTGCGAATATCTTCTCCTTGTCTCCGGCCTGCCTAAATGGTACGATGACCTTTTTAATAAGCTCTGATGCATTACCATCCTCTTCGAATTCTCTTAAGAATGCCTTTAACTTACCCTGCTCTCTGTCATCCTCGATCACGGTCACTATAAGCTTATTGCATGTGGCGATCAGTTTACCGAGTCCCTGTACCGCCTTGGACAAGTCTAAGAGTACATACTCATAATCCGTCCTGTACTCGATCTGCTTAAGGATCGACTGCCATTCCTTATACGATATGCTTATTAAGTCCGCGTGTCTCTCCATTGAGGGTACGATGTCAAGTCCGCCCAGACTGCCCGATATCCCGCCGATCAAAGTGGCCAGATCCTTGGAATCATTGTTCATGGCATATATCAGATCCGACATATCTCCGGAAAACCTTATACCCAATGCATCCTTAAGATTGCTGTGGCAGTCCATATCAAGGAAGAGTACTCTGTGATTCTTCGCAAGGAGCTGTCCTGTCGATAAGCCTATCCCCGTCTGTCCGCTCCTGCCGATGGGACTGTAGAAGCCTACTATCTTCATCCGGCTTTTTCTGCTTATCAGATTCCCCAGATTCTCCTTGCCGGATGCGTACAGAAGCAGCTCTTTGACTATGTTCTCACAGCTTTGATACTTGTATATCACCTTATTATCCGTATCTGGCACAAAGCTGCTCCCTGATAAAATGACAGTATTGTCAGTTATCTCTCTGTCCTTAAGCTCTTCGGACAGCTCATCCGATACAAGCAGGATATCCACTCCTGCCTTCCTCTCGTATTCCCTGGCCTCCGACACCCTGTTAAATGTCACGACCTCAAAGGGAAAGCCGCCTCTGTTATTGATATAGCCTGCTGCCTTGTCGGCATATTGCAGGTCTTTATCCAGGATTATCATCGTGTGTTTCATATACTTCTCCTTATGTTCTTTACCCCAATAAAACCGTATATCCCATGTTATCGGCTATTATGCTTATCAGTACTCCGATGGCGAGGGGAAGAGCCATCGGGATTATGCCTCTACCGTGAGGATGTCTAAGCTGCCTTATGATCGCTAATGCCAAAGCTATCAAAAATATCAAAAAATATATGATCAGCAGTTTCTCCCTGATGTAATAAAGCGGCAGAAGACTGTAAAGCTTCACATCTCCGGCCCCCAGTGAACCTGTCATATACAAAGGATACAGGATGACGGCCACCATAACACAATATGCCATTGAAGCGATAACACCGGATATATCCGAATGTAAATAATCCCAAGCGCCCCCGTATATAAGGATCGCAATTACCAGATAATTGGGTATTATCCTTCTGTATACATCAAGGATCGCGGCTACCATACACAAAACCAACAGTCCTATGATAGTAATCACCTCTTGATAAATTGTCTGATGGAAAAGGTAAGAGAACTCTTACCGTATCACCGAGCTACCTATAATGAACTTCAGATATTCATTATTCCCGCAGAGGCTGTCTCTTCAACTGCGTGTAACTTGGTGTAAGCCGAATGATATAACATCGACTTTGATTTGTAAAGCATTTTTTTTAAGAATTTTTTTACTTTGTGTAAGTTGCACAAAACCGATCAAATAAACTTTGTGAAAAAGTTATACATATTTTTTCTGCTTTAAATTACACAATGCGTTATCGGTCGGATACTTTAGCTGACCAATTAGTGCAAATTTTCATTGACTTTTGTTAAAAAAAAATATAATATCCACACATAAGAGACAAAAGCGTTTCGCGAATTGCGAGGCGCCTTTGTTTTTTTGTTTAAGTTCGTGTCCGGTTTTCACCCACTATCCCGGATACGGGCCTAAATACGTTGAAAGAAAACAGACACACGAAGAGAGGCAGCATATGATTGATATTAACTGGCTTGTGAATGATTCGGGATTCGAGGGAATTGAATTTGTCTGCGGCAAAAAGAATGGAAATAAAATAATAAGTGGCGTTCATATAATGGACAATCCGGACACATACAGATTCTTAAAGCAGGGCGAACTTGTACTTACAACCGGCTATGTTTTCAAGCAAATGAAAGACAGCGAAATTATCGAAATGATTAAGACCATGAACGATAAGGGCTGCTGTGGAATTGTGTTTAAAGTACATCGCTTTTATGATCGAGTTCCTGACTTTATGGTTAAAGAGGCAAAAAATTGGAATATTCCTATTCTTTCGCTTCCTTTTGAAGTTGCGCTTTCTGATATTCAGATGAGAGTTTTAAGAGAGATCTTTGAACAGGAAAGAGAGTCTGAGGCAGATTCTGCTATAGAAAGATTATCTTTCTTTGATTATTTTTTTGATGAAAGCATTACAAGAAATCAGCTTGAATATTTGTGTCTTGAAAACCGTTTCAATACAAAATGCAGGTACTCCGTTTTTGTATGTGATGTGATGGATGAAAAAAAGCAACGTATTGCTATTGAAAGAGAAGCCTTTTTGAGAAAAGCAGCCGTTTCTTTTTATGTACGAAACACATATCTGGTTGTTCTCATGGAAATACCTGATTACCTTAAAGACTTTGAAATAAATGAGTTTATGAGAGAATTTGCAATTGAGTGTAATGTGTCAATGAATGATACCGGAGTGGCGTCTAACATGGATTTTGGCGTAAGCGGATTTGGTGAATTCACAGATGTGGCAGCACTTGTTACTCAGGCAGTAAAGGCGAAATTTATTAACGGTTTGCTTAAAGACATTCGAGCAATTACTTTTGAAGAACAATCCATGTATCATTTCCTGATGACATCTTCTGACGCTGAGCTTGACAGCCTTGGAAGACCTATAGCAGAAAAACTTGATGATGAACTTATTGTAACTTTGGAGGAACTGGTTTTTTCGGGCTGGAAATACAAGGAGAGTGCGGAAAAATTATTTATACACAGAAATACTCTTTTGTTTAGAAAGAACAAAATATTTGAAGCGCTGAATGTAGGAGATAATGCCGGACAGATTACATTTCTTGAGATGCGCGTATATGCGTATCACATTCTAAAGTATGTAAAAAGAGCAATCTAACCATTGTTCATTTGCACAATAAAATCCTTTCTTATTTGTTTAATGGAATAATGACTTCCTGACTTAAATGCTGTAAAAGTATATCAAGGCAGACACAAGAACGTGAATCTAAAGCGCTTTGTGTCTGTTTTGTTATTTGGGGGGACTATTTAAGAAAGGATGGATATATTATGAAAAAATTATTTAAGAAGGCATTAGCAGTACTCGGAGTAGCAACATTGGCTCTTGGAAGCTTGGCAGGATGTGGAGCAGCTAAAGAGGCAGAAACAATTAAAATTGGGCTTTGTATCCCGATCACAGGTAACATGCCGGACAGTGGCAAGTTAGCAACCTGGGGATCACAGATGGCCGCTGATGAAATAAATGCAAAAGGTGGTGTACTTGGTAAAAAGGTTGAACTTGTATTTGAAGATGATAACAACAAAGGTGACAAGGCAGCAACCGCAGTACAGAAATTAATTGATAAAGATAAGGTAGTAGCAATTGTGGGATCAGCTCATACAGTAGCAGCCCTTCCAATGGGACCTGTTTGTACACAGAACAAGATTCCTCTTATTTCTCCCAACCCTACAAACGTTAAGATTACTTCAGTAGGTGGCGAGTACGTATTCCAGATTCAGTTTACAGACCCTGTTCAGGCAGCAGTACTTGCAGATTATACATATGACGACCTTAAGTATACCAAGGCAGCAGTTTTATATAACATTTCAAACGACTATCCCAAAGCACTTGCTGAAGCATTTGTAGCTTCTTTTGAATCAAAGGGAGGTACGATCATTGCCAACGAAACATACAACGAAGGCGATACAGACTTTAAGGTTCAGTTGACCAAGATTAAGGAAGCAGATCCCGAAGTTATTCTTTTCCCTGACTTATATGCCAACGTTTCTCTTATCGTTAAGCAGGCAAGAGAAATGGGAATTACAGCACAGTTCATCGGCGGTGACGGATGGGCTAACCACAAGCTTATCGATATTGCAGGTGATGCAACGGAAGGGGCAATTTTAACTACATCAATGTCAGTTGAAGATCCCGATGAAAAAGTTCAGAAGTTCGTAAGCGATTACAAGGCTTTATACCAGGACGAACCCGCTAACACAAGTACGATGTTCTACGATGCAATGTATGTAATATGTGATGCAATTGAAAGAGCCGGAACAACAGACGGTGCCGCAATCAAGGAAGCTTTAAAGACAACAGACCTTGACTGCATTACAGGCAACATTACATTCGACGAAGAAAGACATGCTAACAAGGAAATTGTTATTGCACAGATTGAAAACGGATCATATAAATTCATAACAAAGAAAAAGCATTAATTTTTAAAGCATAAGTAGGCAAGGGAGCCGGAAGTGCTCCCGCCTGCTTTTTTATTACTTTTTACTGGTGAGGTGAAAACCTATGAAGATATTTATTCATCAGATTATAAATGGTTTTGCTCTTGGAAGCGTATATGCCCTTTTGGCAATAGGATATTCAATGGTTTACGGAATTATAAACCTCGTAAACTTTGCACATGGCAGTGTTTATATGGTTTCGGCCTTTATTGGATTGTTCCTGGCTACCAGATTAAGCCTTCCTTTTACCATGATTCTGATTATCGTAATGTTGGCTTCAGCATTTATTGGAATGAGTATTGAAAAAATCGCTTATAAACCTCTTAGGAACTCTCCTAAGGTTGCTCTTTTCATTACAGCAATCGGTATGTCAATGGTATTGGAAAACGGACTTCGAGTTAACTTCCTTGCTGGACCTAACCCATGGCCCTTCCCCACAATCATTGAAACCGTTAACTATGAAATAGGCGGCGTATCTATCTCTAACCTTCAGATATTAACCTTCGCAGTAGTTGTCGTATGTACACTTTTGCTTCAGCTGTTTCTTTTTAAAACCAAGACCGGCTGTGCAATGAGAGTAGTATCTTACGACAAGGACGCTGCAGCTTTAATGGGAATAAACGTTAATAAAGTCATTTCTATAACCTTCGCAATCGGTTCAGGACTTGCAGGAGCTGCAGGTATCCTCGTTGGAATGATGTATCCAAAGATTGATACTTTAATGGGTGTTATGCCCGGTCTTAAAGCTTTCATAGCCGCAATCATGGGTGGAATCGGTAATGTTCCTGCAGCAATGTTCAGCGGTATCTTCATAGGCTTTACCGAGGCTATGACCAAGGCTTATGTGTCATCGAGAATGTCAGATGCCATTTCCTTTATCATTTTAATAATTATTCTGATATTCAAGCCTGAAGGATTATTCGGAAAGAAAAAGATCGAGAAGGTGTAGGTAGTAAATATGAAGATAAAGAAAAAACTTATTATTCTAATATCTGTGCTGATTGCCTATGGATTACTTCAGGGACTGATCGCATTAGGAATTGTTGATAATTACTTTAGAAGAATACTTGTTTCCATAGGAATCAATATAATCATTGCGCTTTCACTTAACCTGATAGTTGGTATAACCGGACAGCTCAGTATGGGGCATGCGGCATTCATGTCAATTGGAGCCTATGCTTCGGCAGTTTCTTCGGTTGCACTACACACTCCGTTAGTTGTTTCATTACTGATTGGTTGTATTGTATCGGGTATTATAGCAGCAATAGTCGGTTATCCAATATTAAGACTTAAGGGTGGATACTTCTCAATGTGTACTCTTGGCTTTGGCGAAATTGTTAAGGTTGCTTTTCAAAACATTGACAGTCTCGGCGGCGCAAGAGGTTATACAGGAATTCCCGCATCAGTAAATTTAACTTTCGTGTTTTTTTCAGTTGTAATTGTTTTCCTGATTGTTACTAACCTTGTTAATTCTTCTTTTGGACGTACATTACGTTCTGTCAAGGATAACGAGATTGCAACAGAAGCCATGGGAAATAAAGCACAGAACTATAAAATGCTTGGATTTATAACAGGTAGTATAATAGTTGCTTTTGCAGGTGGCCTTTATGCTCACTACATTACTTACATCGAACCTGCAATGTTTAACTACTCTAAATCAACAGAATTTTTAACCTTCATCGTACTTGGCGGTATCGGAAGTAACACAGGATCAATCATCGGCTCTACAATACTTACCCTCATACCTGAGGTGCTTAGAAACATAAGCTCTGAACTTAATGAACTTAGAATGTTTATTTACGGCGTGATTATTATCATCATGATGATATTCAGACCCCAGGGACTTCTTGGAACAAACGAACTTACAATCGCCGGAATTAAGCGCTTTATTATAAAAGTTAAATCTCGTTTTGCAGGAAAAAATAAAATTCAGAAGGAGGTTTAAATTATGAGTTTGCTGGAAGCTAAAAACATAACCATAAGATTCGGCGGATTAACAGCAGTAAGTAATTTTAATCTGACTATTGATGATAATGAACTTGTTGGACTTATCGGACCTAATGGTGCCGGAAAAACCACAATTTTTAATATGCTGACAGGCGTATACAAGCCTACAGAGGGAGCTATATTTTTTGACGGTAACAGAGTGGATGGTCTTCCTACCTACGAGATTAACCGTAGAAAGATGGCAAGAACCTTCCAAAACATCAGACTTTTCGGTGATATGACCGTTGTGGAGAACGTTCTTGTTTCGTGCAACCACGCTACTAAGTATAACCTGTTTGACGCAATCTTAAGGACCAAAAAGTTTTATGACGAAGAAGCACTGCTTCGAGAAGATGCGATTAAGTTACTTAAGATATTCGGAATAGATGATAAAGCAGATACTCTTGCTAAAAACCTTCCTTATGGAGAACAGAGAAAACTTGAAATCGTTCGAGCTCTGGCTTCAAAACCCAAACTCCTGCTGCTGGATGAGCCTGCAGCAGGAATGAACCCCAATGAAACCGCTGATCTTGCATTGCTTATTAAGAAAATAAGGGAAGAGTTCAAGATAGCAATTCTTCTTATTGAGCATGACATGAAGCTTGTAATGGGAATATGCGACAGAGTAGCAGTAGTTTCTTTTGGTAAAACACTTGTAATTGATAAACCGGAAGTTGTTACACAGAACCCCAAGGTAATTGAAGCTTATCTTGGAACCGAAAACGGTGGTATTACCCGAGAAAAAAAAATAAGAGACTAAGGAGATTATTTCTATGCAGGAAACATTATTAAAAGTTGAAAATGTAGACCTGTTTTACGGATCGATTCAAGCGCTGCATCAGATAAGCTTTGAAGTTAAAAAGGGAGAAATAGTATCTTTAATCGGCGCTAACGGTGCAGGAAAAACAAGCACCCTACGAGCAATTTCATCTCTTGAAAAAATCAAAAACGGAACTATTGAATATAAAGGACATAAGCTTGAACATACTCCAAGCTACGCAATCGTATCAATGGGAATATGTCACGTTCCTGAAGGACGTCATGTGTTCGGTGAGCTTTCAGTACTTGATAATCTTAAAATGGGTGCTTTCTTACGAAACGACCGTGATGAAATCAGAAAAGATTTACTTAATGTTTATTCGATATTCCCAAGACTTCAGGAAAGACAGGAACAGATTTCATCA
The DNA here is from genome assembly GCA_905235845.1 of uncultured Lachnospiraceae bacterium. Lineage (GTDB taxonomy): Bacteria > Bacillota > Clostridia > Lachnospirales > Lachnospiraceae > Colinaster. Next base: position 51,228 of record CAJONG010000008.1, read on the forward strand.
ACACTAAGCGGTGGCGAGCAGCAGATGCTTGCTATTGCAAGGGCAATGATGGGACGCCCCGAGTTATTAATTCTTGATGAGCCTTCGATGGGTCTTGCACCTCAGATTATTGATCAGATTTTAAAAACAATCGTTGATATTAATGCTAAGGGAACAACGGTATTGCTCGTAGAACAGAATGCTAACGCTGCACTTGCAATATCTGATTATGCATACGTTCTTGAAACAGGGCGAATTGTAATGGAAGGAGATGCAGGTAAGCTTCTCTCAGACGACAGCGTTAAGAAAGCATACTTAGGGGGTTAACATGAAGAATACGACAAAATCCGCACTGATTGTAATTGATATGGAGAATGGGTTTGTAGATAGAGAATCAGTGCATTGCATAAAAATGGCAAAAGAAAGCATTCCCGCCTGCGTAAGAACGGTTGAGAATGCAAGAAGAAAAAATATACCTGTGTTCTTTGTAAAGCGCATTTACAGGGAAGACGGAAGCGACGTTGAACTTACAAGATACGAAGGCTGGAAAAACGGCGGAAGATCAATGAGCCCCGGAAGCCACGGATATAACAGCGCTGAGCAGGTTGAGGGATTAAAACCTAAAAAGGGTGACTATACGATAATTAAGCCAAGATGGAGTGCTTTTTTCCATACCGAACTTGACTTAATATTACGCCGCCTCAGAGTTGAAAACGTAATTTTAATCGGTACTACCACACCTAACTGTATAAGAACTTCGGCATATGATGCCAATGCACTGGAATATAACGTTGTAATTGTTGAGGATGCCTGTTCATCAGCTACAGCGGAAATACAGGAAGCTAACATTGCGGATCTAAGGCGAATGGGAGCTATAATCCTAAGCTCTGAAGAATTTGACGATTATGATGCTAACACAGTATTTCCACAGCATGACAAGATTCTTCGTGAGATGGATGAAAACGGTATCGCTCCCGAAAAATACATCGAGCTTCAGGATGGAACATATGCTTCCATCGACAGATGGTAAAGAGAGGACTGGTTATATGAAAGATTATCTTGATTTATTTCTCATATTTGCAAGAATCGGAGGCTTAACCTTTGGTGGTGGCTATGCAATGCTTCCTATGCTTAAAAAAGAAGTTGTTGAAAACCGTGGTTGGGCAACCGAGGAGGAACTCCTTGACTATTATGCAATCGGTCAGTGTACTCCCGGCATTATAGCCGTAAACACTGCAACCTTTATCGGTTACAAAACAAAGGGTATTCTCGGAGGAATTGTAGCAACTCTCGGAGTAGTTGCTCCTTCGGTTGTGATCATTACTCTCATTGCTCTTTTCTTACAGAATTTTGCAGATATTACCATCGTTAAACATGCTTTTGCAGGAATCAGCGTATGTGTATGTGTGCTCATTTTTGACGCTATTCTTTCACTTGGCAAGAAATCGCTTAAAAATATATTCTCATGGGTGGTATTTTCTCTTGTAATAGCTATATCCCTGGTATTTGACATTTCACCAATCTTTGTAGTTATTCTTGCGGGAATTGCAGGAGTAATCTATACCCGGATAAAGAAAACAAAGGAGGTAAAATAAATGATTTTCTTACAGCTTTTGTTTGAATTTTTTAAAGCAGGCCTTTTTGCGGTAGGAGGCGGACTTGCAACCCTTCCTTTTCTTTTTGATATATCTGCCAAGACCGGATGGTTTTCAACACAGGATATTATGAACCTGATTGCTATTTCGGAATCAACTCCCGGTCCTCTGGGCGTTAACATGGCTACTTACGCAGGTGTAGTTACTACCGGAGTTGCAGGCGGACTTGTGGCAACAATCGGCCTTATATTACCTTCAATCGTTATTATTGAAATTATCGCAACAATCCTTGAAAAGTTTAAAAATGCCAAGATAGTTCAGGCTATCTTTTCGGGATTAAGACCCGCATCAACAGGACTTATTACAGTGGCAGGTCTTATGGTTGCCAAGGTCGCTTTATTAAATATTGAGCTTTTTAGCGAAACGGGAAAGATTACCGATTTATTCTCTATATTCTCTATAATTCTTGCAGTATTAATCTATGCAGGACTTAAGAAGTTTAAAAAGCATCCTGTTATTTACATTGCCATTGCTGCAGCTGCAGGTATCTTATTACAGTTATAAAGGAGTGATTGCTGTGAAAAATTATATTATTACAATTTCGAGGGGTCTTGGAAGCGGTGGAAGTCATATTGCTCGAATACTGTCAGAGGAGCTTGGTATACCATACTACGATGAAGAAATATTGCAGATGGCATCAGACTACAGTGGTATTAATGAAAGCTTCTTTTTCGAAGCCAATGAGAAGATAAAGAGGGGAACCATCAACTTAAATACTACAAAGGGTGTATACAACAGTAACCTTTATAAGATTGGTGACCAGATGTACCTGTCGAATGAAAACCTGTTTAACTTCCAGGCTGTTATTATTAAGAATCTTGCAATCGAAGACAAAGTATCTTGCATCATTGTTGGTAAGGCTGCCAATCACATAATAGGAAGTCTTAAAAACGTTGTTAAGATTAATATTCAGGCACCGCTTGAGTACTGCGTCAAAAATATAGTTGAGAGAAGATTAATCGATCCCAAGACAGCAAGGGAATTAATTATTAAAACCGACAAGTACAGAACCAACTACTATAAGTACTATACCGGTAAGGACTGGCTTGATCCGAGGGAATATGACATGTCATTAAACACAGCGTTCCTGGGTGAGGAATACTCGGCGAAACTGATTATTGACCTGCTTAAAAAGAGAGGTCTGATTGAATAATATAAACTTACGGGATGCCCTTAAAAAGGGCATCTTTTGTTTGACAATTTTGTAACAGAAAGATTTTGCCGAATATAAATTAATTATTCAAAACTTATTTAAATACCGGTCGGATACATTATGTTGTTAATTTGCTCTACAGTATGGTAAAATTGTGGAATGAATTATATTATTTTTGATCTGGAATGGAATCAGGCTTCACACGGAGAGAACGACAGAGAGGAAAAACTGCCGTTTGAAATAGTTGAGATCGGGGCAGTCAAGCTCAATGAGAACAGAGATATGGTCTCTGAATTCTCCAAGCTTATCAAGCCTCAGGTCTATCATGAGATGCACTTCATCACTAGCCGTCTGGTGCACCTTCAGATGGAAGAGCTGCAGAAGGGTGACACTTTTCCCGTAGTCATGAAGCAGTTCCTTGAATGGTGCGGGGATGATCCCCTATTCTGCACATGGGGAGCTTTAGATCTGTTAGAGCTGCAGCGTAATATGGCATTCTACGATATGGAGCCTCTCTCGGACGGACCGATAAAGTACTATGATATCCAGAAGCTCTTCAGTCTGGCTTATGAAGACGGTAAGAGTCGCAAGGCCTTGGAGGATGCGATAGATATGATGAATATCCATAAGGATATTCCCTTCCACAGAGCCTTTTCCGATGCCTATTACACCGCCAAGATATTCGATAAGATCGAGGATCCGGATGTCCTTGAGAAATTCTCCTTTGATACCTTCAATGTACCGGTTGATAAGGAGCATGAAGTACATATAGTCTTCAGTGATTATGACAAGTATATCAGCAGAGCCTTTGATAACCGCAGCCAGCTTTTAAGCTGCAGGGATGTCACGCAGACCGTATGCTATAAGTGTAATCGCACGATCAAGAAGAAGATCCCCTGGTTTTCATCCAACGGGAAGCACTACTATGCCGTAAGCAGTTGTATCAGACACGGGCTTATGAAGAGCAAGATACGCATACGCAAGGCCGAGGGAGGCGGAGTGTATGCGGTCAAGACCGATAAATACATTACCAGGGACGATTACAAAAAGCTGTTGGAAAAGCGTGATGACATACTCCTTCAGAAGAAGCTTAAAAAAGAGGAGCTATGACTTCTTACGTTAAGATCGGAAAAACAATATACAGAATATGCGCAGGACTCGCCATCCTGTCCGCGATATGCACTTTGTCCGTCACTCCTGTTATGGCGGCAGATACAGACTTTCAGGCACAGGCCGAGGAGCGTAAGAACGAACCGATACAGACCGACGAATATAAGGACTGGCCGGCCGGTCCCAAGATAGGAGCCGAGGCCGCCGTACTTATGGAGATCCATACCGGTACGGTACTCTATGCCAAGAATATGGATGAGAAGCTTTATCCCGCATCCATCACCAAGATGCTGACTGCGCTTATCGCCATAGAGAAGTGCGATATGGACGAGATGGTGACCTTTTCTCAGGCTGCCATCGACAGTATCAACTGGCGCGAGGATGCCAATATAGGCATCGGTGCGGGCAATTCCATCACCATGGAGCAGTGTCTGTACGGTCTGCTGGTAGGCTCGGCCAATGAAGTGGCTTATGCCATAGCGGAGCATATAAGCGGTGAAGGTAATATTCAGGGCTTTGCCGAGCTTATGAATGAAAAGGCGGCTTCTTTAGGTTGCAGGAATTCCCACTTTGTCACCCCCAATGGCATACATGACGAAGATCACTATACTTCGGCATACGACATGGCACTGATCGCACAGGCCTTCTATTCGGATGAGCTTCTGACCAAGATGGCTTCCACCACATCTTATCACATTCCCAAGACCTCCACTCAGCCCCGGGACGACATGACAGTCTATGCCAAGAGCAAGCTCCATAAGGGCAAGGAATACGAATATGAATATCTGGTCGGTACCAAGACCGGCTATACCGAAGCCGCCAGGCAGACTCTCGTTAGCTGCGCCGAATACGGGGGCTTAAGAACCGTATGTGTGATTCTTAAGGAAGAGGCTCCGGCACAGTTCACAGATACCATAGAGCTTTTCGATTACGGCTTTAATAATTTCAAAGCCGTCAATATATCGGGGAATGACAGGACATATGTGATACAGAGTCTTAACTTCTTCTCCACCGGCTCTGATATATTCGGAAGCAGCAAAGCCATCCTTCAGATGAACCGCTCCGATTATGTGGTTATTCCCGTGGATGCTGATTTTAGTGAGACTGTATCCGAAATAAGCTATGACGATCTTAAGAAGGATACCATAGCCAGAATAGATTATTATTACAATGATGTGTATGTCGGAAGCGGTAATGTTGAGGCTGCCAAGGAGGAGCAGCCCATCTTCGACTTCGGCTCTAAGCCTGAGAAAAGCATGGAATCCAATGATAGTGAGAGCATTAAGATAATCAATCTCCGGGCGGTCCTTCAGATCGTGTTAGCCTCAGCCTTAGCCCTTATCATTATCTTCGGTATAAGATCATTCATAGTAAGCAGATTCATCAAAAACAGAAAAAGAGGCCTTAAACATAAGTATAAGACCTCCGGTACCAAGAATCTCGATTGGAAAAACTTCATTAAATGATGACTTCAATACCTAAATATATGTGATTTTGCTTGTATCTGCATACAATCTTAATCGAATACACATTTGATTCAGGGACGTTTGTCTGATATTCCATAGTTTCAATTGTGTCCGGTAGGGTATGACCATAGAGAGTAAGCGATCATATATAATCAAAGATACTCTGAATTGCATCCGTAATATCTATTACATCCGGCATACTGATCCTGTCCACCTTGGAATACGTGCGAACATTCAAGTCAAGTAACGCCAGCTTCTCACATTGGACATATCCGTCAAGACTGTCAGTGCGGATATATATATGGAGTGGTCCTGATTTATCGTCCTCATAGATTGGACAGCCGACCACCTCACCGGACATATTAAAATAATCCTTACTTACGACCAGAACCGGTCTGCTTATCCGCTCGATCTTAAGTATATCCCCCTGATTAAGCTTCGCATTCATTACCATATTTCTCTTCCTTTTGCTTCGCCCCAGTCAAATTCGCCGTCTAATAGCAGCTTCCCTCCGTATTCAGCAACACGTTCCTCCAGGGATCTGTGTCTGTGAGGCTTCTCAAGTATTATTATTCCATTTGAAACACTGACATCCAAATAATCATCCAGTGAAATAGCTGCTTCTTTGAGAGCTTCCTTGGGAATACGGATTCCTTGACTGTTTCCCCATGCTTTTATCTGTGCCTGCATAACAATTACCTCCGTATATACATTGTATATCCCCTCTCCGTCCCGGTCAAGACTAAAAAAGGGTAAATTGTCTATTATATACTTCTTTATCACACTCCATGTAATCCCGTCTCCTTAATGTATGTGTCAACTAATCGTTGGCAAAAATCCTTTATTCAAGAAATCCTCTATGTTTATGGGGTGCCGCCCTTCCAAATTAGCAACCCCCATTTCAAATGGGGGTTTATTATTAAACCGCTCCGCGGTGTTAGTACCGGTTCTGCCAGAGGCGGGGTTTCGCAATACCACTTAGTACCAGTTGCTGAGCCTCAGGCAGATTTTCAGCGAATAATCATATAGAAGCTGAAACGTGTCGAGGCGAACGCCCTGCGCATAGCAGTCGACAAAAGGAGGCTCGACAATATAAAAGTCCGTATAAACAAAGAGGAGCCATAAAAGGCTCCTCTAAACGTCCACGAGGTGGTGCAAGGTGCCAGTGGCACCTGTTTTGCACCGCCGGCTTTATGTTGGCGCGGAGCAAGGTGCCAGTGGCACCTGTTTTGCACCGCCGGCTTTATGTTGGCACGGTGTCGAACCCGTTCGAGGCCCGACAGGCCTCGAAATGAGAAAGGATAGGGCTTACTGCTCTATCCTTTCTCATACCAAGCGTCCACGAGGTGATTCGAACACCCGACCTACCGCTTAGGAGGCGGTCGCTCTATCCAGCTGAGCTACGCAGACTCATCACCCATATACGGGCGACTTAATTATATTATCAGATTTTGAAGCATAATTCTACTATTAATTACAAAGAAAGGAGAGGCGGATTCCATACCACACTTCCGAGTATCCGCTTGGCTACCTACCTTCCTTATTCCGCAGGATAATTGATATATCCCTGAAGCCAGATGATGCCCTTGAATCTTCGTCCTACTGCGGGTTCACCATATAGATCCTTGGAGTTGATACACAGGTCTATAGTGATATCATTACACTCAAGCTGTAGTTTACATAACTTTTCTTTGGTTACAGGATTGACTGCTTCTTCCACAGCTTTGATCTCACCAAGCACAGAATACTGATCGCACTCCACACCGTAAGGCATGAAGCTCGTATCCACTATGGTGAAGATATCTTCCTTCTGTATCTTCTTGGATATGGCAGTATAGGTATCCATATCATCAAGCGTCAGATTCTCAAGCGCCTCTTCATCCCCTTGTCTTGCTGCCTCAATAAGCCTCGTGCGATTCATCACCGCCTTATTGACCCTGGCCTTATTGCTCTCACTTTTGGCAAGCGGCATAAGTATCGTACCGGATATCGAGAGAGCAGACAGTGCCACACTTGTTCCTCTGATCGGCAGAAGTCCCGCATTCTTGGCTCTGATATACGGAATGATATTTATCAGATAGAAAATTATGGTTATGCCTATCTTGGAATCATCGAAGACTCCTGCATATGATTCTCCTGCCGAATGACGTTCAACCGTTACATCCTCATATGAAGAAATCGTGTTTCCCTGCATATAAGGATAAGCATATTCATAGTAAAACTGATTATCTTCATTGAACTCACCGCATACGGCGATACCCACCCCCGGGGCGAACTCTTTACTAAAGACAGCAATCATATTCTCATCATCTAAGGATGTATATGCTCTGTTATCTGCTTCTATGGCTATCTTCTGTACAAGCTCTTCATATTCAGTTCTCTTGGTCATGTCGGAGAACCCGACTGCTCTTAAATATCTGTGCATCTTATCCTGCCTGTAGGATCGTCGGATGAGCGACCTTACTTATTCGGAACAAGCTTTTCCATACCACCCATATAAGGTCTTAAGACTTCGGGAATCTTAACGGAACCGTCAGCCTGTAGGTTATTCTCTAAGAATGCGATGAGCATTCTGGGCGGAGCAACCACGGTATTGTTAAGTGTATGTGCGAGATATTTCTTGCCATCTTCACCATTCACCCTTATCTTAAGTCTTCTTGCCTGTGCGTCACCCAAGTTCGAGCAGCTTCCTACCTCGAAGTACTTCTTCTGTCTCGGACTCCATGCCTCCACATCACAGCTCTTGACCTTAAGGTCAGCCAGATCGCCCGAACAGCATTCAAGTGTACGAACAGGGATATCCATTGATCTGAAGAGATCTACGGTATTCTGCCACAGCTTGTCATACCACATCATAGAATCCTCGGGCTTACAGATGACTACCATCTCCTGCTTCTCGAACTGATGTATCCTGTACACACCTCTCTCCTCAAGTCCGTGCGCACCCTTCTCCTTACGGAAGCATGGTGAGTAGGATGTCAATGTCTGAGGCAGCTCCTCCTCCTTAAGTATCGTATCTATGAACTTACCTATCATAGAGTGTTCACTCGTTCCGATAAGATACAGGTCTTCACCCTCTATCTTATACATCATGGCCTCCATCTCTGCAAAGCTCATGACACCTGTCACCACATTGGACCTGATCATGAAGGGAGGAACACAATATGTGAAGCCTCTGCCTATCATAAAATCTCTTGCATAGGCTATGACTGCCGAATGGAGTCTTGCTATATCTCCCATCAGATAATAGAATCCGTTACCGGCTACTCTTCTGGCAGAATCCAGATCTATCCCGTTAAAGCTCTCCATGATATCCGTATGATAGGGGATCTCAAAATCAGGTACCACGGGTTCGCCGTACTTCTGTATCTCCACATTCTCACTGTCGTCCTTGCCTATAGGCACGGAGGGGTCGATGATCTGTGGTATCACCATCATGATCTTCGTTATTTTTTCCTGAAGTTCGCCCTCGGCTGCCTCAAGCTCTGCAAGCCTTGCGGAATTGGCAGCGACTTCCGCCTTCTTGGCCTCAGCCTCTTCCTTTTTGCCCTGGCCCATGAGCGCACCTATCTCTTTGGCTGCCTTATTCTTCATGGCACGGAGATTGTCGGCCTCCGCCTGTGTCTCCCTGGCTTTTTTATCAAGCTCTATGACCTCATCTACAAGAGGAAGCTTATCATCCTGGAATTTCTTCTTTATGTTCTCCTTAACTGCATCCGGGTTTTCACGCAAAAATCTGATGTCTATCATGGTCTCTCTCCAATCTTTTATTTCCTGTCCATATGTTCCGTTATATTATGTTAACCGATGTTCGGTTTTATGAACAGACTGTTATGCTCTAAAAGGTCTATTATTATCCTCTCGGTTATGCTGTTGCCGTTCCTGTCTGTCAGAAGCCTTAAGACCGGTCTCTCCGGGAATCCTTTATTCTGCCCGATCACCATCGCCTTCTCACCGCTGCTCGTTATCACTATGGTTCCTGCGGGATATACTGCCACAAAGGAGAACAGCTCATCAACCACATCCTTTTTAAAGCTTAAGCCCTTATATATCTTAAGGTACTCAATGACCTCATATACCTTTAATCTCTCATATCCGATACCGCAGATGACCTCATCGAAAAAGTCGCAGACCTGCACTATGCACTGTTCTATGGGCTGATCCTTGGTATGCAGCGGATATCCCGTTCCGTCTATACGTTCATGATGACCAAGGATTATACCCTTACTTTTCTCCGGCAGCCAGCTCTCTTCCTGCATGGCGGTATATCCGTAGATTGGATGCTTCTTATATTCATTCACATCCTTCTCGCTCAGAGTGGATATATCCACATTCTCGAAATCAACCGTTATATATCTGAGTCCTATCTCATGAAGCAGGCATCCTATACCCACTTCCTTGACCGTCTCTCTGTCAAGCTTCATCCTGAGTGCCACTAACATGGCAAGGGAACAGACGCTTATGGAATGCTCATATATATCGGCGCTTCTCTCCCTGACCTCATATATCTGCTTGACAACCTTTTCATCCTCTAAGATGTTACTTATGATATCCTCTGCCGTGCTGTTTATGGAAGACATATCGGAATTATCACTTTTATATGTATGCCGTGATATTATCGTCTGTACCTGGGCACGACATTTCTCTTTGACATCCTCCTTAAGGATCTTGGCCTCTTCCTCGGTTATATCACCACCCTCGATATATACCTCGGTTATTCCGAGATCGATAAGCTTATCTATATATTCCTTCTTAAGTACCGTCCCTTTAGGCAAAAGCTCATTATACTCTTCGGTAACTATTGCCCTGGCCAATATCATGTTCTCGACCGGACTGTTCAGTTCAACAAGTTTCATAGAGAAATATTACGGATCACTCCTGACTCATAGCCTGCTCCAAAGCTTTCTTCTCTTCTTTTCCAAGCTCTATCTCACAGGTTCCTTCTTTGATCTCCTTAGTGTACATATAGCACCCTTCCGTACTGTGTACGGAATTGAGGATAAAACCGTTATTATCTTCATCCAGAAGTACTAAAGCGAAACTTAAGCATCCGCCCATCTGCTGATACGCATCGTACCTGACCAGACCTATATTCTGGAAGTTTTTTTTCTGTTTCTTATATAATATCTTGATGTCCTTACGGTTTAAGGTTATCTTCTCTTTAAGTGCTTTATTGTCATTATACAGATTGATGATATCCTCTTCGAGACTGCTCGCTTCCTTGCCTCTCATGAATATCATATACTTCTTGCGAAGCTTCTCTTCCTTATCTATGAATACTATGAGCAGGACTATGGCTGCTATGAGCAGTACGCACATTACTATGAGCACTATTCCTATATCAAGATTACCCAGTCCCATACTGTTTAACAGATTACTTGTCATTGTTATTTCCTACTTTATCGCTTTTAAGAGATCCGTTATTCTCTCAAGATCGTCATGGCTGTAGAATTCTATCTCAAGCTTTCCGGATCCGTTATCATTCTTGGAGGATATGCTTACCTTGGTTCCGAGCTTCTGCTTAAGCTCCTCTTCAAGCTTAACATATATTGCCTTAAGTGATTCATTGACCTGCTTCTCAGGCTTGGCGGGTTTGCCGAGATTCTTGACGTATCTCTCCACATCCCTTACGCTCATCTTCTCATTGTATACCTTGAGAGCCGTCTTATACTGCTCATCCGGGTTCTCAATTGATAGGATCGCTCTGGCATGACCCTCCGTAAGCTCATTGTCTATGAGCATCTGTTGTACATTATCGCTTAACTTAAGTAACCTGATAGAGTTGGCCACGGTAGCCCTGTTCTTGGATACACGCACTGCGACTTCGTCCTGCTTAAGGTTGAACTCCGTCATAAGCCTCTTATATGCAAGAGCTTCTTCTATCGGGTTAAGGTCCTTTCTCTGAAGGTTCTCTATGAGGGCGATCTCCACGATCTCCTGCTCTGAGAAATCCCTTATTATAACAGGAACCTCCTTAAGTCCGGCCAGCTTACTTGCTCTCCATCGTCTCTCACCTGCCACTATCTCATAGAAGGTCTCCCTGTCTACCACAAGTATCGGCTGGATCAGCCCATACTGCTTGATAGAATCTGCCAGCTCCAACAGTGAATCCTGATCGAAATTCTTACGCGGCTGGTTTCTGTTGGGTTCAACCTTATTGATATCAACAAAAGTATCCGGCTTCTGTGCCTTTGCCGGGTCCTGCTTGGGTTCTTTTGCATCTACCGAATTAGGTATCAATGAATCCAATCCCTTGCCCAATCCTCTCTTAACTGCCATTTTCGCTCTCCTTTATACGTGGAACAATTGCATGTTATATATTATTATTTTTTATTGTTCTCTATTACTTCCTTAGCCAGACTTCTGTAAGCTTCGGAACCGGTCGCCTTCGGATCGTATGTTAAGATAGGCATACCGAAGCTCGGTGCTTCAGCAAGTCTCGTATTACGTGGAATGACCGTATCGAATACATTATATGCGAAGTTAGCCTTAACATTATCCACGACCTGTGCAGACAGGTTGGTTCTTGAATCATACATGGTGAATACCACACCCTCTATGACTATCTTATTATTCAACCTCTCCTTGATAAGATTGATGGTATGTATCAACTGGCTTAATCCCTCCAGTGCATAATACTCACACTGAATAGGTACAAGAACACTGTCTGATGCCGTAAGTGCATTAACCGTAAGCGTACTTAATGACGGCGGACAGTCTATCAGGATAAAATCATACTGATCCTTGATCCAGTCCAATTCGTTCTTAAGTATATACTCCTGCTTTTCTATACCTATAAGCTCAACCTCTGCCGCTGCAAAATTAACATTGGCCGGGATCAATGATACATTATCCAGTACATCTTTGATCACACATTCCTTTATTGAGCACTCTCCTAAGATCAGCTCATATACCGTGTTCTCCACTTCGTTCTTCTCTACACCTACTCCGCTTGTGGTATTGCCCTGTGGATCCATATCTATCACAAGGATCTTCTTGCCGCTTTCACCCAGTGCTGCTGCAAGATTTATCGTAGTAGTTGTCTTTCCTACGCCACCCTTCTGGTTGGCTACAGAGATAATCTTTCCCATTCTTCTCTCCTTTGTTTCACGTGTACGTTCCATATTATAACACTTACATTCCACCTATTCCACACTTTTCGTCATATTATTTCCATTCCGGCTCCCGCTTTCTTAATATAAGAGAAAAAGAGGCTGTGCTGATAATCCGAGACGTTCGGCAAGTATTATTTCAGAAAATGCTCTTGATTTTCACTATTTCCGGGTCGCTGCCAATGGCATCCCTGCCATAAGGCAGCTCAAAAACACATCCTTGTGTTTTTGACCCTGCTTTTTCTTGCATTTTCTGATAATACTAGGCCTCACTCTAAGGATTTTCAGCACAGCCTCTTTTCTCTTATTTAACTGCTTTGCCTCTTTTGGTTGGTTTGAAGTATGGATAATCCCTGCTGACTCACTTTTAGCCGAGCCGTTATAATATAGATAATATTTGTCAGACCAACTAAGGTGCTCTGGGATTTATTGTCTTTGAGGGAATAATAACTGCGGTCAGAATACTTTGAGTGAGGTTTAGTATTATTAGAAAATGCTCGCATATTAGAGGAAAAGGCACATGGATGTGCCTTTTAGCTGCCCCACGGCATGGATGCCGTTGGCAGCGACCCGGAGAGTGATGCTTACTGATCGCATTTTCGTTATGTTATAGGCGAGGCGTTCGTGAGTCAGCAGGGATTTTCTTTACTTCAAACTACAATTGGGGACACAAGATATAGATGAGGTCGTTCAGTGTGTTTCACATGGAACATAGCGATATGTTGTGGTAGATTTGTTTCACGTGAAACAATATGTTGTGGTGATCAAATTATGTAAAACAGAAATGGTCGATGTTTCACGTGAAACACCGACCACTATATGTTGTACAAGGTTATTATTTGATAGAGATCAGATCGTTCTTGATCGCAAAAACTGCGGCCTGAGTCCTGTCAGATACATCGATCTTTTTGAAGATATTAAATATATGATTCTTAACGGTTCTTTCGCTGATGTCCAACTTATTGGCAATATCTTTGTTGAATTCTCCCATGGCAACAAGCTTGAGAACATCCATTTCACGCTTGGTCAGAGTCTTGATCTTATCATGATCCGAATTCTTATGTATGAGGTAATTATTCAGTTCGGCGACAAGCTTTTTCTGAATATAATTCTCTCCTCTATTGACAGCCATTATGGCCTCTCTTAATTCTTCAGAACTTGCGTCCTTCAGGATATAGCCCTCACAGCCAATATCTGTTGCCTTGACAAGATACTCCACCTCATTATGAACCGTAAGCATAAGAACCTTGACCCTATGCCTGCCTGCTCTTATCTGAGTCAAAGTAGCAATACCGTCAAGCACAGGCATATTAATATCCAGAAGAATAATATCCGGCTTAGTACCGGAGGTAAGATAGGACATACAATCCTGTCCGTTATCAGCTTCACATATGACCTTGATATCCCCCTCGAACTCAAGAAGCTGTTTGATCCCTTCTCTTATCATTCTGTGATCATCTACTAACATTATATTGATCATTATTATATTCCCTCTTTACAATCCACATTTACAATCATCATTTACTGATATGTCAGTGTAAGTATAACATATATAAAGCATTTCAGACAGTACTTTATTCCTTATTTTCAGTCTGTATCGTGATGGTGATCTTAGTACCCTGCCCCGGCTTGGATTCCAAAGACATGGTTCCGCCTATAGCATTAAGCCTCTCTAAGATAATAGATCTACCAAAATGATTAGACTCTTTTTCCATGTTATCCGGAACTGCAATTCCTATCCCGTCATCCTCAATGGTAATATGCAATTCTTTGTCCTGATATATATTTACCAGAACACTTTTAGCCTTGGAATGCTTCTCACAATTTCTGACAAGCTCCTGAACGATCCTAAGTATCTGTAGCTTTGTATAATCATCGGATAGAGTTATATCCCCAATATCAATCTTATAGTTGATATCCGATCTCTTATTGTGTGAGGTAAGATCTCTTTCGATAGTCTCCTTAAGACCAAGATCATCGAAGGACATAGGTCTGAGATTGAATATGGTTCCTCTGATCTCATCTATGACATCTCTTATCTCCTTATTGACCTCGGCAAGCTCAAGCTTAGCCATCACAGGGTCTTTATCAATATACTTTGATACCAGTTCCACCTGATGTGTGATATGAGCAAGGGTCTGCAAAGAAGTATCATGAAGATCATTAGCAATCCTCTTCCTGTCATATTCCTGTAGCTGACTTATTTTCTTAAAATCATCATTCATTCCGATATGAACCCTATACAATAAAGAACTTGGTTAATAATTGTTTCACGTGACACAAATAATCAGATCAAAGGTTTTTTAGCAGGAATGCCCGCACGTCTGGGATATTTACCGTCCGTAGAGTTTACCTTTTTGATCCTTATAAGAGTACGACTGTACTCATTATCATTAAGCTTAAAACATGTGGTATCCTCGATCTTACATCCGAGTAATCCAATAGCCTTATCTGCAAGAGTAATCTCTTCCTCTGCTTTCTCGGATTTATATGCTATAAAGCTTCCGTCAACCCTGATAAACGGGATACACAGCTCACATAATACCGGAAGAGAGGCAACCGCTCTTGAGACGCAGAGATCGTATTTTTCCCTGTAAGCAGGATCTCCGGCAATATCCTCTGCACGTCCATGTATAGTCTCGACATCAGTTAATTCACTTCTGTTACATGTTCAAGGAATCTGATCCTCTTATCCAATGAATCAAGAAGAGTAAGCTTAATATCCGGATACACGATCTTAAGAGGAATACCCGGGAAACCGGCACCCGTACCTACATCTATCACGGAGACTATTGAATCCATATCGAGTATCCTGTGGATGCTCACACTGTCTTCAAAGTGCTTGATCCATACCTCATCTCTGTCGGTAATGGCTGTCAGATTGATCTTCTTATTCCACTCCGTGAGCAATTCATAATATCTGTTGAATTGTTCTTCCTGCCTGTCAGTTAATTTCATATCCGATATCTACCTTGCATGCTGCCCGAGATACACAAGCAGTACCGAGATATCCGCCGGAGATACTCCCGATATCCTCGATGCCTGTCCCACATTTTCGGGTCTTAACTGTTTAAGCTTCTGCCTTGCTTCCGTCCTCAGACTCTTAATATCATCATAATCTGTTTCACGTGGAATAAGCTTTCCTTCAGTTTTCTTAAACTGCTCTACCTGCTTGTTCTGTCTGCTTATATATCCTTCGTATTTGATCTCGATCTCAACCTGCTTAATAATATCATATCTAAGGTTGGGTCTATCCGGATCGATCTTAACCATAGAGAGATAATCTATCTCCGGTCTGCACAGAACCTCTGCAAGAGTAGCTCCTGACTTAAGAGGTGTACTACCTCTGGATATCAGATAATCACTCACAGTCTTAGAAGTACCTATATAAGTGGAGTGCAATCTCTCTATCTCACTATCGATCAATTTCTTCTTATTGATAAGAGCTTCATATTCCTCATCCGATACAAGTCCGGCATCATGACCTACAGGTCTTAATCTGATATCAGCATTGTCCTGTCTTAACAAAAGCCTGTATTCCGCTCTGGCAGTCATCATACGATAAGGCTCCCTGGACTCTTTTGTCACAAGATCGTCTATAAGAACACCTATATATCCCTGAGACCTGTCAAGGATGATCGGGTCCTTACCCAGTACCTTCCTCGACGCATTAATGCCTGCCATTATCCCCTGTGCTGCAGCTTCTTCATAACCGCTGCTTCCGTTGAACTGTCCGGCTGCATACAGACCCTCGATATTCTTGAATTCCAACGAAGCATAGAGACAATTGGCATCAATACAATCATACTCTATAGCGTAGGCATTCTTAACGATCCGGCAATTCTCCATTCCGGGAACCGTCCTGTACATGGCAAGCTGTACATCCTCCGGAAGAGAAGATGACATACCACCCACATACATCTCATTGGTTCCAAGCCCCTCCGGCTCTATGAACACCTGATGCCTGTCCTTATCCGGGAACTTAACCACCTTATCCTCTATACTCGGGCAGTACCTGGGACCTGTACCTTCTATCACTCCGGCATATATCGGGCTTCTATCAAGATTAGCCCTTATAATATCATGTGTCTCCTCGTTGGTATAGGTCAGATAACAGCTCACCTGATCAATCTGTACATCTTCAGGATCAGTCGAATATGAGAAAGGTATGACTCTCTCATCTCCCTTCTGCTCCTGCATCCTTGAATAATCCAGACTTCGTCCGTCCATTCTGGCAGGTGTACCGGTCTTGAACCTTCTAAGCCCAATACCAAGCTTCTTAAGAGAATCCGACAGATGCGTTGCGGCCTGCAGACCATTGGGACCTGTATAAGTGATCGCCTCTCCGCACAGACATCTGGCATTAAGATATGTACCTGTTGCCAGGATCACGGCTTTACATTCATATATGGCACCCGTATATATCCTTACACCGCCCGCCTTAGGCTTATCCGATGTCTGTTCGTATGGCATCACATCATTATTCTCATCAAGATGAGCGATATCCTCCAAGGTAAGGATATCCGTCACTTCACCCTGCTTGATCATAAGATTATCCTGATCCTCCAGAGTCCTTCGCATTTCTCTGGAATACTCAGCCTTATCAGCCTGCGCTCTTAAGGAATGCACAGCGGGTCCCTTGGAAATATTGAGCATCTTGGACTGAATAAAAGTCTTATCTATAATCTTACCCATCTGACCGCCAAGAGCATCAACCTCACGGACCAGATGACCCTTGGAGGTTCCGCCTATATTCGGATTACACGGCATCAGAGCTATACTGTCCACACTTACAGTGAATATAACAGTCTTAAGACCGAGTCGTGCACAAGCCAATGCAGCCTCACATCCGGCATGTCCGGCACCGACCACACATATATCAACTTTTTCACGTATACGATTACTCATAAGCTTATCTATTTTCCGAGGCAGAATCTTGAGAATACATTATCTATCAGATCTTCATCAACATTCTTACCTATAACATAACCCAAAAAGCTATATGCATCCATAAGGTCTATGGTAAGGCAATCAACAGGAACTCCGTCCGAGATTCCCTTCATTACATTCTTAAGACTGTTAACAGCGTTAGAAACTGCTTCCTTATGTCTGATATTGGTTAACATAACCTCGTTAGATGTCTTGACAGCTCCCAGTCCGAACATCTCCGATATCTTATCCGTGATATCCTTTACACCTGTATTATCCTTAAGGGATACAGGAAGAATAATGTAATCCCCTTTAGAATGTCCATACTCTGTAAGAAGTTTACATAAGTCGTCAGAGGATACCATGGGTTCAAGATCTGTCTTATTGTATACCACGATCATCTTCTTATCCTTGGTAAGCCTTATTATATCTTCATCTTCATCACTTAATGGAACAGATGAATCTACCACATAGAGGATCAGATCCGCATCTGTTGAAAGCTTCTTACTCCTGTCAACTCCAAGGCTCTCCACTCTGTCAGTTGTCTCCCTTATACCGGCAGTATCCGTTAATCTGAGAGTAACATCTCCGATATTAAGGCTCTCTTCAAGAGAATCTCTTGTGGTTCCGGCTATATCCGTGACGATGGCACGTTCTGTTCCGAGGAGATTATTCATAAGAGAAGATTTACCCGCATTGGGCTTGCCTAAGATTACCGTATTTAAGCCATTTCTGACGATTCTTCCTTTTTCGAAGCTCTGTATTAAGATTTCAAGTCGTTCTATCGAGGAAAGTACTGTCTTATCGAGCTGAAAATCGAATACATCGTAATCTATATGTTCCGGATCGTCATTAGAGGCTTCAATATGCGCTATTTCGCGGATCAGAAGGTCTCTGATCTCCTCTATCTCTTCCGCTACATCACCTCGTAATTGTGATATACCATTTTTAAGAGCAATATTATTGTCGGCTTCAATGATATCCATTACCGCTTCAGCCTGAGACAAATCCATCTTACCGTTAAGGAAGGCTCTCTTGGAGAATTCGCCGGGTTCAGCTATAGACGCTCCGGCTCTTAGAACGATATCCAGCACCTTCTTGGTGACAGCCACTCCTCCATGAGTATTGATCTCGACCACATCCTCACCTGTATAACTGTGAGGTGCTTTCATGACAGATACTAGAACCTCGTCGATCACTTCATACGGTTCACCTGATAAGTGCTCTCTCTGATCAGAAGAAGATGAATCACATGACATATCTGTCATATTCTTGTTCACAATGTATCCGTGATTGATTGTATGAGAAGCACACCCGGATAATCTCTTATCCGAATCAGTGACGAATATCCTATCAACAATATCCACTGCATCATCACCGCTTACCCTTATAATGGATATTCCGGAATTGGACAAGGCAGTAGCAACAGCCGCTATAGTCTTCATGTTAATCCACCATGCCGAGCACTTAATATAATAATTGATTCTGCATAGATCACAGATACATAATACATAAATAAAATATAATACACAATTGCCGACATATTAATACCTGTTTTATGAACAATCAGCAAGAAGTACTTAGTGAGAAAGACTTAGTACTTCTTTGCATTCAGAAAAACAGTATTAATATGTCGGCAACCGGATTAATTATTTTTTCAGTGTAACAACTACGTGGCGGTAAGGCTCTTCACCCTCACTGTGAGTTGTGACATAACTGTCATTTTGAAGTGCAGAGTGTATGATCCTTCTCTCATAAGGATTCATGGGCTCCAGAGAAAGAGGTCTTCTGGTCCTCTTGACCTTGAATGCCATATTCTTTGCCAGATTCTCAAGTGTATCCTTTCTTCTCTGTCTGTAATTCTCGGTATCCACCTTGACTCTGATATAATCATCGTTACCCTTATTGACTACAAGCGATACGAGATATTGCAGAGAATCAAGTGTCTGTCCTCTCTTGCCTATGAGAACACCCATATCATCTCCTGAAAGATCAATGCTTAATTCCTTCTCATCCGCATTGTATTCGGCATTAACAACTACCGTCATATTCATTGCAGCGAACACATCATTTAAGAAAATTTTGGCAGTATCTATAACAGAAGACTTAACCTTAGCTCTGATCGTAGCCTCCTTAGATCCTATTCCGAGGAATCCCGAAGAACCCTCATCAACCACCTCATATTCAAGCTTATCACTTGTAACTGACAAAGCCTTACAAGCTTCTGTTATTGCATCATCTACTGTTTTAGCGCTAAACTCCTGATAATCCATTTTTTTCCTCCAAATACATTAATTTTTTCTTTCATTGTATTCTTTTACAAGATTGGCTCTTGCCGCAATACTTCCCGCCGGAGCATCCTTCTTACCTGAAGATGCCGAAGATTTTGTGACATTACTGTCATTATTGATCGTCTCATTCGTATCGTCTGTTGAAGTATTGGTATAAGCTGCTTTTTCGCTAATGCTCTTTTTCTGTGTATAATCAACATTACGCGTATTCATATTGGCATATGAACTCATCTTCTCGATGTTCTTCTTCTGCTTCTCGATCTTCTTGGCAGCCTTATCCTTATTCTTTTCTATGATCTGATCTATATCCATCTTATCGATGTGCTTATTGATCACGACCTGCTGTATACATCTGATGACAGCACCGGCTATCCAGTAGATGCCCATACCTATAGGAAGCGTATAACAGAAGAATGCTGACATTATAGGCATCATGATGTTCATTGACTTCATGGTCTGAGCCATCTGATCCTGACTGCCTCCCTTATTATCGCTATTGGCCTGCGGCATCAGCTTCGTATTGATCCACTGGGTAAGTGCTGATAATAACGGAACAAGTATAGCACCTACTATCAGAAGATAATTCTTCTCGGCAAATGCATTCTTGATAGTAAAAGAAGGTGAATTCGCAATATTAAGCCCAAGGAAATTATTGAATCTGTTGAAATCACTTAAGGCTGTTTTGATCGTATCGGACATTCCCGAAAACTTTACTATCGCATCGTTCCATTCGGCACTTGATGCTCTGTTAAAGCTGTCAATGATAACATTTTTAACATACTGTGCGTCATTGCTTATATACAGCTCATTCTTAAACTGCTTACTGAAATAATTGGCATTACTTAAGCCTTCTATGAATTCCTTGATACCGGGCTGTGTGTAGAGACCGTCAGCCATAGGAATAAATATATCCTTGACCTTGCTCACATATGCGGGAATCGCATATATAACACGATAGAGTGCCATAAGGATAGGCATCTGGATAGCTAACTGAACACAGCTACCCGTAGGAGATACACCATACTTGGCATATACAGCCTGTGTCTCCTGATTCATGGCTGCCATGGATTCATTGTCCTTACGATCCTTATACTTAGCCTGAATAGCCTGGATCTCAGGATTCATCTTAGCCGAAAGCTTAGAGAACTTCTGCTGCTTAATAGTAAGCGGAAGCAAAAACATATATATAACTATTGTAAAAATAATGATAGCCAATCCGATATTCGGAATACCTATAGCATAAAGTGCGTTGAATATCCATTCCATCGGATATCCCAATATCTTGGCTATGGGTCCTAATATTGAACCCTCGTATTGGGTCAGTAAGATTCCCATTAATACTTTCCTCCTTAAACTCAGGGTACAGGATCATACCCTCCTTTTGAGAAAGGATTACATCTGAGTATTCTCCACACAGTCAGTAATCCGCCCTTAATTGCTCCATGCTTCTGTATGGCTTCTATACCATAATTCGAGCATGTCGGAAAATATGGACACTTAGTAGACTTAAGCGGAGAGATATACTTCTGATATAATTTTATCAAATTGATCAAAATATCCTTCATCCTAAGATTCTGATTACTTCACTTCATATTATTCATATTATATATAAAGAAGATCACATCTTTAATATACCGTGAAGCTTTGCAAGATGTAAAAGAGCACTTTCCATTTCATGGTAATTACAGTTGGAAGCACTCGTCCTGATAACGACTACAATGTCCAGACCACTACTGAACATTTCTTCATGCAGTCGGTAGCTTTCTCTTAACAGCCTGGTCAGATGATGTCTCACCACACTGTTTCCTACTTTTTTGCTTACAGATATTCCATAACGATTAACAGCCTGATTATTTTCAAAAATATACATTACAAGGTACTTATTACCCTTTGATCTTCCCTCACTGTATACTCGTCTGAAATCCGTATTATTCCTTAAACTAACAGAATATTTCATTTAGGTGAAAAAAAGGCCACATATAGCGGCCTAAGCAGATAATCTTTTTCTTCCCTTTGCTCTTCTGGCAGCCAATACCTTACGTCCGCCGGCTGTACTCATTCTTGAGCGAAAACCATGAACCTTAGATCTCTGTCTCTTCTTAGGCTGGAATGTCATCTTCATAGGTATACACCTCCTTTTCCGTAATTGAAAATAATCCAGAATAGGAAACAATCTAGGTAATTATAGTAAATTTAACAAAGTGAGTCAAGTACAATAAATAAGGCAGTTACAAATAACTGACGGGATTTAACATAATTGAAAAATCTATAATCTATATATAGTTATATATTTAATTTATCCACCACAAAATATTGATTTCCACAAGAAAATGTGGATAAGTTATTATTTACATAAATTTTTCCACCTTTTGTGGATAAAAAGTGGAAAAATTTCTTTATGTAAATTTAATAAATATCAATAATCCCAGTATTTTACACATTCTTTATTGTTCATAACATGTCATTAACTTATCCACATTCCTCTGAACATATTCACATAAAAGTAAAAATAACCACTTTAGTTAACATAATTTATAAACAAGCATTATGTATTTGAATTTTTCCCTTATATAGAGTAATATAGAATAGATTGATTTTACGTTATAAATAGGGCTAAATCACTTTTTTGATGTTTTTTTATCAAATTAACCCTACGGAGGTTATAATGAGCGAAATAGAGGCACGCTGGGACGAAATTAAGAATAATATAAAAGAAGAATATGATCTTTCTCAGGTCTCTTTTGATACATGGATAGTCCCTCTTAAATTTTTTGATGACAGGGATAATGTTGTAAGTATAGTAATACCATCCAATCAATCTCACGCTCTTAATTATATCAATAAGAACTATAAGGACTTTTTCAGAATAATCATCACCGAGATGATGAAGCAGAATTATGATGTAAGATTTATTCTTGAAAAGGATACTACAGATCATAATGAAGGAGAATCTTCCTATAATAATGTATCTATCTCGGATAATATCAATTATCTTTCGGCCAACCTTATTCCAAAATATAAGTTTGAGACATTTGTCGTAGGAAGCAATAACAGATTTGCACAGAATGCTTCCCTGGCAGTTGCCGAATCTCCGGGACAGGTATACAATCCCCTTTTTATATACGGAGGTCCGGGTCTTGGTAAAACTCACCTTATGCATTCAATAGGACATTATATATTGGAACATAATCCAAATATGAAGGTATTGTATGTTACTTGTGAAACATTTACCAATGAAGTTATCGATTCAATAAGAAGCGGATCTGTCAATGAGATAAGGAATAAATACAGAACCGTGGATGTACTTATGATCGATGATGTACAGTTTATAATAGGTAAGGATCAGACCCAGATAGAATTCTTCAATACCTTCAATGCCCTGCATGATATTGGAAAACAGATAATCCTGTCATCAGATAAGCCGCCAAAGGACTTAAAAGGCTTGGATGAACGACTTATAAGCAGATTCGAATGGGGTCTTATAGCTGATATCCAGTCTCCCGATTATGAGACACGACTAGCCATTCTTAAGAGAAATGCTGATAACATGAATGTTAATTTCAGCAATGAGGTATATGAATATATAGCAAATAATATCAAATATAACATCAGAGAGCTTGAATCGGCTCTTAACAGGATAGTCGCACAGTATAAGATCAATAACAGATATAATAATAATACCGAATTATCAATAGAAGAAATAGATAATTACCTTAAGGATATAATCAAGCCGGATATCAATAAGCAGATAACCATAGACAGCATAATAGAGACTGTCGCAAGAGAATATAACGTAACATATGACGATATAGTATCAACCAAGAGAAATGCCGAATTCGCTTTTCCAAGACAGATAGTCATGTATATAAGCAGGAGGCTTTTAGATACGTCGCTTGATTCCGTTGCCAGAACTCTTAAGAAAAAGGACCATACAACTATAATGTATGGAGCTAATAAGATAGACGCAGAGATAAAAAAAGACGAAGCCTTCAGAAATAAGATAGAAGATATAATAAGTAAGATAAAAAAATAAAAAGTTATTATTTTTATGAACAACATATTATTATGTAATTCACTTACTTATTAAGATAATATCATAATAAATATTGTGCTAAAATAATATAGGATCAATATATATTGTATTAATAATGCTTATATGATCAATATCCACTTATGCACATACATTATTATTACTAATACTAATAAACAATAATAAAAGAAAGGATCACAAAATGAAAATAGTATGTTCAAAATCAGATCTGGTAACAGGACTTAATATCGTATCCAAGGCTGTTCCAAGTAAGACTACAATGTCTATACTTGAATGTATACTTATTGATTGTACCGGAGGCAATATCAAACTTATAGCAAATGATATGGATTTTGGTATAGAGACAATAATAAAAGGTACTATACTTGAAAAAGGTGTTGTTGCATATGATGCCAATATATTGATTAATCTTATAAGAAGTCTTCCTGATAATGATGTAACCATAGAGACTGATGGAGACTTCAATACCTCTATAGTATGTGAGAAGATCAATTTTAATAAGATACTCAGCAGATCAGGTGATGAATTCTCATATCTTCCAAAGGTTGAGATGGATAATTCTGTCGTTATATCCAAGCTTACATTAAAGGACGTTGTAAGACAGACCATTTTTTCAATATCAGATAATGAAGCCAATAAAATGATGGGTGGTGAACTTTTTGATATAAACGGTGACAACCTAAGGGTGGTATCTCTTGACGGTCACAGGATATCTATCAGAAATATCAAGATGAAGAATGCTTACAACAGCATCAAAGTAATAATTCCTGGTAAGACCCTTAATGAGATAAGTAAGATAATATCAGGTAATGATGAGGATGAGGTCAATATCTATTTTAATGATAATCATGTTCTCTTTAAGTTCGATGATACGACTGTTGTATCCCGTCTTATTGAAGGAGAGTATTTTAAGATAGACCAGATGCTTTCCAATGATTATGAGACTAAGATAGAGATCAATAAAAAAGAGCTTCTAAGCTGCATAAGCAGAGCTACTCTTTTGATAAAAGAAGGAGATAAGAAGCCTGTTATACTTAATATTACAGACAATAAGATAGATCTTAATATCAATTCAGTTGTAGGAAGTATGAAAGAAAGCATAGATATCACTAAGGAAGGTAAAGATCTTATGATAGGATTCAATCCTAAATTTCTTATAGATGCACTTCGTGTGATAGATGATGAGAATATCAATATTTACCTTGTAAATGCTAAAGCTCCGTGCTTTATAAGGGATGATAATAATTCATACATCTATCTTGTATTGCCTGTTAATTTTACAACGGCTAATTAATATATGACTTACAATATTAAATTAAGAGAAGAATATATAAAGCTTGGACAGGCTCTTAAAACAGCCGGACTTACCGATTCCGGCGTGGAAGCTAAGATTGTAATCCAGGATGGTTTAGTTAAGGTTAACGGTGAGACTGACACAAGACGCGGAAGAAAGCTTTATGCCGGTGATACGGTCGAATTCGAGGGTAATGTGATAAATATCGAGGAATAATAATGCTTATCAACTCACTTAAGTTAATAGATTTTCGTAATTATGAAGACCTTGATATAAGATTCGACAGCGGTACCAATATATTATTCGGAGATAATGCCCAGGGCAAGACTAATATACTTGAAGCCATATATATGTGTGCCACAACCAAATCGCATAAAGGCAGCAAAGACAGTGATATCATATCCTTTGGCAAAGAAGAAGCGCATATAAGGACTCTGATAGAAAAAGATAATGCAGAGACCAAGATAGATATGCACTTAAGAAAAAATAAGACTAAGGGAATAGCAATCGACGGATTAAAGATAAAAAAGGCGGCCGAACTGCTTGGTCTTATCAATGTCGTATTCTTTTCACCCGAAGATCTTAGTATTATAAAAAACGGTCCGGCGGAAAGAAGAAGATTCATAGATATGGAATTATGCCAGCTTGATAATTTCTATCTGTATAATCTTAATCATTATAATAAGATCATCAATCAGAGAAATCATCTTCTTAAAGATATGTATTATAATCCGGAGCTTAAGGATACTCTTAAGATATGGGATTCGCAGCTTATATCCTATGGACGTAAGATAATAGAGAGACGAACGGAATTCATAGAGGATCTTAATGATATCATATGCTCCATACATATGGGCATATCCGGCGGTAAAGAGAAGATATATATAAAATATGAGCCCAACAGTACCATAGACAGATTGGAAGATAATATATCCTCATCATATGATAAGGATATCAAGCTAAAGCAGACAACGGTAGGACCTCACAGAGACGATATATCATTTATTGTAACCGACAGTGATAATAAAGAGATAGATATCAGAAAATACGGTTCTCAGGGACAGCAGAGAACGGCTGCCTTATCACTTAAGCTTTCCGAGATAGAGCTTGTAAAAAAGATGATAAAGGATACTCCCATACTTTTACTTGATGATGTATTGTCAGAGCTTGACAGCAACAGGCAGAATTATCTGCTTGATAATATAGGTGATATACAGACTATCATAACCTGTACCGGTCTTGATGAATTCGTCGGTCACAGATTAAAGATCAATAAGGTATATAAGGTTATAAAGGGAACAATGGAGGAACAATGAGTACTAAGAACAATCAGGAATACGGCGGAGATCAGATACAGATACTTGAAGGATTGGAAGCGGTTAGAAAAAGACCCGGAATGTATATAGGTTCCACATCTTCGAGAGGTCTTCATCATCTTGTATATGAAATAGTTGATAATGCTGTTGATGAAGCACTTGCCGGATTCTGTAAGGAGATCGAGGTGACTGTTAATGAAGATAATTCAATAACAGTCATAGATGACGGTAGAGGAATTCCCGTGGATATCAATCATAAATCGGGAAAACCCGCTGTTGAAGTAGTATTTACCATACTTCATGCCGGCGGTAAATTCGGCGGAGGAGGATATAAGGTATCCGGAGGATTGCATGGAGTAGGTGCATCTGTTGTTAATGCCCTGTCTAACTGGCTTGAGGTTGAGATATACAGAGACGGTCATATATATAAGCAGCGCTATGAGAGAGGCAAGGTCGTATCCGAGTTATCTGTCATAGGTGATTGCCCTGCGGATAAGACTGGTACGAGAGTTGATTTTTTACCGGATGATACTATTTTTGAAGAGACAGTATACGATTATGACATCCTTAAGAGCAGATTAAGGGAGACTGCCTTCCTTACCAAAGGTCTTAAGATAACTCTCATAGATAAAAGAGAAGTCGATGAAGATGGTAATAAGAGCGAGAGGAAGAAGGTATTCCATTATGAGGGCGGAATAAAGGAATTCGTTACATATCTCAATAAGAGTAAGACCGCCTTATATGAAGATATCCTGTATTTTGAGGGTACGAAAAATAATGTATATGTTGAGGTTGCATTCCAGCATAATGATTCTTATACGGAAAATGTAGCAACCTTTGTCAATAATATTACTACTCCCGAAGGAGGAACACATCTTGTAGGCTTCAGGAACGCCCTAACCAAGACATTCAATGATTATGCGAGAGCCAATAAGATATTAAAGGACAGTGACCAGAACCTTGCAGGTGAAGATATCAGAGAGGGACTTACTGCCATAATCTCGATTAAAGTCGAAGAGCCGCAGTTCGAGGGTCAGACTAAGCAGAAGCTAGGTAACAGTGAGGCAAGAGGAGCAGTTGAAGGAATCGTAACGGAACAGCTTACATATTATCTTGAACAGAATCCTTCTGTTGCCAAGACAATATGTGAAAAATCAATACTCGCACAGCGTGCCAGAGACGCTGCAAGAAAGGCAAGGGACTTAACCAGAAGAAAATCAGCCCTTGACGGACTTGCTCTGCCCGGAAAGCTTGCGGACTGCTCGGATAAAGACCCTAAGAACTGTGAGATATTCATAGTCGAGGGTGATTCGGCAGGAGGATCTGCCAAGACAGCAAGAAGCAGAGCTACGCAGGCCATACTTCCCTTAAGAGGTAAGATACTTAATGTAGAGAAGGCAAGGCTTGACAGAATACTCGGTAATGCCGAGATAAGAGCCATGATCACCGCATTCGGCACAGGTATACATGAAGACTTCGATATAGAGAAGCTTAGATATCATAAGATTATCATCATGACTGATGCCGATGTGGACGGTGCTCATATAGCCACACTTATGCTCACCTTTCTATACAGGTTCATGCCCGAGCTTATCAAACAGGGCTATGTATATCTGGCGCAGCCGCCCTTATATAAGCTTGAGAAGAATAAAAAGACCTGGTATGCATATTCGGATGCGGAGCTTGATAAGATCCTTTCAGAAGTAGGAAGAGACCAGAATAACAAGATCCAGAGATATAAGGGTCTTGGTGAGATGGATGCCGAGCAGCTATGGGATACCACAATGGACCCTGAGAAGAGGATACTTCTTAAGGTCAATATGGACGATGATTCGGAGTCTGAGCTTGATCTTACTTTCACAACTCTTATGGGAGATAAGGTTGAACCCAGAAGAGAATTCATAGAAGAAAATGCTAAATATGTTAAGAATCTGGATATATAGTGTTCGGATTGGAGGAAACCGTGAATAACAATAATCAGTTAAACGATCAGATTTTTGATCAGATCAAAACTGTAGACCTTAAGAGAACAATGGAGAACTCTTATATCGACTATGCGATGAGTGTCATTGCATCAAGAGCACTGCCCGATGTAAGAGACGGACTTAAGCCTGTTCAGAGACGTGTGCTCTATTCGATGATAGAGCTTAATAACGGACCGGACAAGCCTCATCGTAAATGTGCCCGTATCGTAGGTGACACAATGGGTAAATATCATCCCCATGGTGACAGCTCTATATACGGAGCGCTTGTTAATATGGCACAGGATTGGAACTTCAGATATCCTCTTGTAGACGGTCACGGTAACTTTGGTTCCGTGGACGGCGACGGTGCCGCAGCCATGCGATATACCG
Source organism: uncultured Lachnospiraceae bacterium (assembly GCA_905235845.1). Lineage (GTDB taxonomy): Bacteria > Bacillota > Clostridia > Lachnospirales > Lachnospiraceae > Colinaster. The sequence goes on from CAJONG010000008.1 coordinate 79,938, forward strand.
AAGCGAGATTATCCAAGATATCAATGGAGATGCTTGCTGATATCAACAAAGATACGGTTGATTTCGTACCTAACTTCGATGAGACCGAAAAAGAGCCCGTTGTTCTGCCGAGTAAGTATCCCAACCTTTTGGTGAACGGTACTACCGGTATAGCTGTTGGTATGGCTACCAATATTCCTCCTCATAATCTTAGGGAAGTTGTATCTGCGGTAACTAAGATAATCAATAACAGGATAGATGAAGACAGGGATACGGAGATAGAAGAGATACTTACTCTTGTCAAAGCTCCTGATTTTCCCACCGGAGGTATCATATTAGGTACAAGAGCCGTAGAGGAAGCATACAGGACAGGACGTGCCAAGATAAAGGTTCGTGCCGTATGCAATATTGAGACCATGGAAAACGGCAAGTCAAGGATCATAGTCACAGAGCTTCCGTATATGGTCAATAAGGCCAGACTCATAGAGAAGATAGCCGAGCTTCATAAGGAGAGAAGGATAGACGGTATCACGGATCTTCGTGATGAATCAGACAGAGATGGAATGCGTATAGTCATAGAGCTGCGTAAGGATGTCAATGCCAATGTGCTTCTTAATAAGCTCTATAAGCACACACAGCTTCAGGATACCTTCGGTGTGATCATGCTTGCCCTGGTAGGTAATCAGCCTAAGGTTATGAATCTTCTTGATATGCTTAAGTATTATATCAAGCATCAGGAGGATGTACTTACAAGACGCACAAAATACGACCTTAATAAGGCAGAGGAGAGAGATCATATCTTACAGGGCTTGCTCATTGCCTTAGATAATATAGATGAAGTCATTCATATAATGAGAAGCTCCAAGACGACTCAGGAGGCTAAGGACAGACTCATAGAGAGATTCGGCTTATCCGACGCACAGGCACAGGCTATAGCCGATATGAGATTAAGACAGTTGACAGGTCTTGAATCCGAGAAGATAGAGGCCGAGCATCAGGAGCTTTTACAGAGGATCAAGGAATTAAAGGAGATCCTTGCGGATAAGAAAGTACTGCTTGGTGTCATAAGAGACGAGATGAATGAGACTGCCGCAAAATACGGAGATGACAGGCGTACCAAGATAGGCTTTGATGACGATGATATCTCGATAGAGGATATGATCACGGATGAGAATGTGGTCATTGCCATGACCAATCTCGGTTATATCAAGCGTATGACAATGGATAATTTCCATGTGCAGAACAGAGGCGGTAAGGGAATCAAGGGTATGTCTACGATACAGGATGACTATATCGAGGATCTGCTTATGACCAATACCCATAATGATGTGATGTTCTATACCAATATGGGAAGAGTATACAGGCTTCGTGCATATGAGATACCCGAGGCCGGCAGGACAGCTAGGGGAACTGCCATCATCAATCTCTTACAGCTTAATCCCGATGAGAAGATATCGGCAATGATACCTCTTACAAGTATCGAGAATCATAAGAACCTGTTCTTCTGTACCAAGAAGGGTATAGTTAAGAAGACATCCATACAGGAATTTGCCAATATCCGTAAGAACGGTCTTATAGCGATCAATATCGCGGATGACGATGAGCTTATAGATGTTAAGACCACTGACAGTGAGAATACCATATTCATCGTCACTAAGAATGCCATGTGTATCCAGTTCAAGGAGAAGGAGATCAGAGGCACCGGACGTAATACCATGGGTGTTAAGGCTATTACCTTAAGTAAGGACGATGAAGTAATCGGCATGCAGATCGATACTCAGGGCGACTCCCTCTTACTTGTGACGGAGAACGGTATAGGTAAGAGAACCTCTCTTGATAAGTTCAGATTACAGAAGCGTGGCGGTAAGGGACTACGCTGCTATAGGATAACCGATAAGACAGGCTGCATAGTCGGTGTGAAGGCCGTTAATGACGATCATGAGATCATGATGATCACTACAGAGGGTATCATCATACAGATACGTATGTCGGATATAAGAGAGCTTGGAAGGATCACAACAGGCGTAAAGCTTATGAATCTGGAAGAAGATGTCAAGATCGCCAAGATCGCCAAGGTTCGCGATAAGGTACAGAATGACGATGGTATGGAGATCGATCTGCCTGAAGATGATGATATAGCAGAAGAGACGGATGCGGAATATGATCCCGAAGAGGAAGAATGATCTATATGCCGTATCATGCAGATAGTAGTAATGTAGGATATGAGATATGAACTGGAATGACCTGCTTTGTGAAGAAAGGATAAGACAATTCACCAGAAGTACCACGTCTAATGACCTGCGTACTGAATTCGAAAAGGATTATCACAGGATAATCGGCAGTGCCGCATTCAGGAGATTACAGGACAAGACGCAGGTATTTCCGCTTGATAAGAGCGACTATATAAGGACAAGGCTGACGCATTCCCTTGAAGTAAGCTCATTCGCCAAATCCCTCGGACAGAGCGTGGGACAGAAGATCATAGATAAGAAGCTTGATCCCGACTTCGGATACATACAAAAGGATCACATCTGCAATATATTGCAGTGCGGCGGTCTCATACATGATATAGGCAATCCTCCCTTCGGACACTACGGCGAGGGTGTGATACAGAGCTGGTTTAAGGATAATCTGCCGCTTCTTACATACAACGGTACGCCTCTTACGGACATACTGACCGAACAGCAGCAGAATGATTTCTATCATTTTGAGGGTAATACCCAGGCATTGAGAGTAGTTACCAAGCTGCACTTCCTTGTGGATGAGCATGGTATGAATCTTACGAAGGCGTTACTGGGGACTATAATAAAATATCCCGTAGCATCCACAGAGGTTAAGTCTGTACCCGGAGATATCAGATGTAAAAAGATGGGATACTTCTATGCGGATAAGGATATCTTCGATGATATACAGAGAAGCACAGGTACTAACGGCAGGAGACACCCGCTCACGTATCTGCTTGAAGCTGCCGATGATATCGCTTATAAGACAGCGGATATAGAGGATGCCATCAAGAAAGGTAAGCTTACGGTAAGTCTCTTAGCAGAAGAGCTGGAACAGAGACTTGGACCTGCAAGCAGTGGAACTGTAAAGGGTAATAAGTATGTCGATGAGCTTTTGAGAAAATACGATAAGGCTGTCGGTATCAATCATATGCATCCTGATATGTATGCGATACAGAACTGGTCTGTATTCATACAGGGCAAAGCACTTTACGCAGTAAGCGACAGCTTCACAGATCATTATGATAAGCTGATGTGCGGTGAATACAATAATGACCTTTTCGCCGGAACGGATGTGAATGATGTGATGAATGCTCTCGGTGATATAGCGAATAAGTATGTCTTCTCTTCAAGACCCATATATAAGCTTGAAGTGGCAGCAGATATGATATTCAACTTCCTGCTTGACAGATTCGTAAAGGCGGCTATATATTATGACACTGATGTCACATTATCGGATCTTGATAAGAGGCTGATGGAGCTTGTATCAAGGGATTACAAGAAGATATATGAGATATACAGTAAGGACAGATCCGAGAATACGAAGCTGTACTTAAGACTATTACTGGTGACGGATTATATATGCGGTATGACTGACAGCTATGCCAAGAATCTGTATCAGGAGCTTAACGGAATACAATGATCCATAGAGGAAAAGAGGTCTGATATAATGGAAGCGTACAGTATACTGAGGGATTTGGCTATCATCGTGATAGCTGCAAAGCTCTGCGGTCTGCTTGCGAGAAAATGTAGAGCACCACAGGTTGTAGGTGAGATAATTGCAGGTCTTTTGATAGGACCGAGCGTCTTAGGTCTTGTATCACAGACGGATTTTATCAATCAGATGGCAGAGATAGGCGTGATACTTCTGATGTTCGAGGCAGGGCTTGAGACCGATCTAAAGGAACTGATGAAGACCGGACTGATCGCCTTATTGATAGCCTGTGCCGGAGTGTTCGTTCCTTTAGTAGGCGGAACTTTACTGTATATGGGCTTCTACGGAGCTTCTCCGATAGGAAGTGAGGGCTTCTACAAAGCGGTATTCATCGGTGTGATCATGACAGCCACCAGTGTCAGTATCACGGTGCAGACATTAAGAGAGCTTGGTAAGCTAAGAGGCAAGGTCGGTACGACCATCTTAAGTGCTGCGATCATAGATGATGTCATAGGAATAGTGGTCTTAACCTTCGTAATAGGCTTTAAGAATCCCGATAATAAACCGTTATCCGTAGTGATAAGCACGGTTTTATTCTTTGTATTTGCCATAACAGTCGGCCTCATATCATACAAGGTATTCAAATGGGTAGATAACAGATATCCGCACACCAGAAGGATACCGATAGCCGGTCTTGCGTACTGTCTGGCATTAAGCTATATAGCCGAGAGATACTTTGGTATAGCCGACATCACGGGAGCATATGTTGCGGGCATAATCCTTTCTTCGATCAAGGATTCGGATTACATCGCAAGGAAGATGGATGTCAACTCATATATGCTCTTCGGACCGATATTCTTCATAAGTATCGGTCTTAAGACCAATGTAGCCGGTCTGTCCGGAGAGATAATGCTTTTTTCCCTCGGATTCGTTCTGACGGCGCTTATATGCAAGATAATAGGATGCGGTCTGATGGCCAGGGCATGCCGCTTCAATATGTCGGATTCGCTTAAGATAGGTATAGGTATGATGACAAGAGGTGAGGTGGCTCTTATCATATCACAGAAGGGATTATCCGTCGGAATGATGGAGGACGTATACTTTACGTCTGTGATCCTCCTTATAATAGTGTCATCGATAACCACTCCGATACTGCTTAAGCTCATATATGCGAAGGAAGATGTCGGAGCGAATACAAGAGATCACGAAGCATTCCTGTATAAGAAAGAGAAGGATGAATAATCTTAGCGAAGAACAAAAGCTTATAAGACGAAAAAGAATACAGAGAGCCAGAAAGGTAAGAAATGTGCTCTCAACTCTCCTTGTATTGTGCCTTGTTGTATCGATAGGCGTGGCAGTCTGCTATATGCTGTTATATAAGCAGACACTTAAGCAATACGATCAGAAATCAGAAGAGCTTGAAAGCTTAAAAAACGAGATAGAATCAGGAGCATATATAGCCGCGGATGAAGCCGATGCCCTGCTTAACAGTGCGTTAAACGAAGCGGAAGAAGAGACAGATATAACCGGTAATACCGAAGAAGATTACAAAGCGATGATCAGGGAATATATGGAAGAGGGCAAGACCTTAAGCATGCTTGAGAATGTATTCCCTGAAAATATTGTTGTCCCGGACACCGGAGGCTACAGGTTCTTTGATATCGATAGCAGTCTTAATATGAGCGAGGTGGATTATTCTGCCATAGAGTATCCGGTTCAGAATGAGGATACCGGCAAATACGAGGGCGAAGCGTTCTATTCAAAAGACGGAGATGAAGCTAAGAAGGGTGTGGATGTATCAAGCTTTCAGGGTGATATAGACTGGAACAAGGTCAAAAATGACGGTGTGGAATATGCCTTTATCAGACTGGGATACAGAGGATATGAGTCAGGCAAGATAGTCAATGACAATAAGTATGAGGACAATATTACAGGCTGCAACGAAGCGGGGCTTGACTGCGGAGTATATTTTTTCACCGAGGCGCTTAATGCCACGGAAGGAAAAGAAGAAGCCGAATTCGTACTTGAATGTCTTGAAGATCATCATATAGAGATGCCGATCGTTATAGACGTGGAACAATCTGCCAATGTCAGCAAGAGCAGAACCAAGAATCTTACGGCACAGGACAGAACAGAGGCGGTTATCGCATTCTGTGAAAGGGTCAAACAGGACGGCTATACCCCGATGATATACGGCAACCTTAAGAGTATGCTCATTATGCTTGATTTTGAGAGATTAGAGGAATATGACAAGTGGTTTGCATATTATCATTATCCTTTGAGATTCCCGTATAAGCATAGGATATGGCAGTATACCGCATCCGGGAAGGTAGACGGTATCAAGGGTGATGCGGATCTTAATCTGATGTTCTACTGACAGGTTGATGTATAAGCATGATTGGCTATTAAGGATACAGAGAGGGAATACGGGATATGAAAAAGATAGTTCTTACAGGTGGTGGTACCGCAGGTCATGTGACCCCCAACGTTGCTCTTGTTCCGGCTCTAAAGGAAAAAGGCTATGACATCACATATATAGGTTCATATAACGGTATCGAGAAGCAACTCATAGAAGATATAGGCATTCCATATTTCGGGATAGCTACCGGTAAGCTGAGAAGATACTTTGATCTTAAGAATTTCACCGATGTATTCAATGTCCTTAAGGGTTATAAAGAGTCAAAGGAGTTACTTAAGAAGCTGTCACCCGATGTGGTATTCTCCAAGGGCGGCTTCGTAGCCGTACCTGTTGTAAGAGCGGCAGGTAAGCTTGGCATTCCCTGTGTGATACACGAATCCGATATGACTCCGGGACTGGCCAATAAGCTGTGTATACCCGTGGCTAGAAAGATATGCTGTAATTTCCCCGAGACTCTGGAACATATGCCCAAGGATAAGGCTTTTCTTACAGGATCACCTATAAGGAGCGAACTGACAGAGGGCAGCGGAGAAAAAGGACTTAAATTCACCGGACTTAACGGTAAGAAACCGATCCTTATGATCATCGGCGGTTCTCAGGGAGCACAGAGTATCAATGAGACCGTGAGGGAATCCCTGCCGAAGCTGCAGGCGGTTTTCGACGTGGTACATATCTGCGGCAAGGACAAGGTGGATAATATGATGCTTAATATAGACGGATATAAGCAATATGAATATATCAAGGAAGAGCTTAAGGATATATTCGCTATGGCTGATATAGTGATATCGAGAGCCGGAGCCAATGCGATATGCGAGATACTTGAGCTTAAGAAGCCCAATGTGCTTATCCCCCTACAGTCAGGCAGCAGAGGAGATCAGGTACTTAATGCGGAGTCTTTTGCCGCAAGCGGATTCTCGGAGGTGATCAAGGAGGATGCTTTAGATCCGTCCATGTTAGTAGAGACAGTCATGAAGGTATATAATGACAGGGATAAGTACATTGCCAATATGAGCAGACGGATGGAGCTTAAGCCGATAGATAGGATAATAGATCTTATAGAGGAAACAGCAGGCTAAGCCTGGGATAAAGGAGAAGGCAGGAATGGATAATATCTATGTACAGAGACCCGGTATGCCTCCAAGCGGAGACGGAGCAGGGCAGAATAACAATATGACACAACCGTCATATAATGTACAGAATCCTCAGGGGTCTACAGGAGCGACAGCCTATGGAACGACGGGGGGAAACGGTTTTAAAACGACCGTAGGAAGGAAAAAAGAAAAGACGGAAAAGCTCTCGGTATATGGACTGTATACTCTGGTATATGCCGTATTCACGGCATTATGCCTGTATAAGAATGCCAGAGGGATCACATTCCCCTTTTTTGCGCTATCAACGATAGTATATGCCGATCTCTGTCTGCGCAGGATGGAGGGTAAGTGGCAGAAGAAGGATATGTGGTATCCCATAGCCATCATACTCTTAGGAGTAAGTGTATTCCTGACGGAAGATAAGCAGATGACGGGACTGGCCAAATGGACGATGATCATCTTAATCGGAGTCTACAGCCTGCATATCCTGTATGATGAGACGGAATGGAAGTTCATGAGATATTTGCAGGCTATTGTACAGCTTATCGGCGGAGGTATAGAGAACATACCGTCTGCATACAGTGACAGTACAGTATTCTTTAAAAAGCTTAAAGAAGAAAGAGCTTATGACGATGCGAAGATGACAGCCCCTTATAGTGAAGACGGTAACGGTAATACGACAGATAAAGAAGCTTACGTGACGGTCCGTAAGAAGAAAGAGAGCAAGCTTATATATGTAGGTATAGGAATCTTAGTATCCATACCTCTTGTGATAGTCATAGTATCTCTGTTATGTAAGGCGGATGCGGTCTTCAAGGAAGCGGTCGAAAGGATCATTGAACTGATAGATCTTAAGAATATAGTCGGAGTCCTGCTTACTGTTATCGCAACCTTTACCATCGCCTATGCATATATCAGATACCTTGATGAAAGGAGTATCAGGATAGACGATAAGGAGCATCATGTGTATGAACCGGTGCTTGCCATTACCGTTACATCCATTATCACGGTGATATACCTGTTCTTCTGCGGCATTCAGGTAGTGTACTTAACCTTCGGCAATAACCTTAAGCTTCCCGAAGGATATACCTATGCCAAATACGCACATGAGGGCTTCTACGAGCTTTTGGTCGTATGTATACTCAATCTGATAATCGTGCTTGCGGCATCGTATTTCTTCGGAGAAAGTACTGCACTTAAGGTGATACTTACCATAATATGTGCATGTACGTACGTAATGATGGCATCGAGTGCATACAGGATGTGTATGTATGTCAGCGAATATGACCTCACAAGACTCAGGGTATATGTCCTGTACGGACTGATAGTGCTCGCCATACTGATGATAGGTGTGATAGTATATATATACAGAGAGAGCTTCCCGCTTTTCAGATATGGCATAGCCGTGATGACAGTATCGGTCATAATCCTTGTATATTCACATCCTACAGCACTTATAGCAAGCTATAATATCAGACAGATGACCGAGAATCACGGAATGGTGGATGTCAGACACCTAAGAGAACTCGGCACGGATGCGATACCCGTTATTCTTAAGAACTTCGATGAGTTGTATGAATATGAGTTAGCCCATGATACGGATGGCAGGATCGACGACTATGATCATGATGATTACTATTACGGGAAGAGATCCCAGATGGGACGCTTCTATGATGATTACTTCGGTAAGAATGCTGATGAAGAGGACTATGACTGTCCCCTCTATGATATGAGCTTCAGATCCTTTAACCTGTCCAAGTATCTGGCTCAGAAAGCCTATAAGGCAACGGATAATAAGTATGATCCGGACGGAAGCTACTGGAAGGATATGAAGGATAATTATATAAAAGAGAATAAATACAAGGGCGAATCGATATAGGGTATTGGATTACAGACGGTTCTTATGATATTATGATTACTTGTAGAGATACTTATCTTTATGTATGGGAGGATGACATATGGATGGAACATTCTTGATACTTGCGGGCGGATTACTTGTGATAATCGTGGCAGTAGTTGTAGTATCTGCGGTCACTTCGGTCATATCGGCCGTAGCAGGTGCTGAAGAAGACGACGAGGATTAACAGACTCGGGTGTTGATAGGACAGACGACCAACACCTTAATAAAAATTCGGCTGGGGTAATGTAGTTTGAGATTCACGGAAAGGAAGAGAAAATGAGCGAGATCAAAGACATTAATTTAGCCGAATCGGGTGAGCGCAAGATCGAATGGGTGAAGCGTAACTGCGACCTTCTTCGTACTCTGGAGGAGGAGTTTACCAAGACCAAGCCCTTTACCGGCAAAAAGGTTGCACTTTCAGTACACTTAGAGGCCAAGACGGCATACCTGTGCAAGGTATTGGCAGCAGGCGGTGCGGAAATGTAT
>CAJONG010000009.1 GCA_905235845.1 uncultured Lachnospiraceae bacterium
GATACATCATATCCTGTATCGATCCACTCACTTACAGTATGAGCAGCACCCGGCGTCTCATCATAGGACAGGAGCACCTCGGGCTTATGTGCTTCGATCATCATATATTCGTATTGTTCATCGGTAAGTGCGAATGACTTCTGGAGATTAAAGAACCTGATATCCTCATACGGCACGTCTATCCCGAAAAGCCGAAGTGCAAGGCCTGAGAAATCCCTTGCTGTCTCACACAGACAGTCATCAAAATCAACATATATACTAAGTCCCTGGTCCATCTATCCTCCGAAGATCATATCATATACTGATCCACAAGCAGGGACTCATGCCATTCAAGCATATCAGCCAGTGTTACATTATCAAGAACGGAACGAACGGATTCATCCAGTTTATCCCACAGGCGGTTGCTTACGATGTCCGTTAGATTGTCTGATGTGACTTCGCTTGTGTTATCCACTACCGACATATCACCTTCTACAGCTTCGAGTATCATGCCTACGGTGTACTTATCCGAAGCATTCTCAAGTACATATCCGCCCCTTGCTCCGCGTATGCTTCTTACAAGTCCTGCCTTATTAAGCATGGCGATTATCTGCTCTAAATACTTATCCGATATATCCTGTCGTCTGGCTATATCTTTGACCTTGACAGGTTCCCCCGTAGAATATATTCCCAGATCTATCATCACCTTGATCGCATTTTTACCTTTAGTTGAAATCCACATATATCCTCCGTTTATCTGAAATATAATTCCAGCCTTTATTATATCATTCCTACTAAATTAGTCAAGATTGGATTGATCTCTCAGAAAACGGAGTGTCCGAAGAAAGTATTGCAGATTGTATGAACATAGCTTAAGCAGAGCAGACTTCATCTATATCCAGATTGTCATTAAGGATCAGTATGTCCGCTGACTTACCGCATTCTATGCTTCCGATCCTGTCATACATCCCAAGTGCCTTAGCCGGAGTGGCTGTCGCCGATTCTATCACATACTCAGCTTTTACTCCCGAACGTATCGCATATCTTACACAGTCATAGAGATCGGATACGCTTCCGGCAAGGGTTCCGTCTGTAAGGGTAGCCTTATTGCCGCATTTAATTACTCTCTGTCCGCCAAGCTCATACTCTCCATCAGGCATACCTGTCGCCTCCATGCTGTCACTTATAAGTATGATCCGGTCAGAGCCCATGATCTTATATGTATTCCTTATGACCGCAGGATGCACATGTATCCCGTCGCATATAAGCTCTGCACTGACGTCGCTGTCATATGCCGCGCCTACTACTCCCGGTGCCCTGTGACTGTAGGGCGGCATTGCGTTATACAGATGTGTGATCTGTCTTGCTCCCGCTTCGATAGCGTTCATGGCCGTATCATAATCTGCCATGGTATGGGCTATGGCAAAGCTAAGCTTCTTACTCTTATCTCTTATAAGCCTGATCGCTCCATCAGTCTCCGGTGCGATGGCGACAAACCTTATCTTATCTTTAGATGCAGCACAAAGTCTGTCAAGCAGTTCTGTATCGGGAGGGATTATATGTCTTGGGTCCTGCGCCCCCTTTTTCTCCTTAGAGATAAAGGGACCTTCCAGATATATGCCCTTAATGGCACCGTGCTCCACATTACTGACCCTTATGCATATCTCTTTAAGAGCATCCCCGGATAAGGTCATGGTCGTGGGACAATACGAGGTTATCCCCCGGCTTCTCTCATATTCAGCCATCTTATATATCTCATCGGATGTGGCGGTACATGTATCATATCCAATGCAGCCATGGGTATGTATATCCACCAGTCCCGGAATGATAAGTGCTTCGCCGTTATCCAAGGCCTCTTCATACGTAAAGCTATCTCCCTTATAGCACACATCCCTTATAATGCCTGCTTCAATACTTACATCGCCTTGTCTGAAATCCCCTTCCAGAGTATATATATTGCCGCTTAGTTTCTTCATGTTCAGAAATTCTCCCCCAATGCATCCTTATCACCGACAAGTATCAGATTCTTATGAAATCTTAGGATGGAGGCCGGTAATCTGGGTGTCACCTCCCCATTAAGCGCCCGAACAAGTATATCCCGCTTATTCTCACCCGTCACCATAAGCAGCACTCTTTCCGCGCGCATGATAGTTCCTATTCCCATAGTGTAAGCCTGCCTCGGAACTTCATCCGCCCCACTGAAGAATCTTGAATTGGCACTTATGGTACTCTCTGCCAGATCTACACATTGTGTAGACAGGCTGAAATATTCCGCCGGCTCATTAAAGCCGATATGTCCGTTACATCCCAGTCCAAGCAGTTGAATATCAATCCCGCCAAGACCTTCTATTATGGCATCGTAGTCCGTACATGCCGTTTCACTGTCAGATTCTGTTCCGTCAGGAAGATATGTATTGGACTTATCGATATTCACCCTGTTAAAGAGCTTTTCATTCATGAAGAACCTGTAGCTTCTGCTGTCATCTCCTGAGAGACCCTTATACTCATCCAGGTTAACTGTTTTTACCTTTGAATAATCCACGTCGCCCTGTTCATACAGCTTTACCATTCTCTCGTACGCTGTCTCGGGCGTGGAGCCCGTTGCAAGCCCCAATACACTTTCGGGCTTTGTAACTATCTGTGCACTCAATATATTGCCGACTATCCTGCCGGCATCTTCTTTATTCTCAGCTTTATATACTATCATGTTATATTTAACCTTCTATCTGCATTTTATTTCTGTATTCATTGGCACTCATTCCGCATATCTTCTTGAAGACTCTCGAAAAATGTGCCAGATCCAAGAATCCCACCTCTTCAGCGATATCACTTATCCTAAGCGATGGGTCCTTAAGTAATTGTGTCGCCTTCTCTATCCTTATACCATTCAGGACTTCCGAGAAGTTCTTACCCGTATGTCCGTTTAACAGCTTACTTAAGTGCCACTGACTTACATAGACCTTATCCGCCACATCTGAGAGCTTGAGTTTTTCATTATAATGCTCTTTCATGTAGTTAATGGCATTATTCACTATGAAGCTGTTGGCTTCACTCAGACTTTCATCCGATATGCTTTCCGGAGCATCCTCTTCTTTATCTTCTTTTGAGCCTTCCGTTATCCTCTCATTGAATGCGTCACTTAGCTTATCCGTCATCACGGTGATCGCTTCTTCTATCTCTTTAAATTTCGAGGGCTTTAACAGATATCTCGTAACACCCAGTTCAATAGCCTTTCTTGCGTAATCGAATTCCCTGTATCCTGTAAGGATACTTATCTGCATATCCGGAAATTCGGACTTGAAGGCGGCTATCATTGCAAGCCCATCCATTCCGGGCATACTGATATCCGAGATTAATATATCGGGTTTTAACTCCCTTATGAGCATAAGTCCCCTAAGGCCGTCATACTCACTTCCGACCACTTCACAGTTCCATCTGCTCCATTCTATTCCCTCCGATAAGCCTTCGACTATCTTGGGCTCATCATCAATTATGACCACCTTATACATATGACCTCATCTTATCGATCAACCTTTGACAGCTCCCGCTGTCATTCCTTTAATAATATATTTCTGCAGGAAGCAGTACACTATTATCACAGGAACTACCACAAGAGTGACTGCCGCAGCCATAAGTCCGTAATTGGTTCCTTCCTGACTTGTCAATTCATTGAGGAGTCGGGTTATGGCTTTCATCTCGGGTCTTCTTAAGAAGAACATCTGCGTGAACAGATCGTTATAGCTCCATAAGAAGGAGAATATCGCAACTGTCGCAAAAGACGGCATCGTAAGAGGTACAATGACCTTGAAGAATATCTGATACACGTTACACCCTTCCATAAAAGCCGCTTCTTCCAGTTCAATGGGCAGCCCCTTAATATATCCCATCAATACTATTATAGCAAAAGAAAGATTTCCTGCCACCTGAGGTAATATCACCGAAAGCATGGTAAGCCACCAACTGGATGTATTGGTTATACCCCAGCTTGTCTCCATCCTGAATACCGGAATGATAGTCGCATATACAGGGAACATCATACTCGCAACAACCAATGAATACAGTATATTGCTGCCCCTGAATTTATATCTGCCAAGTGCATATGCCGCCATTCCCGCAAGCAGTACCACCGCCGCCGATACGACTACAGATATGAATATACTGTTTTTATAAGCTCCGAATATATCCAGATTGCCGAAAGCCTTCCTGTAATTACCCAGAGTGAACAGATCACCCACCGGCAGTGAGAATGAATCCGCCAATATCTTATCCTTAGCCTTGAACGAATTCTGTATGACCCAGATGATCGGATATATTGTAGTTAACGACCAGAATATCAGGACTATATATACTATTACTTTACCTACGGATACTTTTTCCTTCATATGCCTCACCGTTACCTAGTAATCCTTTTCTCTGAATATGACATTGACTGCTTTGGAGAGCAGTACTCCGAGTACCACTATCAATACCGCCAGTGCCGAACCATAATCAACATTTTTGACTTCCACAGTCTGATAATACATATATGTGCCGGTCAGAAAAGTGCTTTTTAAAGGCATCCCCTTAGGGAACATCGTCCATGGAAGATCAAAGACCTTAAGTGCTCCCGTTACCGCAAGCACGCTGCAGGTACATATCACATTGTGTAAAAGAGGAAGCGATATATATCTGACTCTCTGTAACGTGGTTGCTCCGTCTATTCTGGACGCTTCATACAATTCCTCATCTATGTTATTGAGGCCGGTTATCAATATCACAAAATAGAATCCCACATACTGCCACATTACAGGCAGCATCATGGTAAAAAGAGCGATACCCTCAGCCTTCCAATCAGTAAGTGTGGTTTTGCCGAATCTCTCAAGTATCTGATTCAACATTCCCTTGTCATAGAGGAATATCAGGTTGAACAAAAGTCCCAATGCCGTAGCCGATATGACTATGGGAAAGAAGAATACTGTCTTAAAAAACTGTTTCCCATGCCTTACATTGTCTACCATCAGTGCCAGTACTATGGCTATTCCGACCTGTCCCACAAGTGTCACTATCATCATTATAAGGGTATTGACTAAAGACACCTTCACATTGTCGTCGTGAAGCATGTTCACGTAGTTGGTATACCACGGATTCAATATTCCGGTTCCCTTACCTCCTAGTATCTTTATCTCCTGAAAACTGTTGATTATGTTCTGAACGAACGGATAATAGAGGTATACAGTCATGAACAGGAACGCCGGAATAAGGAATACAAGTACCGGTTTTTTATTCTTATATATGCTTGCACCCATATGTCTCCTTTATCAGATGAGCCGGAGTTTGACTCCGGCCCATTCATATGTATATATCTTTCTGTCAATTCTTACTGCTGACTGTAATATGTCTCTAAGCCTTCTGCCACTGCATCGTCTGCAGAAACCTTACCGGTAACTATCTCGGGCATACCGTCGAATGTAGATACTCGGCAATCACCCATGAAGAGATCCTGTACCGCACCTGTTAATGAAGTTGTCCCTGACATCATCTTCATTGCTTTAACCTGCAATGAGTTAAACTGTGATTCATCAACAGCCGGAGCATTCTTAAGCGCACTTGCCGTATGCTGTGCAAAAACCGGAATGACATCATCACTTGTCATATACTCAACAAAGCTTACAGCCGCTGCTCTCTTATCGGGATCATCCCATGCTTTTGTTGTAATATAATATCCCATTGACAGTCCGCCGATGAGGTCTGTGGCCTTGCGGCTTCCGTTGCCCGGAACATATGTTACGTCGAATCCGTCAAGCTTGCTCTGATCTATCGTCGAAGCATCATCAGCGTCTGCCTGGCATGCTGCTACTATACCGCCCACCTTCCATGAACCGTCTATAAGGAATGCTGCCTTACCTTCGGTAAACATCGCAAAGGTTTCATCATCTGTAGCAGAAAGCGTATTATCCGGGAAATATCCGAGTTCATACAGTTCCTTGATATCATTCATTCCGTCAACCCATGCAGAAGCATTCTCAACTGCCGGAATCTCAAGATGATCTGCCGGTGACTGGTGGTTAAAGATCGCGAACTCCCACCAATAATGCGGTATATTGCCCAGTGCCGCAGCTATGGGTGTATAGCCGGCTGCCTTGATCTTCTCGCAATCAGCCTTGAAATCATCCATGGTATATCCTGCACCCGGAAGAGATACCCCTGCCGCATCAAGCACTGTCGTATTAACGAACATTGCCTCCCAGTATCCGTTGACCGGAACTGCGTACTTTTTGCCATCTACAAGAGAATCCGCTATCAGATCGTCATTCATGTTAGATGCATACTCAGGATATTCTGCCCTGATATCATCTATTGCAACAACCTTACCTGCTTCAATGAAGCTATTGGCGTCCGCCCCGTTGAAGAAGAATAATACATCAGGCTCTGATCCGGTCTCAAAATCCGTAATTACTCTTGTCTTGAACGACTCATCGGATGTGGCTGAAGTATCCGCTACCGTGTTGCCTGTCGCGCTGCACCATTCCGCAACTGCATTCTTGAAGTTCTGCGCATTACCGTCCTCACCTGCGAAGGTTGTCGTTACATTGAGTTCCACGGGAGCAGCGCTTGTAGCTGTCTCTTCGCTCTTACTCTCAGTCGTAGTCGCTGTGTTGTCAGTTGTTGCTGTCTGTGTTGTCGCAGCATCGGTTGAAGTTGTTGCACTGTTACCGCAAGCTGCAAGCGATAGAACCATCGCTCCGGTCAATAGCATTGCTAATACCTTTTTCATCTTTTCTATACCTCCTTTTTGACGAGTACCTCTCATCTGTAGCTTAATCTTACTCCTGTCAAAAGGACCTTTGAATTGTCGGAATTGGTATTTTTTGTCATTTATTGTTCGTCTGTATTTTCCCTGAAGATAATGGTGCTGACCGTATTACCCTCTGCATTGTTCTCTATCTTCAAGCCGCAATCATCACCGTATATGAGTTTAAGTCTCATATTAACGTTGCGGATCCCAAGATTCACACTTCTCTCCCTGCCCGGTTCCGCACTTTCGTTAAGAAGCTTATTTATCCGGTCTTTATCTTCCGGCATCAGACATTTGTTATTCTCAACCTCTATTCTGACATAGCCTTCCTGCTTATATAACCTTAGATCTATCCTGCAATTTCTGCCTGCTGTCATACCATGCTCCACCGCATTCTCC
Source organism: uncultured Lachnospiraceae bacterium (assembly GCA_905235845.1). Classification (GTDB taxonomy): domain Bacteria; phylum Bacillota; class Clostridia; order Lachnospirales; family Lachnospiraceae; genus Colinaster. The sequence continues at coordinate 7,154 of CAJONG010000009.1, forward strand.
ACTATGGGCTGCACTATGAGTCTTGGCATCTGAATATTTAGAAGCCCGTCATCTATATCCTTACCGAACTCGAATCTGTCGCCGAGCCTCTGGGATATTATATAGATATAGGCATCCACATACGCCAGTTCCTCAGATACCGAGTGGAAGCCTTCCTCTTTCCTGTTCATTGTGGCCTCCAGCATGGTCGATAATGCCTCTATCATCGAACTGACCTTATAATTCTTATTAAGCCTCGCCTCCCAGTTGATTATCTCTAACGTATTGTTTAAGAAATGGGGATTGATCTGTGATTGCAGAGTCATGATCTTGGCATCCCTTAAGGCGATCTCCTCCACATATATCTTCTCGAACTGATTGCGAAGCTGATCGGACATATTATTAAAGGACTGTTGCATATAGTAGAATTCCCTGCTGTCCGCCATATCCTCTATCTTGGTACCGTATTCTTCCTTACCTATTGCTTCATATGCGTCCATCATTCTGGATATGGGTCTTGTGATCTTCTTATTGAAGAACCACCATATTACATACATAAGCGGAATGGCGAAGATCACAATCATCATATACATATACCATGCACTGTTATTCTTGGCATATATGACACTATTGTCAATTCGTACAACCGCCTCCATTGATGAACCGTATTTTGTATTCTTCACCATAGCATATGAATACCTTCCGTGATCTCTCTTATAAAAGGTACCGTTGTCTATGGCTTTCCCTCTGCCGAAGATATCTGCGGTCTCATCATATAATCCGCTTTCTCCGAGAATATACGCTCCGTCAAGAATGACTGCCGCCCCCGAAGCTCCCCATACTCCGCTGAAGCCTTTCATGAGTGATTCCTCATTCAACTCGATGACTATCACGGCATAAGGCTTAAAATCCGGCATGACCAGATTACGGATCATATATGTGTGCCCGTCGATCGAAACGACCGCTATGTCGGTATCAAGCTCCTTCGACATATTGATGACAGTATCCTTGGCGGAATTATTAAAGCTCTCTATATTCTTATATGTAGCATGCGTACTGTTATTGTATGTGAAGTATGATTTGTCGGGTATATCATTGAATATAACGATAGCCGTCTTACAGTTGCTGTCGTATTTATACTGCGTGGTCAGAAATCTGTTGATCTTAGTGGCGAGAGTTGATTCTCTCCCCGATGTCTTATAATCCGTATATGCGTCTCTTATATCCGTATAATAAGATGCATACTTGGACAATTTCTCACATTCCACCATCTGTGTATCCAGCATCTCATAAGCCTTCTCCACAGATGTTGTGATCGTATTGCTTATCTGTTCCTCTGATTTTATAGTCAGATAGTATACCATTACAAGCGTAATGAGAATAAGAGGTATGAACCACACCATGAGCAGCATTCCGATCATATTGGTCTTAAGTGATACTCTGTGTGTGTTGCGATACCTCTTATCCATTCCGTTACATCCTCTTTATCAGCTTTTCATTATATTACTTATAAAGAATAATACTATATTTATTTTTCAAGCAACAGATATTCCTCAAAAATCTTACAAACTTTTTCCGTATCATTCCCGGTAGGCATCTCGGTGAATATGCGCAATAGAGGCTCTGTGCCTGAGAATCTTACCGATATCCATCCCTCATTGGCAAAATATATCTTCAGTCCGTCCAGATATGATATATCCTTTATCTCGTACGGTATCTCCGGGAGCTCTTTTTTGATAAGCAGGATATCATTTATTTCATCCTTGCGTTCCTTACTGAATCTGTAATCCCTTTCGGCAAAAGGCATCCCCTGATATTCATCTCGGATCTCTTCCATAATGGCCGAGAGCTTTTTGCCGGTAACGGCAAGCATTTCCGTAAGCAAAGCCGATGCGTATATTCCATCCTTTCCCTTAATATGTCCTCTGACTGCCATGCCCCCTGATGATTCACCGCCAATTATGGCATTGGTCGCATACATTTTGGCCGATATATGCTTAAAGCCCACCGGTACTTCATGGCAACTTGCTCCAAAGTCCTTAGCCACTCTGTCAAGCAGATGAGTGGTACAGATATTCCTGACTGCATCCCCCTTCCAGCCCTTGTATTTGACCAGATAATAATACAGTAACACAAGTATGTCATTGGGATGAAGGAAATTGCCTTTATCATCTATCACCCCTATCCTGTCGGCATCTCCGTCTGTGGCAATACCCATGTCAAATCCATAGTCCGTTACATGATTCTTAAGCATCTTAAGCGTATCTTCATTGGGTGCGGGAAGTTTTCCCCCAAAAAGTGTATCATGCCTCTCGTGGATCGTCTCAACTTCACATCTTGCTGTCATGAGTATTGTTTTAAGAGATGTCTCACTTACGCCATACATGGGGTCAAGAGCTATCTTAAGACCGGCCTTTTTGATCGCATCTACATCTATGTCTTCAAGTATACTGTCTATATATTCATTAAGCGGATATATCTCATTGATCAATCCCTCTTCTATGGCCTTATCGTAGTCCATACCCTCTATCCTGTCGGGGTCGACTCTTCCGATATACTCCTCTATATCCGCTGTCTGTGTCTCATCAGCATCTCTTCCTCCGTATGTGAAGACTTTGATGCCGTTATACACAGCGGGATTATGACTGGCAGTGATCATCATGCCGTAATGAAGACCGTATTTCTGTACATAATACATCACAAGGGGAGTTGGTGACGACTTATTGATAAGACTTGCCTTAATCCCTTCGGCGGCGAATACTTCACCTGCCCATCTCATTGCTTCCTTAGATAAGAATCTTCTGTCATATCCAAGTACTATTCCGTCCTTCTCTACTCCTTCCGCTTTCATCTTATCACACATGGCCTTGGTAAGTATCCGTATGTTATTCTTGGTGAATTCATCTCCTATTATCGCTCTCCAACCACCTGTACCGAACTTTATCATCTCTTCCTGTCTCCTTTTCTTCTGCACAATATGCCATACTCTTAATGTCAATATCCGAATTCAACATCCACTATGCCTAGCCCATATACACATCCACCGTATGTCTCGTACCCTGCCTAAATACTCCGACCGAATCTGCCTTATCTCCATCGACCATGATGTGATCAACGCCCCTCATAACTCCCCGGTCATTATGTACTCTGATGTCATATATGGCTCCTCGCCATGTCCTCTGAACACTAAAGTCCTTCCAATCCGCAGGAATACACGGGTCTATCGTGAGTCTGTCATAATCCGGTCTTATACCAAGTATATATTCCGTGGCGGTATAATATGACCAGCCACCCGAACCTGTCATAAAAGGATGTCTGGCTCTGCCATAGGCTGTATGGTCCTTTCCCACTATGAACTGACAATATGAATAGGGTTCGCTCTCCCTTACTTCTATCATGTCATTCTGATTATAAGGGCACAGAGCATCGTACCATTTCATGGCAAGATCGCCTCGTCCCATAATGCATGCTGCAGCCTGAGCCCATGGATTGGGATGTGAGAATACTGCGCCATTCTCCTTAAGTCCCGGATATACTCTTGTCACAAAGCCTATTTCGTCATCGGGCTCGGTATATGAAGGTGTATTAAGCAGAAGTCCGTAGGGCGTATACAGGTATTCATCCATGGTCTTAAGTGTCTTATCTGCTCTCTCTCCGTCAGCGACACCTGACAGAACCGCCCATGCGTTGGATTCCAGATGTACCTTTCCTTCCTTATCTTCTCTGCACCCTATCTTCCTTCCGGAAGCAGTGATACCTCTTATATACCACTCGCCATCCCAGAGTTCTTCATTACATACCTTTTTAACTTTATCCGCCATCTTAGAATAATGAATGACATCATCCTCTTTGTTAAGGTATATTGCCAGCCCTACGAATTCCCTTATCGCCCTGTAGTGCAGGAAGCTTACCAGTGCGCTTTCACCGCCTCCCAGATTAAGGCAGTCGTTCCAATCGGCTCTCAATCCCTTACATATACCGGTCATACCGATCTCCCTGTCAGAGAAATCAAGTATCCGCTTCATATGGTCGTATACGGATTCATTAAGCTCCTCTCCATTAACATAGGTATCCGCATATGGAAGGAGCATATCGGCAAAAGCTGTATCACCTGTCTCTTTGATATAACCCGTTATGGACGGAATAAGCCAGAGTGCATCATCCGAGCATGCATCGCTTAGACCGTGTATGATACTTCCCTTATCGGGCTTGGGTATCACGGTCGGTGAATTAAAAGGCTTCTTGCCCTTATCATCCTCGAACCACTCAGGCTGGAACAGGTGTAATCCATAGCCCTCAGTGGTCAGTCCCTTTAAGAGCTGCACTAGCCTCTCTCTGCATTTGTCGGGATTGGAATGAGGAATGGTCATGGAATCCTGAGCGGTATCTCTGTAACCGAGACCCACTCTCCCTCCCACTTCAATAAATGAAGCGAAGCGTGAGAACATGACATTGATCTCTGACTGATACAGGGTCCAGATGTTGATCATTGTATTCATCGCCTCACTGGGAGTATCTATGTGCATCCTTTCACACTTTTCATTCCAGAAATCCGCCAGTTCCTTATAAGCTAAGTCTACTGTCGCGTGCGAAGAGTACTTATCTTTCAGTCTAAGCCCTTCTTCTCTGTCTCCCTCGCCCAGCATATATATAAGTCTTACGCTCTTACCTGCCGGAATATTAAGCTTCTTCATCAGTACACCGCAATGATTGCCTCCAAGCTCGCTGCTGCCACTGCATCTGCCCGTCTTTATTGCCTTTGGTGCGCTCTCGGTCCCGTATCTGCCAAGGAATTCATCTCTGACGCAGTCGTATCCGTCAGGTTCAAAATCAGAGGTCATATACTGATATCCCTCTTCTTCATAGAAAAGATCCTCTTCTATGACTCCTTTATCATAACTGCTACCGGCACAGTACAGACTCATCTGGAAATTGATATTGTCGATCATTACATGATGAAAAGAAAACTCACAGTACGAAAAAACAGATATATCTCTGTCTCTGTCAGAATCATTCCTTATACTCACATCCCACAAAAGGACATTATCACCGATCGGGATCGTCATCCTCTGTTCACTGTGTAAGCCATTATGATCGCATTCATATACAGAGTATGACAAGCCGTGTCTCGTAAGATATTCATCTTTATTACCGCCCGTGGGCTGCCAACTGCAAGACCAGTAGTCTCCATCCTCATTGTCCCTAAGATATACATAGAAGCCCGGCCTGTCCATCGGAACACTGTTGGCATGGAACCTGGTGATCCTGTGATATTCGGGGCTGTTATAGAACAGATACCCGCCTGCTGTATGATTGACGACAGCAGCCATCTTCTCCACACCCAGATAATTGGTCCATGATGTGGGAAGATCAACTCTGTCTATCACATATTCCTTCTTATCGTTATCAAAATAACCGTACCTCATCGATACTCCTCCATTCAAAAAAGCCTTTTCTATAATGTCTCCCTATTTTGGTTACATTATAAAAAAGGCTTGATTTCCGTAACATTGTGAAATATGTCAATATTTGGATTATTTTGTCTGAATGAGGAACATCTCCCTCATAGTCCTCCAGCCGAGCACTGCGCATTTAACCCTTGCAGGCATGTGTGAGACGCTTTCAAGTATCCCCGCTTCTTCCAGTTCTTCCTTCTCCTCCTCGCTTATGCCCTCTTTGATCATCTTAAGGAACAGATCACTCAGATGAAGGGCTTCATCCTTGGTCCTGCCTATGATCATATCCAGCATGATATCTGCGGAAGCCTGTGATATAGCGCATCCATCGCCCTCGTAGGCACCATCCTTCACAATATCATCCTCTACACGTAAGTGCAGAGTAATCTCATCTCCGCATGAAGGATTAACCCCTTCTAAGGTGTAATTGGCACCCTCCAGACCATGCTTATGATAAGGTCTTAAATTATGCTCATTGATTATCTCGTTATACAATGTATTGTTCATATCCATAATCCCATCTATACTCAATATCCCATCTTACCTCTTATTCCTGAGAGTACATCCAAGAATCTGTCTATCTCTTCTTCCGTATTATATATACCGACACTTAATCTGGTACTTGAATGCACTCTTATCCCCGAAAGCTCTCCCAGATATCTGTGAAGAGGTTCCGCACAGTGATGTCCCGCTCTTACGCAGACACCTGAATCGGCGAATATCTGTGCCACATCATGGGGATGCACTCCTTCTATCCTGAATGCTACGATTCCGTGATGATTGCATGCTTTCCTGCCGCCTATTATGTCCACGCAGGGCATATCGTTCATGGCATCCACGACCCTGGCAGTCAGCGCATTCTCTCTGGCGACTATCTGCTCAAAGCCGTACCTGCCTATGAACTCTATGGCAGCCTTAAGTCCTACAGCCGCGCCTGCATTGACAGTGCCCGCTTCGAACTTATGTGGAAGCTCGGCATATACCGTCCTCTCCTTAGTCACCGACTCGATCATCTCACCGCCGTAGAGGAAAGGCGGCATCTTATCAAGCAGCTCTTTCCTGCCATAGAGCACCCCAATCCCCATAGGGGCATACATCTTATGCCCTGAGAATGCATAGAAGTCAGCCCCCAGCTCTCTCACATTAACACCTATATGTGCCACCGCCTGGGCTCCGTCTATGACCGCCACTCCTCCTGCCTCATGTATGAGATCAGTCATGGCTTTAATATCATTGATCCTGCCTATGACATTGGATATCTGGGTTATGGCTAATATCTTCGTCCTCTCATTTATGAGGTTTTTAAGTTTATTAAGATCGAAGCTTCCGTCCTCTTCGGGATCAAAGAATGCAACCCTGGCACCCTTAGTCTTGGCCGCCTGCTGCCATGGCAGGAAATTGCTGTGATGTTCGGCCGTGCTCACTATCACTTCATCCCCTTCACTTAAGGTACTCATACCATAGCTGTATGCCACAAGATTGATGCTCTCCGATGCGTTACGGGTGAAGATGATCTCACCTGCATCCTCTGCACCTATAAAATCCGCCACCGCTTCACGGGATTCCTCATAGCACTCGGTAGCTTCCGTACTTAAGTCATATATGCCCCTTAAGGGATTGGCATTATGCTTTCTGTAATACTCATCCACCGCCTTAAGCACACTCTCTGGCTTCTGAGTCGTCGCTCCGTTATCAAGATATGCTATATCCGCATCCCTTATAAGAGGGAATTCCTCCCTCACGCTGTCATCTAATTTACTGATCTCCATATCCCTTTATACCTTTTGATCCTTTATTATAATTCATCCGATGATCCGCGATCTCAGACCTCTGCCTCCGGCTCATCACCCATACAGGTCCTTATAATGCCTTTGATCCTGTCATCTTCTATCTTACCTGCCACAGCATCTATCTTAGCTCTCTCCATAAGCACATACGCATCCTTCTCGCTTATGCCTCTGGACTTCATATATGTAAGCAGATGTTCATCAAGCCGCCCTATGGTGGCTCCGTGTGAGCCTTCCACATCCTCTTCATCGCAGAGGATAAGCGGGATCGTCTGATTGACTATTGTATCATCTATTAACAGAACATCCTCTATCTCAGCACCCTTAGCACCGGCGCATCCCTTATGGAAGTCTATCGTCCCTCTGAAAAGCTTCTTCGAGCTTCCCTTCATGACACCGCTTACGCCTATATTACTCTCCGAATTCCTGCCTCTGTGGTCAACCACATAGTTCATATCAAGTGAAGCCTCTCCGTCAAGCGAATACGCCACATCAATGCTTACACCGCTTCCATTACCAGTTAATCCTGTGTTGGAGCCGTAGTAATTGACACCGCCCCCGAGGATTACCTGTATCAGTGAGAACTTCCCTCCGTCAGCCACATATCCGCCTATATCGTTACACAGGCACACCTCTTTACCAAGCCTGTTCACCTGTATAAGCGTAAGGCTTCCGCCCTCGGCTATGTGATACTTATTCTGAAGTACGAAGGTGTACGCTCCCCTGCTGTCATCATCTGCAATATCCTGTATCACGGTAAGGGAGCTTTTCTCACCTACGGTAAAATCAATAAGCCCTATCTTATCATCTGTCGCAGGCTCATCTTCCTTCCCATGGCGAACACCTCCGTATGAGATGTATAGCGGCGCATCTGCTTCTACCCCGTCTTCTGTGATATAACCAACAGACTTTATTCCCATATCGGTTACATACGCATCGAACTCCTCACCAAGACCTGTATTAACGGGAATATCCGACATCGGGCCTATGGCTTTACCGGATACCCTGTCCACTCCCGAAGGTATCTCATCCTTATATAATGCCTGGGAGGGCTTAGGCCCAAGTTCTATAGACGCTTCATTCATCTTAAGCTTATTCCATGTTCTGACCGGAAGCTTGTTAATGTGTATATTCTTCGTATTATCCATCATCCTATACTTCCTTTCATCTCAAGGCTTATCAGATTGTTCATCTCCACCGCATATTCAAGCGGAAGCTCCTTGCTCACATTGTCTGCGAAGCCTCTGACTATGAGCGCTCTGGCTTCTTCTTCCGACAGACCTCTGCTCATTAAGTAGAATACCGTCTCGTCACTTATCCTTCCGATCTTTGCCTCATGTCCCACATCCACATCGGCACATCTTATATCCATGGCCGGTATTGTGTCCGAACGGCTGATGTCATCTACCATCAGTGACTCACAGGATACCGCAGACTTGCTTCCATGAGCTTCCTTAGCAATAATAACAGAGCTTCTGAAGGTACTGATGCCTCCCGACTTACTGATGGAACGGGTATTGATATAAGAAGAAGTATCCTCGGCGTTATGCACCACCTTAGTACCCGTATCCAGATTCTGACCTTCTCCCGCGAATGTCACTCCGGTGAATTCCGCTCTTGCACCCTTACCGTTAAGCACGCTCATGGGATAGAGATAGGATATATGCGAACCGAATGAACCGGATACCCACTCTATCTTACCGCCCTCTTCCACGATGGCACGTTTGGTATTGAGATTATACATGTTCTTGGACCAGTTCTCGATGGTGGAATATCTAAGAGTCGCATTTTTGCCTATATAGAGCTCCACGCAGCCTGCATGGAGATTCGCCACATTATACTTGGGAGCCGAGCAGCCCTCTATGAAGTGCAGATATGCGCCCTCATCCACTATTATAAGAGTGTGTTCGAACTGACCTGCGCCCTTGGCATTGAGCCTGAAGTACGACTGAAGCGGAATATCAAGATGTACGCCTGCCGGAACATACACAAAAGAGCCTCCCGACCATACCGCACCGTGAAGAGCCGCGAACTTATGATCCGTAGGCGGCACCGCTTTCATGAAGTGCTCTCTTATCATATCACCGTATTCACCCCGAAGCGCACTCTCTATATCCGTATATATGACGCCCTGCTTAGCCACATCGTCCTTGATATTGTGATATACAAGCTCCGAGTCATACTGTGCGCCCACGCCTGCAAGAGACTTACGCTCCGCCTGCGGGATACCCAGTCTGTCGAAGGTATCCTTGATATCCTCCGGCACATCCTCCCAGCTTGTATGCATCCTCTCCGTGTTGGGACGTACATATGTGACAATATTGTCAATATCAAGTCCCTCAAGAGACGGTCCCCAATCCGGTACATCCGTCTCATTATAAATCTTTAAGGCCTTAAGTCTGAATTCCCTCATCCAATCGGGATCACTCTTCTCATCGGAGATCTGCTTAACTATAGCCTCGGTAAGTCCTTCCTTAACCTTATAAGCATCTTTATCTTCGAATCTGAAGTCATACAGACTTCTGTCTATGTCATCTACCTGTGTCTTTTCTTTCATACTAATCTCCGTTCCGGTTTCATATTGATCTCCGTTCCGAGTCCTTCTAAGCCGTCAGAAATCTCTCGAAGCCGTCTCTGTTGATCTCTTCTATGAGCCCGGCATCACCTTCTGCCACGATCCTGCCGTCTACAAGCACATGAGTCCTGTCCACCTTAAGCGCTTCAAGTATCCTTGTGCTGTGTGTGATTATAAGGAGTGCTCCTCCTACCTGCTTCTTATACTCTTCCACTCCCTTAGACACCACATGCACGGCATCCACATCAAGTCCCGAATCCGTCTCATCTAAGATGGCAAGCTTGGGACGAAGCATTAATAACTGCAATATCTCTGCTTTCTTCTTCTCACCGCCCGAGAAGCCTACATTGAGATCTCTGTCCGCATAGGAAGGATCCATCTGAAGCACTTCCATGGTCTCTTTAAGCTTTTTCTTAAAATCCCACAGCTTGATGCGCTCGCCCGTATGGAGCTCTAACGCCGTCTTAATGAAATTGCTTAGGGTGATACCCGAAATCTCTATGGGGTTCTGGAAGGTCAGAAAAAGCCCTTTCTTCACAATCTTGTCTGTATCCTCTCCCGTGATGTCCTCACCGTCAAAGCTTATGCTTCCGCCTGTGATCTCATATCCGGGATCGCCTATTATGACAGAGCCCAAGGTTGACTTGCCGGCACCGTTAGGTCCCATGATCACATGTACTTCTCCCTCTCCCACATTAAGATCCACTCCGTGTAGTATCTCTTTTTCTTCAATACCTGCTTTCAAACCCTTGATATTAAGTAATTCAGACATATTTTTCTCCATTCCTTATACTAATACTTACTGTATATACTGATGCCAATTGTCAGTTTCTATCCGATGTACAAGCCATACTGCATGCTCCGGAGCATGCTCCCTGTATGCCTGTACCACATACCGATATACTGCCTCCGTCTATAATAAGTCCCTTACCGTTCACAATCATGTCCGACAGTTTATATCTGGCTCTCTCATATATCTCAGTTACGGTAGTCCTTGATATCCCCATGTGCAACGCACATTGTTCGTGCGTTCTGCCAAGATAATCTATGAGCCTGATAGCCTCATATTCATCAAAGGTCAGAGTAACCGCGCCTGCTTTTTCGACATCAACATCCTCTGTATTCTCACTGGCTTCGAATGTCCTGTATCTGGGAATACTGCATATTTTTCTGCTTCTTGCCGGTCTTGCCATTTTCCCTCCAATCCGGTCACGATGTGACATTTCTTATTTCCGACATATGTCGATTATAACCCATTAAAAAAATATGTCAATATCCATGACATATTTTTATAAAGTATTAAGAATCCAAGTTAAGCTGCCGATATATAGAATATAAAATCAAAGATAAAGACGCAGGCTGATAGGATTCTACGGTCTGCGTCTTTCCAATTATTCTTACTGTATCAACGTTTTCTTCTCCTGTCGTTAAGCAATATCAATCTCATAAGCTGAAGCACAGCCGATGCCGCGGCAGCTACATAGGTAAGTGCGGCAGCTATCAACATCTTCCTTGCTCCACCAAGCTCCTTACCCTCTAAGATATTCTCTCTGGCGATCACTTCAAGGGCTCTTCTGCTGGCATCTATCTCCACGGGAAGTGTAATTATCTGGAAGAGTATGGCAAGGGAGAATACCCATATACCGATGGTTGCTACGCTTAATACCCCACCGCTTCTTGTGGGGAAGTCAAGTCCGAAGAACCATCCGAGCAGTATGATCGGTATGCCAAGCTTAGAACCGATATTGGCATAAGGTACAAGCGCACTCCTGAATCTTAAGGGCGCATACCCTTCCTTATGCTGGATGGCATGTCCGCACTCATGTGCCGCTACCGCTGCCGAAGCTATGGTTGCGGTTCCATATACGCTTCCCGACAGACACACCCGCTTATTCCTAGGATCATAATGATCGGTGAGATCACCTGCCACCTGTCCTATACCTACTCCCTGAAGATTCTCATACCTTATGATCATCTCCGCTACCTGTTCGCCTGTATAACCGTTGCTGTTATGCAGGAACTTGTACTTATTATATGTATGTTGCAGATATCCGCTTGCTGCAAGGGTAATGACCGCTCCCAGTATTAAATATATATATGTTGAATCATAATAATACATCGTAATAGCCTCTCTTATCTCTTATTCCATTATATCTGCCGTCACTGTTCCCTGTCCGATAATGACTCCCTCCGTCATATGATCTCGGAGCGATATACCGGATGAACTGTTCCCAACGGATATATTATAACGCAGTTATATATGATAATACCATTAAAATTCTATATCCAATGATAAAAAGAGACTTAAGTCACTGATTTTTACTGTATGATCACTGATACATTCTTTAGTAATATTGCACAATTTTAGTCTGTAGAAATTGTGTATTTTAACCAAATAAGAGGTTTTGTTTTTCATAATGGGCAGATTTTACATAATTTATGCTCTTTGTTTGAAATTTATGTCAACTATTTTAGTTGATTTTAGTAAATTGCGGTGTTATATTACGATAAATCAAAGAGAAAGGAGGATCAATCCATGAACTACATAATCAGTTGTAATGACGGAAGCTTTTTTGCAGGTTGGGGAATACTCGTTGAAGAGAAGTACGTAACGGATCGTAATCTTGCATACCGAATGTATTCGGCCATAGCAGAAAAAACTATCGGCAAACTTCAGAAAAAAGCGGTCGTGGAGCTCTTCTAGTCCACGACCGTTTTTCTTATATAAGATTTATGATATAACACGATGTTATACAATAAATTTCGGAAAAAAGCGAGGCAGGGATGCCGAGCGCCGGAATTTATGATATAATAACCCGACCAAACACAACAGTCAGGAGCTTAGTGTGAAAAATATGATTGATATCATATTTTTCACACAGCGATTTGTGCCGAGCCCAAATCGCCTTATCGCGAGGGTCTGCAAGTACATCCGTGTACTTGCAAACAGACCAGACAACATCGTGTTGTCTGGCGAATCTGAAATTCGCCTCGCGAGCCTCGCACAATGTGCTCGGCATGGTGGATTAACATACCCATGGGAATTATCTTTGATCTGGACGGAACTTTATCCGATACACTTGATTCAATATCATATAGCGGCAATCTTGCTCTGCAGATGCTTGGACTTGCGCCCTTTGAGAGGGACCGCTTCCGCTACTTCGTGGGCGACGGGGCGGATGAGCTTGTAAGGCGAATGCTCATAGCGGACGGTGATACCACATGCAGCCGCTATGATGAGCTTAGGGCAGCATACCGCCAGACCTTCTCAGAGCATGCAGACTACAACATCAGGGCATATGACGGAATGCCTGAGACTCTTAAGGAATTAAAGAAAAAAGGGATCAAGCTTGCCGTACTGTCCAACAAGCCTCACAGACAGGCCATAGAGGTTGTCAATAAGCTGTACGGATATGATCTTTTTGAGTACATTCAGGGCAATGTTAAAGATATGCCCCGTAAGCCTGCGCCTGACGGAGCGCTCCACATAGCGGATATACTGTGAGAGAAGCCCGAAGATATGATGTATGTAGGCGATACATCCACGGATATGAAGACCGGTAAAGCCGCAGGCATGTTCACTGTCGGTGTACTCTGGGGCTTCAGAGACAGGAAAGAGCTTGAAGGCAATCACGCAGATGCGATAGTCTCAAGCCCCGGTGAGTTGATCAGGCTATATCACGATAGATATATATCACGATAGACATATATCACAACTGACGTATATCTTAACTGAATATGACAGTAATGAGAATGATATATGACTTTCACTGTGCCAGCAACGCTTCCACTTCATTCCTCTTCTCATACAGCACACATCCGCCGGCATGGTCATCCGCAAGGATATCTCCTGCTCTTAACGCTGTGAACAGCTTGGATCTTAGCGCCTGCCTTAGCGAAGACTCCCTCACATTGATATCCGAATAGGGCGAGAATGGACACGGCTCCGCCCCACCGTGGGAATTAATATGGAAAAATCCCCGCCCTGCAGCTATGCATCCGCCGGAGCTTTTCTCATCTCCGGGGAATGACACGAACACCATGCCCGTATATTCCTTGCGAAGCCGCCTGATTTCTCTTAACATGTATTCACGATCATCATCACCCGGCGCAAGCTCCTTGCTTTCTTCCGTTACGGGAACATATTCCACATATATGATTGCTTTGCAGCCCTTATCTTCTAGAGTCTTTATGAAGGAATCCGATGTCACCACATCTATATTCTCAGTCGTAACAGTGACAGATACCCCGAATATGACACCTCTGTCAGTTAGGGCATCCATATTCTCCATAAGCTTATCGTATACACCTTCACTCCTTCTTAGGTCTGTATGTTCCTTATCACCCTCTATACTCATGACAGGGATAAGATTCCTGCATTCATCGAAGAGCTTAAGATATCTTTCATTCATATACGTTCCGTTGGTAAATATGGGAAAAAGGATATTCTGCTTCTTACCTGCCGCATCTATCACATCAGGACGAAGCATGGGTTCGCCTCCTGCTAAGAGGATAAAGCTTATACCAAGTTCATCCGCTTCATCGAATATCTTAAGCCATTCTTCACCCTTAAGCTGGCTTACGGGCGTTTCATCCGTTGTAGCATGATTGCAGCGTGAATAGCAGCCTGCACAGTGAAGATTGCAGTTACTTGTGATACTGGCTATTAAAAAGGGCGGTATGTGTTCGCCTTTTCTCTCAGCCTCCTTACGTTTCTTGGATGCCGCTTTGCTGGATGCGGCGAATTTTACCATATAAAGACTCTCCTTGGGATTCTTAAGAGTTGCTCTCATCGCATCCCTTACCACAGTCTCAACACCCTTAGTCATATACTCCTGTATATCGAATTCCTTATCCATGAACACACCCTGTACTTTCCTTTTTGTCTCCTGTATCTCTTAGTCCTGTCCCGAATCCTGCCTATCCTGCACTTACTTATTCTCTGCTAATTGATTATATAGGTGGCGATATATTCCGTGTCCGCCGGATGGATAAGATCGGGCTCATTTATCTCAAACACCGGCGTAAAGCCTGCTGCTTTGGCACCCAGCTCAAAGTGATATAAGGCTATTCCCATATCTATCTTCTGCATATCAAAGCCGGTAGCGTCTATGTAGCCCCTGCTCTTCTTCTCATAAAAGTGCATCTTATCTCCGATCCTTACAAGCCTCCATGGCTGCTTATTGACTGCGGAGGGCGCCCACCTTACCATTTCATACGCATCCTTAAGCTCTCCGACTTCGGTCTCAGTCACAGGCCTGTCAAAGCTGTCTGTGAAAAAAAGTTCAGTATCCTTAAGCCTTGAATCCGCTCTGATACCCTTACGCATCAGAGATTCCTTAACCGAACGCTTATCGGCTGCACGGCCCAGCGGAGATACACACGGCATCACTTCATCACTGCCAAGTTCCATTGCCTTCTCGAAGGCATCCCTGTTCATGGTCCCGCCGATTATCACATTACCAAGCCCGATGGAACATGCATATAACAGAAGCTTCTCAAAAGAATATCCGAATGCTTCCTCTGCATGTGCCGTACGTCTTAGCTTGCCCGCAATATAAGTTTTGGCATCAGCTATGACGGGAGATGTAAGTCCATACTCCTTCGCATCAAGGAGACGATATTCAACGGGAATATCATACGGATCAGTGCACTGTGACATATAATCCGTTATCCTCTTCTTATCCTCCTCACTTAAGGCATTACCATCATAGGTACGAACGCTTTTCCTTAACATTACTAGCTCTTTATCAGTCATTTTATTTCCTCCTGTCTCTGAATAAATTATATAAGATTGTTTACTATTTTATTGTACGCAATTTATTTTAGTACAAAAAGAAGCCTCTGTCAAGGCTTCTTTGTAATTTCTTTTTTCTGTTTTTCTATTGGAAGCTGTTCATCCTACATTAAAATTAGCCTTCTTAAGCAATATCGCTGCGGCTATGGCTGTGATAAGGCAGGTGATGGCCTGTGCGGTATTGGTAAAGACTGACGGTACTGCCGCTGCAAAGCCTTTACCAAGTATCAGAGCCTTATAGAAGAAGTAACCCGTGATCATGATAAGCTCTGCGGCTACACCCGATACTATATGTGCTGTCATCCACTTAACTTTGCTTTCTTCGGCAAAATGTCTTCCGGTCCTTCCTATAAGAATTGATGCTACGAATGCCATAAGGAACTTGATGATAAAAGTTCCCGGTACATAATATGCATATCCGGCAAGCAGATCAGCAAGAGCCGACCCTACTCCCGCTGCTAAAGCTCCATATACTCCGCCTATCTGCCATGCCGAGATAAGCACCGCCGTGTCACCTATATTGACATAGCCCACGGCTCCGATGGACGGTACTCTTATTACCATTGTTGCGATACAGGTTATCGCCGCCATAAGCGCGCAATATACTATCTTAGTCTGTGATACGTCCTTAACTCTTTTACTCATAATCTTACTCCTCCTGTCTGTTTAAGCACTTACTGCATAGTATCCATATGCGCCATAAAAAGCACCGGTTTCTCACCGTCATTTTTCTCTCCCGGCAGTATCGCATGAATATTACTGGCATCAGAGCCCGTCATGGCAGCGCTGTCATCTTCATATATTGAAAAACCAAGAGCTTTAAGTTTTCCCATAACGGCGTCCGCAATCTTACGCTCACCGTATGTGAGCGAATCTATCTCAACTAACTCCTTGAATGTATTAAAAAGTCTCTCTTTGTTGACTTTACTCATGTCAGATCCTCTCACGGGTACAACTTCAATATTGTCAAAGGATATATTCCTACTATATCAGTAGGTTTAATATAGTTTAGTTGTCTAAAATAATAAACTATATATATTCATATGTCAACTGTATTTTATTTGTTTTATTCTCTGCTTTTTCTGAATACCTCTGCACACTTTCTGTCCGATGCGGTGGCACATAACCCACCCCTGCATGTACACAGAAGATCTTGTGACATATTTCCTCCGACACTGTCGGCTGTCTGTAGCACTTCATCAAAAGTACACTTAAAAAAATGACAAATCCGAAAAATGCAAAATGAAAATGCCGAAAAATACAAAATAAAAATGCCGAAAAATGCAAAATGAAAATCCGGGGAAACAAGAACTGTAAAAGCAAGATGCTGTCAATACAGCCATCATCAGATTATATATTCATTTTCAGGCAGATCCTTCCCCCTTAGGATACCAATGATAGTCTTATCCGTGGCGATCATTCCGGGGTCTGCTATTCTGCCAACATTCCATGCAGTCTCTTCAATGCTTGGTGCAAGTATTCCTGTGGGCTGCTCAACTGCCGCACCTGCCTCGGCAATCCTGGCAGCCGTATATGCAGCTTCAACAGCAGCAATTCCTTTCATAGCACATGCCTGATTCCCCCCTGTACATATCATACCTGTTATGGAAGAGGCCATGTTAAAAAATGCTTTTTGAGAGATATCTTTGGATTCTCTCCTTAAGAACGGAAGGGCATATGCCAGACCAAGTCCTCCCGCTACACCGCAACCGCAGAATGCTGACAGTTTACCTGAACATTCTTTTACATACATAGTCACAAGGTAATTAAGCGCTATTGATCTTACAAGCCTCTCCTTCCCGATATTCCTATCATCTGCTTCCGCTATAAGCGGGACCGTGCAGATGATACCATGTGCTCCGCTTCCGGTAATGCTCATAGCCGGAGACGCTGCTCCGAGAAATCTCGCTTCTATCGCTGCTGAGGTATTAATGACCGCATTACTGTATCCTGACTGTTTCAATGCCTTTGTTACTGTGCATCTATTCCAGCTTAAACCCTCACTAACAAGTCTGCTGTTAACTTCAAGTGCTTCTTCTATAAAAGATATCTTCTCGTATGGGACAGAATCAGCATACATATGCATCTCATCGAATGTCATTGATGTCATGTCGCTCTCTTCTACTGATTCTTCCTCATAGGCTCTTTCAAAAAGGACATTATCATCCCTTTCCATGAGTGAATAAAAAGTATGATCGCCTTCTATTCGCACATGTCCCTTAGATTCCGTTGTATACACAATTGCATCAACATATATCCTGGGGCTGATATCATTCAGGACGATCTTAACATTATCTCCTGCCAGCAACTCGGCAGCCTCACTCACGCTATCCTTACTAATACCTTCAAGCGACATAAGCCCCTTATCCGGATCTCCTGCAAGTGCACCGAGAGCCGCAGCATATTTATTACCGGTAAGATCCGTTCCGGGTATTCCACAGGAATAGGCATTCTTGTATATTCCGGAATTAACTGACACCTCGATTTCCCTTACTTTACCGCAGGCTATACGCGCAGCTTTAGCACAGGCAAGAGCAATGATCCCCGGCTCGGTACATCCAAGAGCCCTTCTCATATCATTCCGGATTAACCGTGTTATACTTTCTTCTTTCATACTAAAGTTACTCAGCAAAGTTTTATGTCATGTTCGGCATACGCTTCATTCATCATATATTGTAGTCAAAGTCCTGCAGATATCTTGCCAGGAACTTTCTTGTGCGCTCATTGTCCGGCCTTGTGAATATCTTATCCGGCTTACCCTGCTCCAGTATTACGCCATCATCCATATATATGACCTTAGTTGCTACATCTCTGGCAAAACTCATCTCATGTGTCACAACAACCATCGTTGTACCTTCTCTTGCAAGCTGCTTGATCGTGTCAAGTACTTCACCGACAAGTTCCGGATCAAGCGCGGATGTCGGTTCGTCAAAGTATATGATCTTAGGATTCACCGCAAGAGCTCTCGCTATTCCTACCCTCTGTTGCTGACCTCCCGATAATTCACAAGGATAATAGTCAAGCCTGTCCTTCAGCCCCACCTTAGTAAGTGCCGCAACCGCCGTCTCTTTAGCTTTAGCCTTATTTATTTTTCTTGCAACGGTCAGCCCCAACATAACATTCTCAAGAGCAGTCTTATTATTGAATAGATTATAATTCTGGAACACAAACGCAGTCTTCTGCCTGATCTGCTTAGTCAATTTACCGGAATGTGTCGTAAGATCCACTGTCAATCCATCAAGCTCCATGCTTCCCTTGTCCGCATGCTCGAAGAATTCAAGACATCTAAGCAGTGTTGTCTTGCCTGACCCACTGGCGCCCAGCACAGCAACCACATCACCTTCTCCTACGTCGAAACTGACTCCCTTAAGCACCTGATTATCCCCGAAGCTTTTATATACGTCCTTAACACTTAACATTCTGTTAATCTCCATATTATTCTATATAGCCTTCACGCTCATATAATTGTGTTTACCTGTCCTATATACAGATATCTTCCGCTCCAAAAGCTTTAATAACTGCTCAAGGACGGCGATTATCAATATATATAGTATAAATACACATATATATGCCTCAAAATACCTGAGCACACTTCCACCGATTATCTTAGCTCTTCCCGTAATCTCAGTTACTGCCATTATGAAAGCCAAAGAGGTTGCTTTGGTCAGTTCTACCGTCACGTTGCCAATAACCGGCATAGCAGTTGTAAGTGCCTGTGGAAAAACAATATGCCACAATGCCTGTTTTGCGCTTAATCCTACTGACAACCCGGCTTCGAACTGACCTTTATTCACTGTCTCCAGTCCCGCCCTAAGCGCCTCAGCTATTGTAACCGTAGATGACAACGATAAGGCAAGATATGCATACCATGTCGTATCAAGTCTGTATACATTGATCTCGCTTCCCATCTTCTCAAAAATCGAAGCAAGAATATATGGTGTCACATTATATATCACATATATCTGGAGTACCACAGGTGTTCCTCTGATCAGTGACATATACGCCTTCACCACCTGACTTAACCCCTTCACCTTCTTATAATTGATCCACGCGAATAATGCACCGATGGGAAAGGATATTAAAAAAGAAACCACTACCAATTTAAGCGTTACAGGTATATATCTTGCTATATCCGGTAAAGCCCGTCTGATGAATTCATAATCAATCTGCATAGACAACCCTCTTCCGCATAGAATCATCATCATTATTCTTATGCCTGTTCTTACGTTCCCATGGTGTCAACGCATGCTCAATATACGCAAACAGACGCTCAAGAATAATTGTTAAAGGCCAATATATAAGTGTGAGTGCGATGTACATACTGACTGCATATGCATTCATTTCCCTACCGCTAAGATAATAAGCCTGTCCCATTACATCCCTCAGACCTATCGTATAGGCGAGTGCGCCTTCTTTGATCAGCAAGATCACTGTATTACCTATATTGGGCATCGCATTACGTAACATCTGCGGCAATAATATGTGTACAAAGCTCTGCGCATTGCTCATACCAACAGAAAGCCCCGCTTCTGCCTGTCCCTTCGGCACCGCTGACAGTGCCGCCCTTATCACCTCCGATGACGACGCTCCGATAAAAATAGAGAACGTAATACATACGAATACAAGTGTCGGCAGTTCCTCCATCCATGCTCCCACTTCTCCTCCGGCCAATACCGGAAGACCGTAGAACACCAAAAAGAGCATGACAAGTGATGGCGTACACCTGACTACAGTCACATACAGACTTGCAATCAACCTGAATATCCTATACTTTGAATTCTTAAGTCTGTATATAAGTGAACCGATAAGAGTTCCAATTATCATGGATATGATTACGTAGGCAAAGGTGGTTCCAAGTGCCGGCAATGACCCCTTATAATAATATATTATCTTCTCAATCGTTATCTTCTGCATTATCGTCTATCTGTGATACAGCGGGCCGAACATCTTATCCGACCCGCCGGTACTATCCTACTTCTCAAGTTCTGCGTCAAGATCGAATGGATTGAAGCCATACCACTTAGTGGCCACTTCTTCAAGAGTCCCATTCTCTCTTAATATTCCGAGTTGTTCACTTATTGCATCCGAAAGCTCCGTCTCATCCTTAGCTATTACGAAATATGTCGGGCAAGGAATTGTAGCCTTGAAGCTAAGCTTATCAGCATACTGATGATAGCTTCCGTCTTCGGCTGTAACCAACTGCTCATAGTAAGTTGCCGGGAAAATAGTTGTGTCATATCTTCCCTCAGCAACAAATGCTATTGCATCAGTCCACAAACTGTTGGGGTCGGAATACTCAAATTGAACCGGATTATCCGGATTCTGTCTGTTATACTCCTCAAGCTGATATGTAAGACCATCTCCTGCAAGTGATGGTGAGAATATCTGTCCTGCATCCGCAGCTTGCTCAAGAGATGTGATATCTGCGTTCTCAGTACGTTGTATCAAACCAAGCGGAGATGCACCTGACTGATTGGCCGGCAGATTGTAATTGGCTGCTCTCTCATCAGTATAAAAGGCGTTGCTTAAGACAACCTGATACTTTCCTGTAGATACTCCTGTATAGTTGGACGTCTGGTCATTACCCTCCACATATTCAAATTCATACTGAGGAAGTGCATCATCTATGAGTCTTAATACCTCTATCTCATATCCGTCCCACTCTCCGTTGTCATCTATGAATTCCAGCGGATACTCACTTGACTTGCCGACGATCTTGATGCTCCTGACATCATCTGATGCTTCCGTCGAATCAGAGACTGCCGTCGAATCAGAGGCTGTCGAGTCATCTGAAGGCGCTGCTGTCTCGGTCTTAGCTGCCGGTACAGAAGCAGAAGAACTGCTGCCACATGCTGTCAAACCCAGTGTCAATCCGAGCGTGAGTACGGTTCCTAATGTTCTTTTGGTTAATAGTGTTTTTTTCATAATTTTTTCTTCACGTACCATAAAGTATATTTGTACGTTACTCCTCCTTGTCATCTGATACAGGGTCAACGCTTCTCTTAGTCATTGCCCTTTTTTTCTTAGTTACATATGATGACAGCTTCAACAGACTTTCATCGATCTCTCCTCCTTTCTCAAGTGTAGATATTCCTTCACGCAATAATATGCGGGATGGTCTCGGTCCTATCTTCCTAACAAGCAGATAACTGCAATCCTTTAATGTGTTGACCAGCTCGGTCATATACTCGTCATCGTGACAACCCTTCCCATTGCCTCCCGAGCATCCGCCTGCTCCTCCGGTAACACAGCCAGTATTAACTTCGTGATCATTTGCAGGTCTGATAAATACTTCATGTTCAGTGTCATATATATTGGTTATTGCTTTCGAAGAAGTATGTACATTAGGTGCACTCCGCGTCTGAACGTACTCGAATCTTTCCAGACTCTCATCGTACTCATATATATATAACTTTGTCAGTTCTCCGAATCTAACATTGCTCGTAATCCCATCATCAGTTGCAATTGCCACCCGTAGCGGCTTTGTATGTGATTCTTTCACGTTTGGTCTCTCCATGTGTAAGATTACTTACGGGTCTCTTATTGAATACCCCTGTATAAATATCCTGTATCAGTGTAAGCCCCCCGTTATACCCGACATAAGTCTTATTAAGCACTACTGCATCTGTGATCGGCGCACTATGGAATACCAGAATATTGTCAGTATCCGCAGCAAGCTGCTTATCCCAACTGCTGCCGATTATTAAGGATTTGGTCTGCCTTATATCTATACGTTGCTTTATCACATCGCGGATTATTGCATTGTCAGGCTCGGCTATCACCTTACCTTCCCAGGTTTCGTCAATCTCTTTAAGGCTTGCATTAATGGTATCCAACGCTGACTGCGGGGGATTATCTATATCAAAAAAAGCCTGTGGAATCATTCCGAGCTCTCTTGCACAAAATCTTGCCACACCAAGCCCGTAAGCACTGTCATCTATCACATACAGATCATACGGAAGATATGCTGCAAAATCCGTAAATACATCGCCCAGACTCACAAAATATTTTTTATAACGTTTTTCTTCCCTCTGTATGTATTCTTCGACCTTCTTCTCTTCAAGTGAAAGTGTCCTTGCAACCTCTCTTAAAAAAGCTGAAGTGTCTTTGAGTCCTACAGGAAGTACAGGATAATGCAGATATGGTGTTCCGAATCTTCTCTCACAAAGCTTGGCTGCTCCCAGTCCTACCCACGGGGACAGAACGATATTAAGCTCAGCATTGGGAATATCATACCATTCCTTCACACCTGCACTGTCATAACCAAACAGAATGTTAACTTCAAGCCCGATACCCTCCAGGATACGCTTGATCTCTTCAAGATCTCCTCTCCAGTATGGATTCTGATTAGGTACTACAGAGAATACGTTGACAAGTCCCTTACGTACATTCGGTTCTGCTTCCTCAAGAAGCTGGTCGATTATTCCTTCGATCACAATATTGTGACCCTTGTAGTTATTGCCTCTGAATCCCGATGTATCCACTCCTACTACCGGGTGATCCTTGGTAGAATGATCGTATGCTACCTGCTTAACATCATCTCCCACTATACCTGCCGTACATCCGGCAAGTACCACATACAGATCTGCCTTCATAACCTTAAAGGCACTGTCAAGCAGTGTGGACAGCTTCTTCTCACCGCCAAATACGACCTCTGTCTGGGATGAATTGGTACATGCTATCTGACCTCCTCCGGCATAACCCTCACCCTGATATCCCGAACCATTGGCCAGGTATGTAAATTGCCTCTGAGAACAGCCCGGCCCGGCATGTATCACAGGTACAGCACCTTGTATGCCAAGTACCGTCTGCTGCGATCCCAGTGCACATGTGAATTTTGCTTCCTGTATAATTGAACTCATATAAAATCAGCCTCCTGTTCAAGCCACCAGTCCGTATATGGGAACTCATTGTATTCTGCCAATGTGCCAAGCAGCTTCTTAGCCTTCAGAAGATCCTTAATACGTCTGCCGGTTAGTAGTAACCCATCATATCCTGCGCTCACATTGATCTCACCTTCAAATATACATGGAATCCCTAATTTACCTGCAAGTATCGTCATATTCATGTGTCTGACTATTAAGAAATCCGGATTGACTCTCTTAAGCTGCTTAAGCACTTCATATGGTTGCTTGTTACATACAGTTACTTCTATATCACCGGCAACATCTATCATCTCCTGCAAAGTAGAATATTCGGCATCCTCACCATCCACTCTCATATCATGATGAAGTGTGGTCATACCGGCTATCTCCACTCCCAAATCTGACACCAGACTGCCCAGGTTATGCGCATATGAATCGCCCGCATAGATATATACCTTCAAACCCTTAAGCTCTTTCCTAAGTTCCTCAAGTTCCGGCTCAATACGCTTATGCTCCTCTTCTATCATCTGCTCAACTATATCTGACTTACCTGTCAGTCGTGCGATCTCCCGATACCAATCATCGGTCCATTTCATCCCATATGGCGACGGGGCATGAACCTTAGGCACACCATATTCCTCTTCAAGTACAGTAGTGATATACGTTCCCAGCGTCTCACATACTTCTGTTGAGCATGCTGCCTCCGTCATAGTCTGCAGAGTCTCAAGATCTGCAAGCGGAACAAGGTAATTCGGTCTTAATCCAAGCTTCTTAAGCATTGGAGTGAATGTGTCAGTTCCAAGGAAATTGAAAATATTCACCAGATCCTTTTGCCTTTTTTCAGGTTTTTTAACTATTTTTCGCAGGATTCCATGGTATCCGGCATCGAATCCCGTTGACCATGCTTTACTCTTAAAGCCTTCGCAGAATACCGGAACTATAGGTATTCCAAGCTCATCTGCCATTTCATCCGCAACACTCTCTATATCATCACCGACTATACCTGCCGCGCATGAGGACTGAATGAATATACACGTTGGATTGAATCGTTCGTATGCAAGAGTGATCGCATCTCTTAATTTTTTTAACCCTCCGTATATAGTATCCTTTTCACTTATATTGCTGCAGACACTTCTTACATCGAAGGGTTCCATACCTCTTGCCTCTGCAGCATTATGTGTTGATTCATTCTGCGCCGGTATATTGGCGAAGC
Organism: uncultured Lachnospiraceae bacterium; assembly: GCA_905235845.1. Taxonomy (GTDB): domain Bacteria; phylum Bacillota; class Clostridia; order Lachnospirales; family Lachnospiraceae; genus Colinaster. The sequence goes on from CAJONG010000009.1 coordinate 31,826, forward strand.
ATCCCATTGGGGAATGATAGACTACCGCAGAGCCCCTTACATGATTGGTCACCGTTCCGGCGCACATCTGTGCGCAATCGCTGCACTGAGTGAAACATCTGTCCTTATCGGGCTTTTTTAACTGTCTAGAATACTCCTGCAATTCGCTAGCCTTACCATGAAATGTCATAATAGACTTAAGCCTTGTATCCCTTATTTCGACTTCAGCCACCTGTGTTGCATTAGCCATCTTAATCCTATATCCTTTCCTTGTTTTCCTTATATATCAGATTATCAGCTCTATATCTTATAATCATCTGCCAGATCCATCATGCCGTATTCCATAAGTATCTCCTCAAGTCTCTCCTGAGTCATAGGAGTCGGTACAGCAAAATCAGTGTTCTCTATTACTGCCTGTGCAAGATTGCGATACTCATTGGCCTGATTACTGTCGGGCTTATACTGTATAACAGTCTGCTTGTGTATCTCTGCGTGCTGCACGATATTATCTCTGGGCACGAAATACAAAAGCTTTGTTCCGAGTTCCTTAGAGAAGGCGCGCAGAAGATCAAGCTCTCTGTCTACATTTCTCGAATTGCATATGATGCCGCCAAGACGAACACCGCCTGTACGAGCATATTTTGCAATTCCTTTTGATATATTGTTAGCTGCATACAGTGCCATCATCTCTCCGCTTGCAACTATATATATCTCCTTAGCCTTACCTTCCCTAATAGGCATCGCAAAACCACCGCACACAACATCTCCAAGGACATCATAGAATACAAAATCAAGATCATCCGTATATGCTCCCAGATTCTCAAGCATCCCGATGGATGTAATGATACCTCTTCCGGCACAGCCTACGCCTGGCTCCGGGCCTCCTGATTCCACACATCTTGTACCGCCGAATCCTTCCTTCATTATCTTGTCAAGCGCTACATCCTCTCCCTCTTCTCTGATCGTATCGAGCACCGTCTTCTGAGCCAGTCCGCCCAAAAGTAATCTGGTGGAATCCGCTTTGGGATCACATCCCACTACCATTACCTTTTTACCATGCTCTGTGAGACCTGCTGTCAGATTCTGTGTTGTGGTTGATTTACCTATACCACCCTTACCATAGATCGCGATCTGTCTTAATTCACTCATTTCTGTCTTTCCTTTCTGTGTCAGTTAATATTATTCAAACAATTCCTGTGCTTGTTTATATCTAACCAGTTTGTCTATTGCCTCATCAATATCACCGGTAAACTCATAGCCTTCTATTCCCTCAGCCTCCAATGATCTTAATGCTCCGGGGCCAATCCTTGCAGCTATCACATACCTGCAATCATTTAGGGTCTTGGCTCTTGATTCAAGAGTCTTATCATCATGAGAGCCCTCGACACATGCAGGTATTAATTCTCTGATACCAACCTCTGTATAATTCTCATCTTCGATCACATCATATATATAGAATTTTCTTGCTCGCCCGTAGTGCTCATCAATACTCACTCCATTATTAGACACCACAGCAATTCTATAACTGTCAGCCATGTGAAAAAGTCTCCTTAACATTTATCCTTCTTTGATATATCCTATCACCGAATTCAGATACTCCGGGTACTCCTGCCGCATCTGCCCTGCAATGCTGGCAGTGTCTGAATACATCAATATATCTGCCTGCTATTTCTCTGGCGGAATCTATCTCCGCACAGGATGGTGCTCTGTATCCTGACAATTCATATTGAGGTATCAGCGGAATTATGTTGTATATATCCGCTCCTGCACGGGCTACCGCCTCAGCAATCGCCTCGATATGATCTCCATTTATCTCCGGAACAAGTACCGTATTGACTTTGATCGTCATTCCCGCATCAGCAACTCTACGTATACCTTTAAGTTGATTCTCTATAAGTATCTTGGCGCCTTCAACTCCATCATATCTGACACCATGATATATAATGTATTTATTGAGCTTAGCTTCGATCTCAGGATCAACCGCATTGACTGTAACCGTAAGAGAATCAATTCCTATATCTATCAACTCATCCGCTCTTTCAAGCAGCAATAGTCCATTGGTACTCATGCACTTGATCAGATGAGGATATGCCTCTTTAACAAGTCTGAATGTCTCTATTGCATAATCGGTAGCCAGTGTATCACCCGGACCGGCTATACCCGCCACATGAATATCCGGACACAGTTCTAATGCCTTGGACAGTATCTCTATTGTTTCCTCGGGCTTAAGAACCCTGGATGTCACACCCGGTCTGTCCTCAACATCATTAATTACTCTGTCACAGAATCTGCATGCTATATTACATCCCGGGCTTACCGGCAGATGTATTCTGCCCGCATTGTTGACGTGTCCTCCAAAGCATGGATGCGACTTCTGAAGCTGTTCATAAGAATATCCGATTTTTCCCACACAATGACCTCATAATACATTTAATTTCATATTAACTACACGGATCAGGTATGGTTTCCATGCGCAAAAAAATATAACGGTTCCGTTATATATCCAAATATCCCGTTATCACACCTTGCAATCTATGCAATTAGATATATTATCCCGAATACTTATCAAGACTTATCACATATGTGAGTACATGAAAGCCTTTGATGATGCTCGCAGGATTCGAACCTGCAACTTCAGTTTTGCAAACCTATGCCATGCCGGCGGCTAGAGCATCGTATTGGCATGGGCGTGTGGAAGCCACGCCCATACCCCCGGTCTGTGAACAGGATACACAGACCTGTAAGGAAAAACAAAGAAGTGGTATTTAGCTATTAAATAACGGTGTAGACAGATATCTGTCACCTGAATCGGGCAGAAGCACCACAATGTTCTTGCCTGCATTCTCAGGTCTTGCAGCAAGTATAGTACCTGCCTTAAGAGTTGCACCTGATGATATACCTACGAGTATTCCCTCGCTTACTGCGAAAGCCTTGCCCTCTGCGAATGCATCTTCATTCTCTATGGTTATGATCTCATCATATACTGAAGTATTGAGTACATCCGGCACAAATCCTGCACCGATACCCTGAATCTTATGTGCGCCTGCCTGTCCTGTAGAGAGAACGGCACTTGTAGCAGGCTCTACTGCAACTATCTTCACATTCGGATTCTTCTCCTTAAGGTACTCACCCACACCTGTGATAGTACCGCCTGTACCTACACCTGCTACGAATATATCCACCTTACCGTCTGTCTGCTCCCAGATCTCAGGACCTGTTGTAGCCTTATGAATAGCGGGGTTAGCCGGATTAACGAACTGTCCGAGTATTACCGAACCCTCTATCTCATTCTTAAGCTCTTCGGCCTTAGCTATCGCACCCTTCATGCCCTTAGCACCTTCTGTAAGCACAAGCTCTGCTCCATATGCTTTTAAGAGGTTACGACGCTCCACACTCATTGTATCGGGAAGTGTAAGTATTGCTCTGTATCCCTTGGCTGCTGCTACGGCAGCAAGTCCGATACCGGTATTGCCACTCGTAGGCTCTATGATAGTTGCTCCGGGCTTAAGCTGTCCCTTCTTCTCCGCATCCTCTATCATTGCAAGAGCGATACGATCCTTAACCGATCCTGCCGGATTCAGATACTCAAGCTTAGCTAAGAGCGTAGCCCCTGTTACTCCGGCCTTCTTAGAATAACCGTTCAGCTTAAGGATCGGTGTTTCCCCGATAAGTTCCAATGCGCTTTCATAAATTTTTCCCATAATTGATTACCTCCTTCTTAATTAATCTATGATCATAACTACGGGTTTCTTCTTTGTTTTTCATAATTCCTACTTTGCTGATAGGAATTATATGTTTTCCTTGTTGAGTTGATTATATCCTACTGATCATATCCTGTCAATAGGTTTTTTTTAATTATTTTCCGTCCTCTTGTTGTACCTGTATATCACATACACAATTCCTGACGACAGAAGCAGGATCAGTAATATATTGATCGCAATAGCGACTTTATCACTTGTTGTACCATCAGAGATATCAATATTTCCGGCTAACGGGACAGCATTTTCTTCGATCTTATCGATCTTATTCCTGATCACTTCGGGTTTTGGCGCAAGATCGGCACTATCCTTGGCAGGCGTGGTGTCCTTGACTGCCGCTGCAATATCTTCTCCGGCTGCTGCCTGCCGTACGGTTGCAGGCTGTATAACTGTCGGTGCGGTTATGGCAGAGTTCGCATACGTTATAAGCGGAATCGGCAGAGTCGCTATTGTTGACGCAGCTGTCGTAACTATCGACGGCGCTGTCTCCGG
>CAJONG010000010.1 GCA_905235845.1 uncultured Lachnospiraceae bacterium
CTGACAGCCCACCCACATAGGATGATGCCATCACACCGCCTTTCTTGACCTGATCATTAAGAAGCGCAAGCGCTGCGGTGGTTCCCGGCGCTCCGGTCTGCTCCAGTCCCATGGCACAGAGTATATCCGCAACACTGTCTCCGATCGCAGGCGTAGGCGCTAGCGACAGATCCACTATTCCGAAGGGAATACCCAGTCTTCTGCTGGCCTCCTTTGCCACAAGCTGCCCTACCCTTGTCACCTTGAACGCAGTCTTTTTGATAGTCTCACACAGAACCTCGAAGGATTCACCCTTCACGCTTCCAAGCACATGCTTGACCACTCCCGGGCCGCTTACTCCCACATTGATTATGGAATCGGTCTCGGTCACGCCGTGGAATGCTCCAGCCATAAAAGGATTGTCATCCGGTGCATTACACAGTACCACAAGCTTAGTACAGCCTATGGAATCACTGTCCTTAGTAGCCTTAGCCGTCTCCTTGATGATATCGCCCATCAGCCTTACACCGTCCATATTAAGACCTGTACGTGTAGAACCAAGCACGACGGAACTCATTATCCTCTCCGTGGATGAGAGAGCCACCGGTATTGAGCGTATGAGCAATTCCTCTGCCTTAGTCATACCCTTGGCTGAAAGTGCCGTATATCCTCCGATAAAATTAACCCCGACTGCCTTAGCCGCCTTATCAAGCGTAAGCGCTATCTTCACGAAATCCTCCGTGCTCCTGCAGGCAGATGCTCCGATAAGCCCTATAGGGGTAACGGATATCCTCCTATTGACTATAGGTACTCCAAGCTCCGTGGATATATCCTCACCGGTCTTCACAAGATCCTTCGCAACCGTTGTGATCTTATTGAATATATTGTCACACAGCTTCGTAATATCATCCGATATACAGTCATGCAGGCTTATCCCCAATGTGATGGTCCTCACATCGAGATTCTCCCGCTCGATCATCTTATTAGTCTCTTCTACCTCAAATATATTAACCATGTCATTTACTCTGCTCTTTCTGTATCATATAGTTCATACACCAAGTCAGTCGTATTATATGGGAATTACGACACATGGATCATATGGCTTAGATTCTGTGCATTGCCGAGAAGATATCCTCGCTCTGGCACTTGATCTGTACTCCGATATCCTCACCGAGCTTCTCAAGCTCCGATGCGATATCCCCGAAGGCCTTGGTGGCAGCGGAAAAGTCTGTTATCATCATCATATTGAACCATCCCTGTACAATGGTCTGCGAGATATCCAGTATATTGATCCCGTTATCTGCAAGATATGTACATACCTTTGCGATTATCCCGACTGCATCATGCCCTACTACAGTGATTATTGTCTTTTTCATTATTATCTGTTCTCCTGACCGCTATATTATTATATTCCGCTTATGCGCTTATGCTTCCGGACAAGCGTATCCTACAGGTCCTCAAGCAATTTTATCAGATCCGCGAACGTACCCTTAGGGCCATCCCACGGATGCTCCTTGCTTGCTATCATCGTATCCGTCACAAGATATCCGTCCATTCCCGTAAGAGTACATGCAGCATACATATCCTCTTCCTCATCATTGCCTATCATAAGGCACTCTGACGCTGATACCTTAAGTCTGTCGCATACGGTCTCAAAATACTTCGGATTGGGCTTACAATAGCTGTCTGACTCATATGAAGTCACAAGGTCAAAATCCTCCGGCTTAAGCCCTACCCAGCCCATACGCGTCACCTGCCCGACCATAGGGAACAAAGGATTGGTGGCAAGTGCCACTAAATCAGCCTTTTTACGGGATAATTCCACTGCCTTTACCGCATATGGATTATCCTGCGTGAACATCCTGGCATCCTTAAATTCCTTACAATAGAAGTCATCACACTCTGCCATTATGCCCTTATCGGTCACTCCGGTCTCCCTATAGAAGCATTCCCAGAACGCATCCAGATTACTTCGGCTTCCGTCATTACGGACCATGGCCGCCGTACCCTTCCATACGGATGCGATGAGCTTATCCGCAGGTATCCCGTAGGGCGCCAGCCTCTTAGCTAAAAGCTCAAAATATCCGTCCGTAAATTCCTTCATATCCATCGGTACCAGCGTTCCGTCCATATCATACAGAATTGCCTTATATCTCTTACTCACATATACTCCTTATGTCTTTATATATTCGGCTTATATTAACCGCTTTTATTTATCCCCCTTTTTATCCGCCAGGATCTATCATGCAGCAGCGGTCTGTCCTTTAAGTCTACAGTTCGATAATACAGGTCGGTTCGCTTCTCTTAGCCACGATCATCTCAAAATCATTGGCATGGTATTCATTATCTCCGGCCTCTATCTCAAGTCTTACAGTCTCATAGGCAAGCTCAGGCAGATTATTCTCCTTACTTAAATGTCCTAATACTATGGTACTTAACCTGTCACAGGCGATATCGCTTAGAAGTCTTCCCGCTGTCTCATTGGAGAGATGTCCGCGTTCCGACAGTATCCTCTGCTTAAGCTGGTATGGATAGGGACCTACCTGCAGCATCCTGATATCATGATTGGCCTCCAATAGGAGCACATCCATCCCCTTAAGATGTTCCACCACGTAGTCATCATATATGCCCATATCCGTAGCTATCGCGATCCTTTTGCCGCCTCCATCAAAGCTGTATGCCACAGGGTCTGCCGCATCATGGGAAACCCTCATGGAACTGACACTAATGTCACCCAGCGTAAAATCCCTGTCCGGAGTGATCTCTACGAACAGCTCCGGCGGTATATATCCCAGAGTGGGATTAAGCTGGATCTGCTTAAGAGTGGCCGCAGTACCGTATATTGGCACGGGATACTTGCGTACGAATACCCCAAGCCCCTGAATATGATCGGCATGCTCATGAGTTATCAGTATCGCATCTATATCTCCGCCCTTAAGTCCCGTCGTCTTAAGCCCCTCTTCGATCTTCTTCTTGCTTATCCCCGCATCTACTAACAGATGAGTTCTCTCGCTTCCGATATATATGGAATTACCGCTGCTTCCGCTGGCTATGGGACACATTCTCATGATTTTCTTTCCTTATCCCAGTATATCTCTATATTCTCATCGCCATGCAACTGCTCCATATATTCGGCATTGTGCCCGTTAATGGTCGTTATGAGCGTACCCTTGGCCTTAGTCCTGTCAAAGTCTATCTCATCGAATACATCCACGAATACATACCTGCTCTTGCCCTTAAGCTCAATCGGCTTGCCGTTTACCATGACAGATATATTGAACGCCGGACGCTCCACAGATTTTACTTCGTCCTCATCGATATCCTTCTCTATCACTTCCTCCACATAATTGGTCGGCACATATGCACTGCCATCAAAGTTCCCGTCCGTAACCTCCCATGATACGGTAAAATTCTCATATACCTTGGTATCCTCATCGGCAGGAGAATTATTCACCATGCATACGCTGTCAGGTGCCACTGTTATATCCATGAAGGTCTCTATCTGCGATACCGTATAATAATCAAGGATCTCTATCACATCATCGCTTACTATATCATAATATTCCGACTGAAGTGTACCGTTGACGGAAGCATACTTGGGGAGATCCACACTGTTGCCGTTGACGTTTATCGTAAGTATCGCCTTGTACTCCGGCAGTTCGCCTATTGTCATATGAGCAGCTTCGCCGGCCGTAGACTCCTCAACCACTATGATGTCATTCTCTTTAATGGGCGAATGCAGATTAGCTGCTACACCATTGACCTTGATAACAGCCGCTTCACCCATCTGTCCCCTGATAATGCGCTTATTACCGTTAATTGTAAATTCAAGCTCCGGACCGCTCTTAGGGAAGAAGCCTCCGCCCTGGAAGTCCGTCTGCATCGCCGCATCCATTACCGACAGGTTATTGTTATTATATAGCTTTACCTTACTGCCGTTGAAGCTGACCATTACGAAGTTATTGCTCTCTTCATAGTAATTAAGGCATATACCTATCGGAGTAACTAAAAGCGAATCTATGGGAAGCTCCGTATGCTCGAATACAATATCCTGCATCACTTCCTTACCCCTTAGTGCCACTCTCTCGGATGCAAGTCCAAGCTTCTTGGCAAGACTCTCCGTATATCCCGGCACCATACCGCCGCCGCCTACGACGAAGACGGCTCCCACGCTTTTACCGCCGTTTAATTCCTTGATCTTATTCGCCGCAAGCTTGGCCATCTCATCCACATCCTTAGCCAGAAGTGTCTTGATCTGCTTCTGGGTGATGGTCAGCTTAGTTCCCATTATATCTTCATATTCTATCACCTGCTCGGTGTCGGCCTTACGCTTGATTATCTCTGCGCCATTGAAGTCGACCATGCAGTGGTTGGCTATACGCTCAGTCAGGCTGTCTCCGGCTGTGGGTATCATTCCAAAAGCGATTATGGAGCCATCCTTGGTGACCGATATATCCGATGTACCTGCTCCCACATCCACAAGTGCGATATTAAGAAGCCTGAACCTCTCCGGGATAGCAAGCTGTATGGCTGCTATAGGCTCCAGAGTCAGATTGGCTACTTCAAGCCCGGCCATCTCCACGGATTTATACAGGCCGTCCACCACATCATCCGGCAGGAATGTGGCGATCATATCCACACCTATGACCTTAGCCTTGTGATTCTCCAGATTGGATATAATGAAGTCATTAAGATAATATCTCACCGGACTGCTTCCAACGCAGTAGAAGTGCATATCCGTCTTATTCTCATCAAGGAATTCCTTATATGCGTCTTCGATAGCTACGGAATTAAGAGTATATATATCCTCTGCCGTGACCGTTCTCTCTTCCTCAAGATCTATCTCCGAGTGTGTCTGCATGGTCTGCAGCACACGTCCGGCAGCCGCTATACATACGCGCTTTAATTCTCCGCCGATCTGTTTCTCCAGCCTTCGTTTAACATCCGATATGGTCTCGGCTACCCGTCCGATATCATGAATCTGTCCGTCTAACATGGAGCGGGTATCATGCTCCTTATTGCACTGAGCAACGACCACGAAATTCTTGCCCTGCTTATATCCGACCGTACCTACTATGCTTCTGGTTCCTATGTCCAGTCCGAATACCATCTGATTAGGATTGCCGCTATCTTCCATCTCTACCTCCAAGCCTTTCATCTATCTGCTTAATTGTGACACTCATGTCACCGCTATTATCTATCACATAGTCACTGCCTGCTCTGAACATCGAATCGCTTAACTGACTGGCCATAATATTGTCGATCTTCTCATCGCTGTATCCCCTGCCCTCCTTAAGTCGTCTGCGCCTCACCTCTTCGTCAGCATATATATACCACATCTCATCCACATAATCACCAAAACCGCACTCTATAAGCAGTGCCGCTTCTATGAAAAAAAACTCCGGTCTGCCTTCACTCCTCGCCTTATTGCCCTTATCCTTTATACGACCTATGACAGCCGGGTGGATGATGTCATTGACCCTCTTACGCAGGCTCTCATCGACATATATGGCCGATGCCATCTTCTTCCTGTCGATATATCCGTCATCATCAAGTACCTCTCTGCCAAGAAGAGCCACTATGTCTTCATAGCATTCTTCTCCCGGCTCTTTGACCTCATTACCTATATCGTCCGCCGTGATGACCTCACAGTCATAGCTGTCTCTTATATACTTAAGTATTCTGCTTTTGCCGGAACCTACACCGCCGGTTACACCTATTATCTTCAACCTCGTTTCCCCTATAAGCCTTCATCATCGGATATGACAGGGCGCCAAGCGAAGATCACTTGGCTTCGTACCAGTCATTGCCGTCATGGACATCAACCTCAAGCCTTACGGCAAGCTTCGCCGCATTCTCCATCTCACGCTTAAGAAGCATTGCTGCCTTGGCAGCATCCTCCTGCTTAACCTCTATAAGGAGTTCGTCATGCACCTGTATGAGTATCCTTGCATCCGGCAATTCCTTATTAAGGGTATTATACACCCTTATCATGGCTATCTTCATGATATCCGCGGCAGTGCCCTGAATGGGGCTGTTCATGGCTACTCTCTCTCCGAACTGCCTCATCATATAATTGCTGTTCTTAAGCTCGGGGATCGGTCTTCGCCTTCCGTACATAGTAGTCACATAGCCCTTATCCTTGGCATCCGATACCTGCTTATCAAGGAAAGCCTTGACTCCCGGATAGGTCACAAAATATTCCTCTATATACTCCGTTGCTTCCTTGCGTGATATGCCAAGATCCTGACTTAATCCGAATGAGCTGATGCCGTATACAAGGCCGAAATTCACTGCCTTGGCATCCCTTCTTTTCTCCGGTGTCACCTCATCAAAGGGAATATGGAAGACCTTGCTCGCTGTTATCTTATGTATGTCCGCATCCATTCCGTATGCTTCTATAAGTCCTTCATCCTGTGACATATGAGCAAGCAGTCTTAGCTCTATCTGGGAATAGTCCGCATCTACGAAGACATATCCGTCCTTCGGCACGAAGCACTTCCTTATCTTCCTGCCAAGCTCCGTCCTTATGGGTATATTCTGAAGGTTGGGGTCCGTAGAGCTTATGCGTCCCGTAGCCGTTATGGTCTGATTGAAGGTCGTATGTATCCTTCCGTCCTCTGCTATGCAGTCAAGCAATCCTTCTGCGTATGTACTCTTAAGCTTGGTAAGTCCTCTGTATTCGAGTATATCATTTACTATTGGATAGTCCGGTGCAAGCTTCTCAAGCACATCCGCCGCCGTTGAATATCCGCTCTTGGTCTTCTTGCCTCCCTGTATCCCAAGCTTTTCAAAAAGGATCTCTCCAAGCTGCTTCGGAGAATTGATGTTGAATTCCTCTCCGGCCTGCCTGTAGATGGCCTCTTCAAGCTCACCTATACGACCCGTGAGCGAATCACCGTATTCCATAAGCTTACCACGGTCTACGGCTATACCCTCCTTCTCGCAAGCGTATAAGACTCTGCCAAGAGGAAGCTCTATATCCGTATAGAGCTCATACATGCCCTCATCCTTAAGCCTCTTAATCATATCATCCCTGTCGGAAGCAAGCATATGGGTTATCGTACCCGGAGCCATGACATATTCCTTGGCCTTGATGGGATTAAGAAGATATGCCACAAGCTCCATATCATCTATATGTGGCTTGATATGGCCCTTATCATCTATTATCACCTCAACACCTGCTTCGCTTAAAGCTTCATATGCAGCCTTGAGGTCATATGTGTATGCCTTTACATTAGGAGAGCCTATTGCAGATGCAAGTCCCTTCAGGATATCGGTACACTTGATCCCATCACCGGGAGTGACCGTATATGTCCTGCCCCCACAGGTTAATGACAGGCAGTCTATAAGCATCTTATCCTCAGAGTCTGCTTCATCCCCCGCTGTGCCATCCGGATTAAAGCCCAGTGCTTCAAGGTTAAGACCTATCTGACCGTTCTCCTCTTCCTTAACCCTTTTATCCGTCTTAAGAGATCCTGCCCTATGTATATAAAAAGCAAGCTCACCCTTAATACCTTCAATTATCCTCTTATATGCTTCTCTGTCGTTTACTTCCGTTATATCTGCGGTGTTATCATCTTCTGTGGATCCGACCTTACCCTCGAATCGGGTAAGTATACGCTTAAGTCCCAGAGTCTTAAGCAGTTCGTATGCCTTATCTGTATACAGATTGCCGACCTTTATATCATCCCAGTTGACACCTGTGTCACAATCCGTCTTGATAGTGGCAAGCCATTTACTCAACTCTGCCTTGTCCCTGTTGGCCTCCAGCGTATCATGAAGTCCCTTCTTGGTTATCTTGTCAAGATTGGCATATATATTGTCTACACTGCCGTATTCCACAAGCAGAGCTGTGGCTGTCTTCTCGCCGACTTTTGGTACTCCCGGGATATTATCCGACGAATCGCCCATCAGTGCCTTAAGCTCAATTATCCCGGCAGGAGGAACCTGATACTTATCTATCACATCCTGTGTGTGATACATCTCCACCTCGGTCTTGCCGCCCTTGGTCTTGGGCAGCACTATCTTGACCTTATCCGATGCGATCTGCAGAAGATCCCTGTCACCGGATACAAGGCTCACCTCCATCCCCTCACTCTCCGCCTTTCTTGCAAGAGAACCAAGGATATCATCCGCTTCCCAGCCTTCATGCGTCACTATGGTTATACCCATGGCTGTAAGTACATCCTTAAGCACGGGCACCTGCTCCCTAAGCTCCTCCGGCATGGGCTTACGCGTACCCTTGTATTCGGCATATCTCTCATGTCTGAAGGTCGGAGCACTCATATCGAATGCCACGCAGAGATGATCCGGCTTCTCATCATCCATGAGCTTGAAGAGTATATTAAGAAAACCATATATGGCATTGACATGCAGACCTGACTCATTGCTAAGCTCCGGCACGCCGTAGAAAGCCCTGTTCACTATGCTATGCCCGTCTATAAGCATCAGTTTACTCATATTTTTCACACTAATCCCATGTCACTACATCAGAATGAATACAAGCACCAGAATGAAGATGATAGCAGCTCCTGCTATGGCTTCCATCCAGTATATGATCACATTCTCGGTGTGCTTACGCTTAAGCTTTTTCCTGTAAGCAGCCACCTTCTCCGACAATTCCCTATCCAGATTGAAGCTCATCCCACTCTCAAGTCTGGCTGTTCCTTCCTTAACAAGGTACTGTATATGCAGTTCCTCCCGACACTCCTTGCATTCCTCCATGTGCTCTAAGAATCTTCCGCCTCTCTTACCGTCAAGCTTGCCGTCAAGCCATACTGGAATGAGCCTTATGAACTCCTTATGATCCATGGATGCATTGTGCTTTTTCATCAGTGCTTGAGTTCCTCTCTGTAATAATCCCTGAATTCGGTATATCCCTGCTCTTCAAGCTGTGTTCTCTGGAACTTCTTATTCTTATTCATACGCGACACCATGACCTGCTTACCCTTTGTGCGCTCAACTGCCGCTTCCTTCATTATCTCACTCATCCTATCGGATGACATTCCTTTCTCTATGAGAAAAGCAACCTTCTCCTTCTCATCCGGTATCTTATAGTCATTCTCCAAAAGAAGCAGCACTATCCTCTCGAATCCGATGGAGAATCCGCAGGCCGGTACACTCTGTCCCGTGAACCTGCCAACCATTTCATCATATCTTCCGCCTCCGCCGCAGCTTCCGCCGAATTCAGGCATGGATACCTCGAATATGGGGCCTGTATAGTAGTTCATGCCGCGTACCAGTGTGGGATCGAATTCTATGGCAAAATCAGCCGCTTTAGCTGCATCTACACTTTCCATTATCTCAGATAGTCCGGCGGACACCTCTGCATCCATATATTCACCGAGCTTATCCGTTATAAGCTTAAGGGCTCCTGCCTTATCATTCTCTGCCATAGCGAAGAGCTCAAGATACTTATCCACGGAAGCCGCATCATATCCGCTCCCGATCAGTTCTTCCTTCACTCCGTCGATACCGATCTTGTCCATCTTATCAAGAGTAATGAACACATCATCATACTTATCTTCATCAAAGCCCGCATACGCTGCCATGGCCTTAAGCATCCTTCTGTCATTAAGCCTAATTATGAAGTTCTTAAAGCCAAGCTTGCCCAGGGTGGTGGTGGTCGCTGTTATGAGCTCGATCTCCGCCAGATCGGAAGCCTCTCCCAGTATGTCGATATCGCACTGATAGAACTGTCTGTATCGGCCTCTCTGGGGTCTGTCTGCTCTCCATACCGGCCCGATCTGCAATGCCTTGAATGGACTCGGAAGATTAGACGCATTATTGGAATAGAATCTGACCAAAGGAACAGTAAGATCATAACGCAGTCCTAAGTCCGTAACATCATCCTCAGTCTGTGCATCGGCAAGATTAAACTTCTCACCTCTCTTAAGTATCCTAAAGATCAGCTTCTCATTCTCACCGCCTGCCTTACAGTTGAGATTGGCGATATTCTCCACACACGGTGTCTCGATATGCGTAAATCCAAAGCTGTCATACGTCTCCTGAATCACCCTTATCACATGATCCCTAATACGCATCTCCCGTGGCAGTATATCCTTCATGCCCGTTACAGGCTTCTTATTAAGTGTCATTTTCACATCCTCACATTTAATTCACATAATCCTAATTATTTTACTATCTTTTTCACTTTTTCACAACATCCACATAATATTTCTTATCTGTCGCATAGCATGAGATGATAAAAGAATGCACCGGATTCACGCATCCTGCGGCTAATAACATAACGAAAATGCATATACTATATCTCCCTTTACGGGTCGCCGCCAACGGCATCCCTGCCGTAGGGCGGCTTGGAAGTACATCCCTGTACTTCCATCCCTTGTGCGATAAGCATTTTCTATGTTATTACGCCTCGGCTGAAAGTGAATCCGGTGCATTCTTTTCATCTCATGCCATACCGATATATAAGTCAGGCGAGGATAAATGCAATACACCCACATGTCCTTAAGGTGAGGCTTAGTATTATCTAAAAATGCGTAAATGATCAGGGCAAAAGGCACAGGGATGTGCCTTTTAGCCGACTCATCGCATGGATGCGATTGGAGGCGGCCCGTTAAGTGCAATATCCTGATCGCATTTTTATGATAATACTTGCCGATCTGGTTCGGACTGTGGGTGTATTGCATTTACCCTCACCTGACGGTGTAAGGGCAAGAAATGTAACACTAAAGCGTTACCCCATCCTTGAATATGGATATCTCTCTGTATCCTCCAAGCTCCTGTTTTGTCTTTTCTCCGCTTGCCACACTAAGGACATAGTCAAGCAGTCTCTCTCCTGCTTCATCCAGTGTCTCCTTGCCCTCCGCAACTGTTCCCGCATTGAAGTCGATCCAGCCCTTTTTCTTCTCAAACAATGCTGTATTGGTGGATATCTTCACAGTGGGTGCCGGAGCCCCGAAGGGAGTACCTCTGCCTGTTGTAAAAAGTATCATGTGAACTCCTGCCGCCGTCAGATCCGTAGTGGATACCATATCATTGCCCGGTCCTGACAGAAGCGAAAGCCCCTTTTTCTTAATGGGATCGGCATATTCAAGCACATCAACCACAGGTGCACTTCCGCCCTTCTGCACGCAGCCGCAGGACTTATCCTCCAATGTCGTGATGCCACCTGCCTTATTGCCGGGACTTGGATTCTCATAGACCACCTGGCCATGATCCGTAAAATACTTCTTGAACCTTTCTACCATTGCTACAGCCTTTTCGAAGGTCTCTACGTCCTTACACCTGTTGAAGAGTATCGACTCCGCTCCGAACATCTCCGGAACCTCGGTCAACACCGTAGAACCTCCTAGTGCTATCAGCCTGTCCGAGAACCTTCCCACGGTGGGATTGGCTGTTATTCCCGATAATCCGTCAGAACCGCCGCATTTCATTCCCACGATAAGTTCAGATGCATCAATCTCTTCTCTTCTTGCATTCCCTGCATATTCCGCCAGTTCCTTAAGAAGCCTGCCGCCCTCTTTGATCTCATCCTCTACATTCTGGCATGTAAGGAACTTAACCCTGTCGCCGTTCCACTCTCTTAGCTCTTCTTTGAACTGTTCCGCAGTCAGATTCTCACATCCGAGTGACAGTACCAGTACGCCTCCCGCATTGGGATGATGTACTAAGGATGCAAGCACCTTCCTTGTGGTAGCATGATCATCGCCCATCTGTGAACATCCGTAAGGGTGAGTAAAGGTATACAGACCCTCAACCGTACCTTCCACCAGATGTTGATTCTCCTTAACCAGTCTCTCTGCTATGGAATTGACACACCCCACAGTCGGAATTATCCACAGCTCATTCCTTATGCCTACCTTGCCCTTGGCTCTGCGATATCCCATGAATGTCCTGCCGGAAAGCTTTGGAAGCTCATGGCTTACAGGCTCGTAAGCATAAGTACCTTCCTCAGACAGTGCAGTCTTCACATTGTGTACATGCACGAAGCTTCCGGCCGGGATGTCTTCGGATGCTACACCGATCTGATTGCCGTATTTTATGATCGCATCCTTACTTGCTATGTCGCATAGTGCGACTTTATGACCTCTTCCTATTTTTTCCTTGGTTATGACACCGATGTCATCTATATCTATTTTATCACCCGGTACCAAATCCTCAAGAGCAACCGCCACATTATCCGACGGATGTATCTTAATGTATTTCATCTGCACTGCTCCTTATATCCATTATCCGGCAATCTCCTTCATAGCCTCATACATACCCTTATCCGCTATGAGCTTAAGATCATTAACCACTGCCTCTTCAAAGCCCGGCAGATTCTTAAGCGAGTCATCCCACATCTTCTCATTACCGATTATCTCTGCCGCAAGGCTTTCATCAGAGGCATCCTTAAGCTTTAAGAATGCTTCGAGCACCCATTCATCATCCTTTATAAGGAATTCCTTACCCGACCTGTCTGCCACCAGAGCACCGTCCTTAAGCTCCCTACCCATATGATAGAAGCATAGGAATGCCGCGAATGAGAATGTCAGCACCTTGGGAAGCTCTTTCTTCTGCTCATGGTATTCAAGCACAGTGGGCATTACTCTTGCCTTCCACTTGGAAGCGGAATTAAGAGATATCGACAAAAGCTCATGATCTATGAAAGGATTGGAGAATCTGTCCGTAACTGCTGCCGCAAAGTCCTCTAAGTCCTTCCTGTCAAGTCCCTTAAGCACAGGGATTATCTCATCATACAGAGCCTTATTCATGAAGCCTCTGATGACATCGTCCTTCATACAATCCCTTACGATATCCTGACCTGCAATGAATGCACCCATGATCATTGAGGTATGAGCTCCGTTAAGAATCCTTACCTTACGCTTCTTATACGGATCTACATTATCTACTACCAGTATGGGGAGTCCTGCCTTGTCTACCGGGAATTCATCCTTAATGGACTGTGGTCCCTCTATTACCCATGCTCCAAACACCTCGGCGGTGTCGATAAGGTTATCCTGATATCCGAGCTCCTTACATATGTCCTCGGCTTCCGCTCTGGGATATCCGGGAACTATCCTGTCCACAAGGGTAGAGCAGAAGATATTATCTTTCTCAACCCAGTTCTTAAAGTCCTCGGGCAGCTCCCACTGCCTGATATACTCATTCACACATCTTAGAAGCTCGTCACCGTTACGGTCTATAAGCTCGCACGACAGTATTATGAATCCCGGAAGCTTATTATTATATCTCTCGTATAAAAGCTGTGTGAGTTTACCGGGGAAGCTTGATGCCGGTCTGTCAGTGAGGCTGCATGCCGGATCATATGCTATGCCCGCTTCCGTCGTGTTACTTACTATGAATCTGAGATCCGGATTCTTGGCACATGCAAGATAATCCTCGAATCCGCTGTAGGGACTGATACATCTTGACACACATGAGATCACTCTCTTCTTGTTGACCTTTTGACCGTTCTCCTGTCCTCTTAAGAAGAGGGTATATAGCCCCTCCTGAGCATTGATCATATCGGAAAGTCCCTGACCTATAGGCTGGCAAAGTATAACCTTACTGTTAAAGCCTGCCTTCTCATTGAGCATATCTATGAAGTAATCCACAAAGGCACGCAGGAAATTGCCTTCACCGAACTGTAATACCCTCTCCGGAGCATCCTTAAGGAGATAGCCGTCATACCCCTGTTCTTCAAGTAGTCTGTAGCTTAGCTTTTCCATTTTAATAATCCTCCAATATTGATTCCGATACTATATTCCGAAATATCTCTTGGCGTTGTAATACGATATGCCTTCCACGATCCTCTTAAGCGCCGCATCGTCATTGGGATATTCACCGTTCTCTACCCATTCACCTATGAGATTACACATTATCCTTCTGAAATAATCATGTCTTGTGTATGACAAAAACGATCTGGAATCCGTCAGCATTCCGATGAAATTACCAAGCAGCCCTAAGTTCGCAAGAGACTTCATCTGATCCTCCATACCTGACTTGGTATCATTGAACCACCATGCCGGTCCGTGCTGTATCTTGCCCGGAACCTCCGATGACTGGAAGCAGCCTAATATAGTCCCTATCTGCTCATTGTCCGCAGGATTAAGTGAGAATATGATGGTCTTAGGTAATTCTCCCGTCTTATCAAGCTCTGACAGAAGCGCCGCTATGCTTCCGCCGCAGGAATTATTGGCGATCATATCAAAGCCCGTATCGGGACCCTCAGCCGCGAACATCCTCTCATTCATATTACGCAGGCATGAATAGTGAAGCTCCATGGCTATATTATGCTTGTGATACGCCTTGCCTATAGCTATAAGAAGCGCTGTCTGATAGCCTTCCGCTTCCTCTGTGGTAACAGCCTCACCCTTCATTGCTTTCTTAAATGCATTATCACATACCTCCATGGGAAGCTTCCTGAAAGGTATATAATCAAGTCCGTGATCCGATGCCACACAACCGTGTGCAGCGAAGAATTCTATCCGGTTAATAAGCGCATCTATCACATCCTGTGTGGAATCAAGACTGTCCTTACCCACAGCCTTGGCCAGACTCTCTATATATTCCTTAAAGCCGGCCTTGGTTATATTGATAGCCTTATCAGGTCTGAAGGAAGGTCTTACCATGAAGTCGATGCTCTTATCCGCAGCAATCTTCTCATGCCATTCTAAAGTGTCTATGGGGTCATCTGTCGTACCCACATATGCCACGTTACTCTGCCTTATAAGTCCTCTTACCGACATATCGGGATCATTCCTAAGCTTATCGTTGCACTTATTCCATATTGCCTCAGCGTTGTCTGTATTAAGAGGCTCTGTTATGCCAAAATACTTCTTAAGCTCAAGGTTACACCAATGGTGCATGGGATTACCTATGGCCATTGTAAGCGTATCGGCAAAGCCCTTGAATCTCTTAAGCTCGTCGCCTCTGCCTGTTACTTCCTCCTCCGGCATTCCGTTAGAACGCATGAGTCTCCACTTATAATGGTCTCCGAAGTAATGCCCGTCGGCTTCTCTGCCTCCGAACCATACATCTCCAAGATTGTCAAAACGTCTGTCCTCATATATCTCCCTGGGCGAGATATGGCAATGGTAGTCGATTATGGGAAGAGCTTCTGCATAATCATGAAAAAGGTGTTTTGCCGTATCATTGCCAAGTATAAAATCATCATCCATAAAAGGTTTCAATGTCGTTCCTCCTTTTTTACAGCAGACGGAACAAGGCATACTCCGTCCGAAGTATCCAACGCAATATATGTCTTATGATCGTATCTGCTAACGCTGTACCCTGCCCGATGCGTCTCCGCCTGCAAGCTTCTTAACCTCATCTACCGTCACTCTGTTGAAATCTCCTTCTATAGAGTGCTTAAGTGCCGACGCAGCCACAGCAAATTCTATGGCATCCTGTGTCGAATAACCGTTTATAAGAGAGTAGATAAGTCCGCCGCCGAAGCTGTCTCCGCCGCCTACTCTGTCTACTATATGCAGATGATACTGCTTGGAGAAGCAATAGTCCTTACCGTCATATAACATACCCTGCCAGTCATTATCATTGGCAGATATTGATGTACGAAGCGTGATAGCCACCTTCTCGAATCCGAATTTATCCGCAAGCTGCTTGGCCACTGACTTATATCCGTCCGTATTGAGCTTGCCTCCGGTAATATCACTTCCCTCGGCTTCAATACCGAACACATCCTTGGCATCCTCTTCATTGGAGATACATACATCCACATATTCGCAGAGCTTGGTCATAGCCTCCCTTGCCTGCTCCCTTGTCCAGAGCTTGCCTCTGTAATTAAGGTCACAGCTTATCTTAACGCCCTTGGCCTTGGCTGCCTTACATGCATCGAGACAGATATTCACAAGATTCTCTCCAAGTGCCGGTGTGATACCCGTGAAATGGAACCACTCTGCTCCGTCGAAGATCTTATCCCAGTCAAAGTCCGAAGCCGATGCCTCCTGAATAGCAGAATGAGCTCTGTCATATATGCATACGCTACCTCTCTGTGAAGCGCCCTTCTCAAGATAATAGATACCTATCCTGTCGCCTCCTCTTGCAATGAAGCTTGTATCCACCCCGAAGTATCTTAAGCTGTTAACAGCAGCCTGTCCTATGGCATGCTGCGGAAGCTTTGTAACGAATGCCGTATCAAGGCCGTAATTGGCAAGTGATACCGACACATTAGCCTCTCCTCCTCCGAAGGTTGCCTGCAACTGATCGTCTTGAAAGAACCTGTAATACCCGTTAGGTGCCAGACGAAGCATGATCTCGCCGAATGTAACTACTCTACCCATTTTGTAATTCCTTCCTTTCTCATCGAATGTATTGTATTGGTACTCTGATCGGATATCTTACTTTTATTTTCTGATCAGATGTATTGCGAATCCACCGAACTCACCGTTAAGATAGATGAACTTTGTGCCCTTCTCATCGGTCGTTCTTGTACTTTCATCGAAGGTGACACCGTTTTTGCCTATATGATATATGGCTCTGTCCACATCATTGGTGGATATAGCTATATGACCGTGTGTGCCCTTACCCATGGACTTCATTATCTCGAATTCCTTACCGGCGAAGATCGAGCTGTTGCCGGGCTTATACTCAAGTCCGAAGAGTCCGCAGAGAGTACGGGCGATATCCGCAGCCTCATCCTCATTCGCACTGTTGATACCGATGTGACGAAGTTCAAGACCCAGCATATTCTTAACAGCCGCCTTACATATGGATGTTATCTCATCCCACTTCTCGCCTTCTATGAGATCCTTCTTGACCATCCATGTACCGCCGCAGGCAAGTACCTGATGGAAGCTTAAGTAATTGGCAAGATTACCTGTATTGACGCCGCCTGTGGGCATCCAGCGAAGATTCTTATAAGGACCTGCCAGAGCTTTAAGTTTATCCACTCCACCGTTCTGCTCCGCAGGGAAGAACTTTACCGCTTCAAGTCCCAGTGCCATTGCCTGCTCCATCTCTCCGGCTGTTGCCGTACCCGGAAGCATGCATACGCCCTTATCAAGCACATACTTTGTTATCTCAGGATTGAAGCCGGGACTTACTATGAAGCTTACCCCAGCCGCGATAGCCCTGTCTGCCTGATCCTTGGTAAGTACGGTTCCTGCTCCGACTACCATCTCGGGAACCTCCTTAACTATGGCCTTGATGGCATCCTCTGCTGCCGCCGTACGGAATGTAACCTCTGCCGCCGGAAGTCCGCCTGCCACCAACGCCTTCGCAAGCGGTACTGCCTTGCTAGCATCATCAATGGCTATTACCGGTACGATACCGATGTCATGGATCTTCTTAAGTAATTCGTTCATATTTCCCTCTTTTCTTGCGGTGCCTTATACACATGCACCCTATGCCTTTTTACTGAATACATACTAACCCTTTTAATGCAAAATAACCATACTGACAGGCCTTATAACGCAACTGATACAACAAGTAGCGCAAGATTTACAATAGGTCTTTCATATCCACATCATCCATATCATCGAAGTCCTGATTTTCTCCTACCATACCCCATATGAAGGTGTATGCCTGCGTACCTGCGCCGGAATGGATAGACCAACTGGGACTTATGACAGCCTGCTCATTGCGCATGATGATATGTCTGGTCTCCTGAGGCTCACCCATGAAGTGACATACGAATGCATCATCGGGGATATCGAAGTACAGATACACCTCCATTCTCCTGTCATGTGTGTGACAAGGCATGGTATTCCATATGCTTCCGGGCTTAAGCTCCGTCATGCCCATCTCAAGCTGGCAGCTCTCCACCTGTCCTGGCAGTATATACTTATTGATGACTCTGTGATTGGAACCTTCAAGCGAACCAAGCTCCTTCTTATTCTCATCCTTGATTATCACCACATCCTCAGAGGGCGTGCCCTCTCTCCTTATAAGAACCGTGGGATATGTCATATGTGCAGGTGCCGAATTGATATAGAACTTGGCCGGTTTTTCACCTGATACGGACGCAAAGCTTATATCTCTCTTGCCCATTCCTATATACATGCCTTCCTTGTATCCCACCTCATAGTCCTTGCCGTCTATGGTGATGATACCGGCACCGCCTATATTGATGACTCCCATCTCTCTTCTTTGCAGAAAATACTCCGCTCTCAGTTCTTCTCTCGCCTTAAGTATAAGCTTCTCCTTAACGGGCACCGCAGAGCCTGTGATTATCCTGTCTATATGGCTGTACACAAGCTTGATATCATCGGGCTTAAAGAGGTCATCAATGAGAAATTCCTTTCTGAGTCTCTGTGTGTCATAGTACTTTTCGTCTGCGGGTGAACAAGCTGTTCTTAATTCCATTTTTCTTACCTAACCTTTCTTATGTTCGTCTGTTTTTTTGTATTAACGTCTATTTGCTTTTCTTCTGCTACACCTAAACTGTAACCCAAACTGTAAACTGCATAACATACAGTGATATGCCATTTCATATCCTGTCATACAGCTCCTAAATATATTCTCTTGTCCTTACCGCATTATCCGGCGAGGTGTCTTCAAGTGTACATTGTACATTTACACGGGTACAAAAGTACCTGTCAAGTTATGCGGTAATTATAAAGGCTTAAAACAAAATACTACAATGATAAACTTGTTTACTACTTTGCGTTTTTTGCTTAAACCGATATTTTCCTTTGCATTTTTTCCAAAATAAAATATGATAAGCATGTGGCAGAAATTGTTCTGCCATTGCATTTTAACAGACTACACTATATGTATATGAATGGAGGAATTGATTATGGCAGGAATTATTGACACTTTCCGCTTAGACGGTAAGGTTGCATGGATCACAGGCGCTTCTTACGGGCTCGGACTTGCTTATGCCAAAGCATACGCAGAGGTAGGAGCCAAGATCGTCTTCAATGATATCAATCAGGAGCTTGTGGACAGAGGTCTTAATGAATATAAGAAGCTCGGCATCGATGCGTACGGCGCAGTATGTGATGTGACCAAGGAGGAGCAGGTCACAGCTTTTGTTAAGGATGTAGAGGACAAGGTCGGTGTTATAGACATACTTGTCAATAACGCAGGTATAATCAAGAGGATACCCATGACAGAGATGACCGTGGATCAGTGGAATCAGGTCATCGGCGTAGACCTGACAGGTCCTTTCATATGTTCTAAGGCAGTTATCCCCGGGATGATGAAGAAGGGTGCAGGTAAGATCATCAACGCCTGCTCTATGATGAGTGAATTCGGTCGTGAGACCGTATCCGCTTATGCCGCAGCTAAGGGCGGACTTAAGATGCTTACAAGGAATATCTGCTCTGAGTACGGACAGTACAACATCCAGTGTAATGCGATCGGACCCGGCTACATAGCTACTCCCCAGACCGCTCCTCTTCGTGCCAGAGGCGAGGATGGTTCCATGAATCCCTTCGATCGTTTCATCCGTTCCAAGACTCCCGCTCAGCGTTGGGGACGTACGGAAGACCTTCAGGGACTTGCCATCTTCCTTGCATCTAAGGCTTCAGACTTCATCAACGGTCAGGTTGTCTACATAGATGGTGGAATCTCGGCTTACATCGGTCAAGATCCCAGCAATCTCGACGAGTCTAAGTTCGCAGCCGAGGAAGAGACAGAGGACGTTGTAGTCAACGACTGATCATACTGTAAGACTGTCTTAGGTTGCTTTATTTTATCCAATATTACCCTCTTATCCGCTCACCCGGCTAAGAGGGTATTTTACTTGCAGATATGTGGATTATCGGATAGAATATATGCATGAAAAAAGATCTGACTACATATTATGATGACAGACAATACATGCAGTCCGGCGACTTTGAGCTCTATTATTACCATGATACGGTTCCTAACAGCCGTACCGGTCTGCATACACATCAGTACTATGAGTTCTATTTTTTTCTTGAGGGACATGCCGAAGCACAGGTCAAGCAGGAACACTATATGCTTAGCTACGGCGATATAATGGTAGTCCCTCCCAAGGTCTCCCACGGTGTCTTCGTGCATGATTTTGACATCCCCTACAGACGCTTCGATCTGTGGGTAAGTGTACCCTTCTTCAACAGGCTCCTTGCCCTTAATAAGGATTACGGATATGCCACGGATATGGCATATAATGAGGACAGACATGTCATCCATACCGACAGGATCACCTTTAATTCTATCCTGTCCAAGCTCTTCTATATAATCGAGGAAGAGAAGGGCAACCGTTTCGGACGTACAAGCCAGCTTGTATTAAGCGTATCCGAGCTTGTGCTTACCATAAGCAGACTTGCGCACGAACAGTTTAACCAGCACAAGATCACTCAGGATGCCCTGTATCAGAATATCTGTGATTATATCGAGCATAATATAGACGAGGATCTGTCCCTTGACAATATTGCCGGACACTTCTTCTTAAGCAAGTTTTATATCTCCCATGTATTCAAGGACAATATAGGCATATCCATACACAAATACATCGCCAAAAAAAGGCTCCAACTCTGCCATGAAGCCATCATGGGAGGGGAGCCTATCTCTCAGGTATATAATAACTACGGATTCGACGATTACTCAAGCTTCTATCGTGCCTTCAAGAAAGAATACGGTATGTCGCCCAAGGAGCTCGTCCAACGTTCCAAGCTTAATACTTCAGGGGCGATGTCCAGTACCTCTGACCGTACAAATCTGTGAAGCAATAGGTCATAAGTGCCGTTCCTTCACCCACATCCGTATTGCTTATAAGCATATCTTCCATGTTTGCAGATACGGTAAGCGTATCCCCAGATAATAACTGTCACTGTATTCTCTGTCATATGCATCCTGTCAGTCGATCAGTATCACTTCAAGCTCCGGACACTCTCTTGATGTGTTCTCGAACATTCTGCGTAATGTCCTGAAGTACTTACCAAGTATCGCCTCGGCATCGGAACATCCTGTGAATGTGATATGCCAGTTCCTTCCCTCATCCGTTAGTACATCATGCAATGCATCCAATGTCCCTCCGTAATACTCCGGAAGAGGAAGCTCTTCTCTTAATACATCATGGAATTCGTCTACCGAATATATATTGCTTAAGTCTATATTGAATTCATTCTCCATCCTTTTTTCCTTCCGTTTAACCATCCGTCTTAGGATCACCGTACAACAGCGTGAACGAAGCATAATGATCCGAAGTGTAATATATCAATCCGTCATTGGAATATATTATGCGTTTTGCCCCGCGCTTGCTCTTACCAAGCGTATCGATGTCACATTCGTGATACTCTCTTCCGGCAGCATCGGGCAGTAATCCCTCATAATTACCGAAGTAGTCGCCGCCTATGCACATACCCGGTGCATAAGGTTCAAGGGAACCTCCTTCCCATCCAAGCTTCTCTGCTTCCTTCTTGGTAATGAAATTTGACGGCAGATGCCCGTATGCATAGATATAGACAGCCACATCCGATGCAGTCGTGTATACCCCGTCCTCTTTAGGCAACACATCCGTATTCGAGGTCTCTTCCTCTGTAGCCTTATCCCCAGTTGTATCCTCTGTTTCAGCAGATTCGGATTCAGGCCGCTCTGCTACAATGAATTCGGATTCAGGCTGCCCGGATACAACGGACTCTGCTTCAACACCCTCAGATACAGTTGGTTCCGCAAGAGTTACATGCTCAGAAGCGGCAGGCTTAGGTTTCCCACAGCCTGCCGTCAGTATACAGATACCTGCGAGCAATATGCATATGCTTTTACTTAATCCGTATTTGATATTCATATTTTATGTCATGATAGTACCGGTACTATGAATTCTGCGTCTTTTCCTTACGCTCGGTCTTGGTATACAGGAATCTGTCAATGGGAGCCCGCATCTTAACGGATGTCTCCACCAGATATTTTGTTGCCTGCTGCTGTATGGATATATTCTTCATGGCTCCCTTAAGGATACCGCCTCTGATAAATCCAACGATAAGAGCTACCACGAGACATGCTATGGCAGCTTTGCCTGATATTCCTCCATTACGTCCGAAGAAGAATACCAACGCAAATAAAATGATGAAAGTAACAACAGTTCCCAGTGCCACCTGTATCCAATATTTGCCCTTATCCACGGGAAGCTCGCCCACCATCCTGCCGGACTGGCCGTTAACGGCGAACTGATATGTCTTGCCCTCGAACTGCCCCGACATCATCCATACAGGAAGCATGGCATACTCTGACTTACCACGGCTTAAGCTTATGCTTTCCGCTTTCTGTGTCACTTCCTCGTAGCCCTTAACCTCATCACGCATCTTGCTTCTGAAGGTATTCTGAACTCTCTCATTGGCTCTGGGCTCCGAGTCTTTGCTTGTCACATCATATTTGTCAGCCAGATATCCGCTGAAGTAAGCGGCATCATAAGCCACCGCCTTGGACATATCATATGGCTCTAAGGAATCCATCGTGGCATCATCCATCTGTGTGGCAGCATCCACCGGGATCCTGTCAAAGTCCATCTCACCGCTTCTTTTTAGGCTGTAGTAGTCCTTCTTCACATAATCCGCCTTGGCATCTGACCATTTCTTATCCTTATGTCCCTCGAAATTAACAAAGCCTTCGGCATGGCACGAAAAAAGCCAGAAAGGAACATAAAGCCCCGTTATATTATCTATCCTGTTACCGTTAGCAAAATTGGCAGGAAGAAGCTTCTTACCCTTAATGAATTCCTTAAGCTTACTCTTGGCCGTCTCCTTATCCACTGCGAAGGGAACAACCACATCCGGCTTATACACACCTTCAAAAGCCTGCTCCACTATGGCCTGATTGCCGCAATAAGGGCATTCAGTCGCTGCCGTTAAGTCAGTCGCCACCATCTCCGCATTACATGACGGACACTTATATCCCATTATCTTGCCGTTCTCGTCCGTAAGGGTACCCTGGGTGGAATGCTCCCACGAAAGAGCAGAACCGGTTCCGTTCTCCTTCTCCGCTTCCTCCGCAGCCTTGACCTGTTCCATATCAAAGCTTGCACCGCAGTACTCACATGTCATCTCTCCCGTACTTCCCGAGAATCCAAGCTTTGCACCGCAACAGGGGCACTTAAAATTAGTTACATCGCTCATACTTAACTCTCCCTTCACACTTTTTACTAAATCTGATGTCTTACTACAGCGTATTCATCGCCGTTCTTATAAAAAGGACACTCCTTATGCCCACCGGATATGAACCGGTAATAATCATCCTCATCCATATCCACGGAGCAGTAGTACTCCTCGTCCTCTTCATCATATTCATTATATGCGCAATCATCACATCCGGCCATCGTCTCACCTTATCTCACGGAGCCTGCCAATCTATATCTGTTCCTCTACCGGCGATTCATAACCGTACTTAACCGCTGTCATGACCTTATCGAAGGAATCCAGAAGCTCATTGACCTCGAATTCCTTTAGGTTAAAATTATTGGTTCCGATAGACACCGACAGCTTATATGGCTTCCCTGATGTTCGGTTGTATGCTTCAATGGCATTCAAAACAGCGAACCTGCAATTCGAAAGCGTTTCTTCGGAAAAGGAATCCATCAGGATAAAAAATCTGTCCGCAGTTATCCTCATGACCGCCCCGGATGACCTGACAATATCCGCTAAAAAGCCCGCAAAGGTTATAAGAAGCTTATCTCCCTCCGAATGACCGTATTCGTCATTGATCTGTCTGAAACCGTCAATATCTAACATCATGCCGGAGAAATCCCCCGAATGATCCTTGCGAAGAGATTCCTTGACGTTATCAAAATAATACCGATTATATACACCGGTAAGTCTGTCGGTTACTATGCATTCATTCTTAAGTCCGATGACGAGTCCGCCCACGGATATTCCCACACAGGGCCATATAAGTGATACCCCGTAGGACAGCCCCTGAACAAGCGACCCTATGCCGATAGGAACTATGAAAAACCACAGGGGAATATACTTACGTGCCCTTCCGTGATGCTTTGCTTTCAGGAATATGATAATACCGTCGAATAAAAGCACCACCTCCATGGTCAGATATACCCAGAAGAAGAAGCGCCTGCTATATACATTATCATCACTTACATCAAATACGATCGGTACAAACAGATTAACCAGAAGAAGAAGTGCTTCAAACGCACACAGAATGTATATAAGGTTAATATGAATCGTCGATATGCGTTCATTGATATACTTATATACGATCGCTACAAAGCATGGACCTATAATGATATTGAGCAGATAGAGAAGGGAATTACCGGCATATACCAAGAAAAAATTGCCCCATCCCGGTCTTCCGTCCGCCCAAAAAACAAGCGGATCAAGTATACATCCCAAAAGGACCGAGATTATCATCACCTGTAGGATTATACTTGTCAGTCTTCTGGTATGTATCTTCCATCCTCTGTAAAACAGAAGCATGATCATCATAAGTATGCCTATGAGATTGGTCATATAGATTGACGTCAGATTGATCGATTCATTCATGATCATATACCCCACATATCTTAAAATAGCCGCATTACATCAAAATGCCGTTAACGATTACTGACCCTGTACGAACTACACCATGATAGATAATTATATAGCATATTCAATACAATATCCAGTAAAAATAAGATATGGTATAATAAAATAATATGATATACATAACCGTTAATGACGAAAGTTTCATATATGATGTTCATTCTCTCTTCAAGGCCTTTTATCCCGCAGAAGATATAAGGGTCATTCCCGAAGATAAAGAGGGGCCGAAGGATACTGAGCCGCGGTTTAAGGTATATGCCGGAAAGGACAAAATATCCGTTAGGGAATGCATACCTGACAGCTATTCCCATGAGATAACCGTTGATAAATGGCTAAGTGATGACAGATCTGTCTATAAAAGTGAACTGAAGAGACAGATATACAATGCCCTCTCTGATTATTCGGGACATACTCTTCCATGGGGAACTCTTACGGGCATTCGCCCTACCAAGCTTGCCATGAGCTGTCTGGACAGAGGCCTTGATGAAGAAGAAGCTGTCTCTTACATGAAGGATTACTATCTCTGCTCCGATAGTAAGTCACATCTTGCCACGGATATCGCAGCAAGGGAGCGAACGATCATGCAAAGTATCGCAGCAGAACCGTCCGGACTTGCTAAAGGCTACAGCCTGTATATAGGCATCCCATTCTGTCCGAGCAGATGCCTGTACTGTTCTTTCATGTCCTATCCCATCGCTTCTTACGAAAAGGCGGTCGACCTCTATATGGAAGCCCTGAAAAAGGAGATAGACTATGTAGCCTCAGCTTTTGCCGGAAGGAGACTTGACAGCATATATATAGGCGGAGGAACCCCGACCACGTTAAGTGCCGTGCAGTTATCCGGGCTTATAAGCTATGTGAGGGATAATATCGATATATCCGCCTTAAGGGAATTCACTGTGGAGGCAGGAAGGGCCGATTCCATAGACAGAGAGAAGCTAAGCGTATTAAAGGAACTGGGAGTCGACAGGATATCCGTCAATCCCCAGACCTTCAACGAAGAGACACTTAAGCTTATAGGCAGGAAAGCCACTGCCGCCCAGACCATTGACGCTTATTATCTTGCAAGGGAAGCAGGCTTTGACAATATCAATATGGACATTATTCTGGGACTTCCGGGAGAATCCATGGAGGATATAAGATATACTCTTAAAAAAGTGTCTGAACTTAAGCCCGATGACCTTACAGTGCATTCTCTTGCTGTAAAGCGCGGAAGCAGACTCTCAGAGATGCTTATGGAATCAAAGGATACCGATAGTATGCTGCGTAACACGGACATTGATTATGAGATGGCAATGGAACTTACCGAAGAGACGGCAATGTCCATCGGTCTTAGACCATACTATCTCTACAGGCAGAAAAATATAAGCGGTAATCTGGAGAATACGGGATATGCAGCGACAGGCCGCGAAGGGATATACAATATCCTTATGATGGAAGAGGTTCAGGATATAGTAGCCTGCGGCGCAGGTACAGTATCCAAGCATGTTGCGATACAGTCTGACGGCAGTGCTCTGATCACCCGATGCGATACCCACAAGGATCTGAAGCTCTATATCAATGATATAGACATGATGATAGAACGCAAGAAGAAAATGTATGCCTGATGACTACTGCGTCAGGCATTTTCATCTCACCGGCCAGAAGGGATTATACTGCCTCTCATGACCTATGGTGGTCTGATCTCCGTGTCCCGGGTAGACCTTAGTCTCATCGGGAAGAGGCGCTAACTTCTCTTCTATGGAATGAGTAAGCTTACTCATACTTCCCGTAGGAAGATCCGTACGTCCCACACTTTCATTAAAAAGCGTATCTCCGCTTATAAGTATGCCCTCATCCTTAATGTAATAGCAGCACGAACCCTTGGTGTGTCCGGGAGTCGCAAGTACCTGTATCTTAAATCCGTTAAGCTCTAATACATCCCCATCCTTAACATAGTTATTGACCTTCACGGTGCATGCCCTGCCTGCGGCCTCTGAAGAATTAAGCATGGCATCTTCAAGCACCTCCTGCTCCAGATCAAGCGCATACACGGGAGCGCTCGTAAGGCTTCTTAGCTTAGAGCATCCCCATATGTGATCAAAATGCCCGTGAGTTAAGAGTATATGCGTCACATTAAAGCCCTTATCCTTAAGAACCTCATATATATAGTCCCCTCTGTCCGCGGGGTCTATGAATATGCAGTCGCTCTGTCCTTCATGATATATGAAGTAACAATTGGTGGCACATACACTAAGTACTATTCTTCCTATCTTCAACATGATCTTAATTCTCCCATGATCCGCTATCGCCTGCCATGATCTGCTCAGACCGGACCCTGCATTTAACCTGTCCTTCTCTCGATATCTATAATTCCCTGAATGGAATTAAGCTTCTCTATTATCCTGTTAAGCTCTTCTCTTCCCTTGGTCTCAAAGGAAAGCATCATGGTACATACACCCTGCTTGCTGACCCTTGTATTAAGCGAGGTGATGCTTATATTCTTCTCCGTAAGTGCCCTTGATACATCCACCAAAAGCCCGTTGCGGTTATTGGCATATATGACGATCTCGGCCTGATACATACTGTTATCATCCACCGCATCATCCTGCCACTCGGCATCAATTAACCTCACACGCTCCGATTCCGTAAGGCTTAGGATATTGATACAGTCATTACGATGGATGGATATGCCTCTGCCTCTTGTGACAAAGCCCACGATCTCATCACCCGGAAGGGGATTACAGCACTTGGAGAATCTGACAGACACATCATGTACCCCCTTGACGACGATACCGCTGCTGTTCTTGTCATTATTCTTCTTGGCCTTGGCTGCTGCATCGGCTATTATCTCCGACACCTTGCGTTTCGACTGGTAGGAACGTCGCAGATAGGGTGCCTTCAACACCACCGAAGTGCCTTTGGCTTTCAACAGGGTGGTATAAGGCGAATATTTTTCCGTGTCGAGATAGAAGTAGCTCGAACGGTCGCGGTTGTTGTGAAACGAGATGGGAGCCAAGTCGTTAAGGTAGTTTAGGAATTGCAGGCCTACCGGCTTGTCGCGTCCGAGGTCGCGGTTGATGACCTCGATGCTTTCGGCATCGGCCCGCTGTCCGAGCATCATACGCGCAGGGTCGCCGGGCAGGATATTGAAAAGGAAAAACACCAGAGTGACAACCCCCAGTATAACAAGAAGTCCGTAGAGCAGCCGTTTTAGAGTATAGCGAAGCATTTTATCTTAATCCTCTTACGGTTGATTTCTTGGCTACAAAATCTTTGAGATAAAACGGCTCATAGTAGGCCACATCCTCGGTCTTGCCATCACGCAGCCGTGCTTCGGCTATCGGGAGCATGTGTACCGCCGAGATACGGTAAGCTGTGTCGAACCGTGCGTTAGGGTGTGCTCCCAAGACGTCACGACACTTTTCGGCCCCGTCGCCGACGAAAACCACTGACCCAGAGTCGAGCCACCGATCGTAAATGCCGGCTTCGATTATGTCAGCTGCAACGGTCTTTTCCTCGCTGAGCGCAGAATTGTAGATGGCGGTGTAGCACTCCATGCGCCGTGCATCAATCATAGGGCAGACCAATCCGCCGTAGTCGGGATGCAGCTGATAGTAGCCAGCGGCCATGTTTTCAAGCGTCGGCACCGCTATGAGCGGTATATTCAAACCATAGCACAATCCCTTGGCTCCACTCACACCGATACGCAGACCCGTGTAGCTGCCAGGACCGCCACTTACGCATACGGCGGTCAGGTCGGAAGGTTTGAGACCCGTCTCGTCAAACAACTCGCCAACAAACACATTCATCTTGGAGCTGTGCGCGTTGGGTTGGTCAGTTTCTCGTTTGGCGGCTATGTGCCCGTCTGCACCAAGCGCGACCGAGCAAACGGTTGTGGCCGTTTCGATTAGCAGTATCGCCATGTTTTTTCTGTTCGTTTTCCGGTTTTGTTTCGGTTCTATCGCGAGGCCAACTGGTCTGGCTTTGCGCCCAAC
Source organism: uncultured Lachnospiraceae bacterium (assembly GCA_905235845.1). Classification (GTDB taxonomy): domain Bacteria; phylum Bacillota; class Clostridia; order Lachnospirales; family Lachnospiraceae; genus Colinaster. Next base: position 28,367 of record CAJONG010000010.1, read on the forward strand.
TGGTTGAAATAGGCGGCCACCACGCCATCCTCGACAAGATATGGGCGTATCTCGTCAACAGTCAGCACAATATCGATTGGGCCGTAGCAGTAAGCAGCAATCTCGTATTGGTTGAACCTGAAGGTCACGCCATCGGCGCTTACCATGAAATTGGACGCTGTCGGCTTCACGGCGTCCCACGACACATCCATATCGCCATAGCCCTCTTCTTTCGCGATCATCTGCTCGAGGCGGCTGTGCATTAGTTTCAACAAGCCGGCACGCGACTGCGCGTCGGCAAGAAACACATCGTCCACCTGCTGTCGCTTGCCGTTGATGGTGGAGTACACTGCATATTCGGCTGCTCCATAGCCATGTGCCCCGCCCGTATAGTTGTAGTTTGTGGTCTGGCAAACCAGCAGCGGGTCGCAATAAAGCGCCACCGTAGTATGTAGTTCCGACTCCCAGTTGAACATATAGCCCATTCCGTCGGCAGCGTCGGCAGGGTCATAGTCCATCTCGGCCATAGACTCTTCAAACTGTTTCTGCAAGTCGCCGACGTAGGCACGCAACGCTTCGGCAGCATCGCCCTGAACGGCATATTTCTCACCAAGCGCGTCGGCCACCACCTGCTTGCGCAACAAAAGCGAAACAGGATTCGAGGGGTTTTCGTTGGGCAGCACCAACACAGCGTCGACAGACAACGACGGTTCCGCATCAGGATGGTCGTGATATGCTATTGAGTCGAATGTCAGCTCCATGGATTCCGCCGCAGGAGTCTCGGCAACCGCTGCGGCTTCAGTGGCCGGCTTGCGGTGGCATGCCGTCGAAATAAAGCAGCAAGCCACCAGTATTGCAAATATCTTCTTCATATATTGACTGATTTTATGGATTTGTTTTTGTTTTCTATCTCATGTCGATTATCTCTACACCCTTGTTGGCAGAAGCGTCGAACATGAAGTCTCCGTCATTGCACTTGGCTCCTGATTTGAAGGCCGAAACCTGGTATATGCCCTCCGACGAATCGTAGTTATGAAGCTCCATCTGCTTGATATAGCCGTTATTTGAGTTGATAAGCATACGTATCTTATAGTAACTCTTAGGTTTGAGCGGCGTGAGGTCGACAACCGCAGTGCCGTCGTCTTCCTGACGGATAAACTTGACTTTGAAGTTCTTGCTGTAGGTGGCGAGCAATGCAGCAGGGTTCATAAGGTCGTCGCCGCCCTGAGCCAGAGTGTTCACAGTCACCTCGCTGGTCTGTTTGTCCCATTGCCACACGCTCTTGCCGTCGCAGTAGAGCGTCTGGCTGCCGCTCACCACACGATAGCGGCCCTTGCTGTACAGCACCTCAGCCTTCTGGCGGGCGGTCTCCTTTTTCTGGCTGTCGCGATTTATCATTGTTACCGTAAAACTCACAGCCGACTTCTCAAACACCGACGAGGCTTTCTTCAGCACCTTGTTGGCATTTTCGTCTACTTCGCCCTTGGCGGTATGAGTTATTTGGGCCGTGGCGCAGAGCTGCAGACTGCATAAGGCTACTATAAGCGTGAAAAGTCGTTTCATGGTTAGGTGTTTTTATTGATTTGTGCTGTTTTGCGAAAGTTTCTTGCTTGTCAATGCAGGTTGACACCTATTATATGCATAAACTCCTCGCGGGTTTTGGGGTCTTTCATAAAGGCACCGGTGAAGTCGCTGGTGGTGGTCACGGAGTTCTGCTTCTGCACGCCGCGCATCGACATGCACATGTGCTGTGCCTCGATCACCACGGCCACGCCGAGCGGTTGGAGGGTTGACTGTATGCAGTCCTTGATTTGTTTGGTGAGCCGCTCCTGCACCTGTAAACGTCTCGCGTAGGCATCAACCACACGCGGTATCTTACTCAAACCCACTATCTTGCCGTTTGGAATATAAGCCACGTGAGCCTTGCCCACAAAGGGCACCATGTGGTGTTCGCAAAGCGAGTATATCTCAATGTCCTTCACCACAACCATCTGCTTATAGTCCTCGCTGAACATAGCCGAACGCAGGATTTCCTCAGGGTTGAGGTCATAGCCGTTGGTAAAAAAAAGCATCGCCTTTGCAATGCGTTCGGGCGACTTGACCAGCCCCTCGCGATCGGGGTTCTCGCCCAGCAGACGGATAATCTGCTTGTAGTGCACGGCTAACTCGCCCACGCAAGCCTCGTCAAACTTGTCGATTTTCTGATAACCTAATTCTTGCGACATATCTTTTTACATTACTTTGCGTATAAAAAATAGTGTGTTAGAAAACTTGGCAGTATTTTTAGTCATATTTTATCTTCTATTCCACCTCCAATAGCAGGCCTTTCAAGTATTCGCCCTCAGGGTGGTAGATGCTCACTGGATGGTCGGCGGCGTGCTGCAGGTGTTTCACTATGCGCACGTTGCGTCCGGCAGTGGCGGCGGCGGTGAACGCCATTGTCTGGAAATCGGCTTGACTCACGGCCTGCGAGCAGCTGAACGTGAACAGCAGGCCGCCTGGCTTGATGCGCTCCATTGCCCGCTGGTTGATGTTGCGGTAGCCTTTCAGTCCGTTTTGCAGCGAGCGGTGGTTCTTGGCAAAGGCCGGCGGGTCGAGGATAATCAGGTCGTAGCAGTCATCAATGGTGTCGAGGTATTTCGTCACATCGGCCACGACGCCGTTGTGGTTTGCATTCGGGAAATTCATCTCCACATGCCGGTTGCAGAGGTCGATGGCTTTTCTCGATATGTCGACCGTGTCTACTTGTTTGGCGCCTCCGCGCAATGCGTTGAGCGTGAATCCGCCCGTGTAGCCGAAACAGTTCAAGACACAACGGTTTTTAGACCATTCGCCCACCATGCGACGGTTTTCGCGTTGGTCGAGAAAAAAACCGGTCTTCTGCCCCTCGTCGAAATTTATCTTGTAGCGATTTCCCCACTCCTTGGCTTCCCACTCCGAAGGCATCTCGCCCTCGAAAGTCACCACATAGCCGTTGTCGCAGCCGCCTGGAACGGTTGTCGCACTCTTGTCGTAGACGGCTTTCAGGTCGGGCAGCAGCTCCTTGAGCAGTTGCGCAAAGGCCGTAAACTCACGGTGCATGCCGGCGCTGTGGGCTTGAAGCACCACAATGCCATTGTAATAGTCGGCTATCAGTCCGGGCATCCGGTCGCCCTCGCCGTTCACAAGACGAAACATGTTGGTCGGCAGACCCTGTGCATAATCAAACAACCCGATCGCCCGCCTGTAATCGACAGCCTTTCGCAAGCGTTCGCGCCAAAACGCCCCGTCGATGTCGCAAGGCACAAACGAGAGCACTTTGCACACTATGCTGTCACTCTGGTAATGGCCCACGGCCAGCCACTGTCGGTCGGCAGAGACAACATCAACGAGGTCGCCGTCGACGGCATGTCCCTCAACACGAGCCACGGCTCCCGAAAACAGCCACGGATGACGACGGAACAACGATTTCTCTTTCCCCCTGTGAAGTATCAGTTTTGCACGGCTCATACGCACAGTCAGTCTTTATTCAATACAACCAAAGCCGCAATCACGCCGGGAACCCAGCCAGCAAGGGTTAGGAGAAAGACAATGAGAATCGAGCCGCAACCACGGTCTATTACGGCCAGCGGCGGAAAAATGATTGCCAGAAGCACTCGCAAAAAAGACATAAGCGTTTCGTTTTTTACGATTTCAGATCAAGAATAGTCTGCTGCGGGTTTTCGGACTTGAACACCGCGTTGCCTGCCACCAGCACGTCGGCACCGGCCTCGTAGAGCAACGGCGCGTTGCTGGTGTTTACGCCGCCGTCCACCTCAATCAGGCATTCGGGGTTCTTTCGCTCGCACAACTCGCGAAGCTGACGCACCTTGCTGTAGGTGTTCTCGATGAATTTCTGTCCGCCAAAACCTGGATTCACACTCATAAGCAGGACGAGGTCGCACATCTGCACCGTGTCCTCAAGCAACGACACCGGCGAGTGGGGATTGAGCACCACACCGCACTTCACGCCCGCGTCGCGTATGGCGGCCAGCGTGCGGTTGAGATGTGTGCAGGCTTCGTAGTGCACGGTCACAATATCGGCCCCGCACTCTTTGAAATCAGCCACATAGCGACCTGGATCCATTATCATCAAATGAACGTCGAGCGGCTTGCACGCATATTTTTTTATATACTTTATAACCGGCTGCCCGAAAGATATGTTCGGCACAAACATTCCGTCCATCACATCTATATGCAGCCAGTCGCAACAGCTGCCGTTCAGCATCTCTATGTCGCGCTGCAGGTTGGCAAAATCGGCCGAAAGCAGCGACGGCGACACCATCTTTGTCTTTTTTTTGCTCATTACTGTTTTATCCGTTTTCTCACGACGCAATTCAGCGTCGCATCTTTACACATTAATTAACGCACTCGACAGCGTAATATTATTCAAATATCCACAAATTCGCAAACATTGAAGCCGAAACCTTTTATTTTTTTATCTTTGCAATGATTAATGCAGAATGGCATCGAATGGAAAAAACCAGACTTACGCTATACGAACTCAACCTGTGCGTCGGCGAGACTATAGAGCACGGAATGCCCGGCCCCTACTGGGTAGAGGCCGAGTTGTCGGAATGTCGCGAAAACACCAACGGCCACTGCTACATGAACCTTATCGAGAAAAGCGACAACAGCACAACCCCTATCGCAAGCGCCCGTGCCATCTGCTGGAAATCGAACTGGCCAACCATACGCAATTGTTTCGAGAATGCCACAGGACAGCGGTTGCAGGCTGGCATGTAGACTCAACTACCAAGTGCAACACAGTTGTGCAAATATAGCATAAATTTAAGTTTGGGGGTATCGAAGTTCAAAAGTTTTCTCGGTCGGAGGT
>CAJONG010000011.1 GCA_905235845.1 uncultured Lachnospiraceae bacterium
GCCGAGGAGGCTGTAAGATATGAGATGCCCGTGTATGGACTTATCATCCTGTTAATGCTCCTTGCAATCGGCAGGAACCTTAAAGGTATAAGCAAACCCGGTGATAAGAAGGGCTCTAAGATAAGCGCAGAGCAATTGATACTGTACATGATCATGATATCTGCATGCTTTGTGCAGATATATGGTCTGTGCAGAGGTAAGGTACTGTTCTTATACGAAGAGGATGCGGCCTCATATGAGTGGGCTAAAGAGCACAGTGATGATACGATAGTATATATATATAATCCCGATAATCAATGGATGATATGGGATGATGCCGAAGAGCTTATGCAATATAACAGGATATTTTTTATAAATGCAGGTAATGAAGATAAGATAACGGATAAGGATATTACGAAAGCAGATCATATCTATGTCTATGCTGTAAGGAATGATGATGCGAAGCAGAGACTTAAGGACATATCCGGGCTTGGAGACAGAGAAAGAGAAAGAAAACCTCGCGTCATAAGGCAGCTTAAGTATGCAGACCTGTATGAACTGGAATGAATGATATATGGCATCAAACCATGATACGGGTAACATATAAGAAATAACAGTAAAAAGTATGGACAAGGAAAATGAAAAGAATAAAAAACTGAATATCGCCATGTTCGGTCATAAACATATACCTTCAAGAGAAGGCGGCGTGGAGATCGTTGTGGAACAGCTCGCGGTACGAATGGCAAGACTTGGCCATAAGGTCACATGCTATAACAGAGGAGGGGATTTTGTAAGATATTCCAATGTAGACCCGACGAGGGACTCCTATATATCGAATGAAAGCGATGGACTGACGCCTCTTAAGGAGGACGATAAAAGGTATAAGGGCGTAAGGATCAAAAAAGTCCCCACCATAAATGTTAAGGGACTGGCGGCTGTTACATCCTCGATCTTTGCATCTATCGCTACGGGGCTTAATAAATATGATGTTGTACATATACATGCTGAGGGACCCTGTATTATGTGTGGTTTCCTTAAGGCCTGCGGTAAGAGAGTGATAGTTACGATACACGGACTTGATCACAAAAGAGCCAAGTGGGGAAGGTTCGCTTCGTGGTATATCTTAAGGGGTGAGCAGGCTGCGGCGAAGCATGCGGATGAGATCATAGTCTTAAGTAAAAGCGTACAGGACTACTTCATGGAGATGTATGGCCGAAGGACAGTCCTCATACCGAACGGTGTAGAGGAAGCAAAGCAGATTCCGGGCGATATAATCAAGTCCAAATGGGGTCTTGATAAGGACGGTTATATCCTGTATCTCGGCAGACTTGTGCCTGAGAAGGGAATACACTATCTGATAGAAGCCTATAAGCAGCTTGATACCGATAAGAAGCTTGTGATAGCCGGAGGTTCATCCGATACGGATGAATATCTTGACAGACTTAAGACCATTGCGTACGGACAGACAGATGGCGGAGAGTCTTCAGTGTCCGGTATGGAGGAAAAAGCGGCGAAGCTTAAGAAAAACATAGTCTTCACCGGTTTTGTACAGGGTCCGACACTTGAAGAGCTCTATAGCAATGCCTATATATATTGTCTTCCGAGTGACCTTGAAGGCATGCCGTTAAGTCTCCTGGAGGCCATGAGCTACGGCAATGCATGCCTGACATCGGATATACCGGAATGTGCGGACGTGATGGAGGATAAGGGCATAACCTTTAAAAGGGGCGATGTGAAGGACCTTACAGCCAGACTAAAGGAATTGTGTACCGGTAAGGAAGGAGCTGCTACGGTACAGGCTCTTAAGGCTCAGGCCGCGATGTTCATCACGGATAAGTATAACTGGAATGATGCGGTAAATCGTACTCTTGCGCTCTATCATGCAAAAGGGCAGTAAGTGTAGGGAAGTAAGTGTAAGTAAGTGTAAGGAACGCTGTTGTAATTGATAAACCATATAAAATATGATATTTTATTACTATGTGCGCAGGGCAATGATAGTCTTAGAATACAGAATAGCGTAAAAAGGAGAGAAAAATGGCTGATATAGCTCTTATAACAGGCATCACCGGGCAGGACGGATCGTATCTGACAGAGTTTCTTCTGGATAAAGGGTATGAGGTACATGGTCTTATCAGAAGACACAGTACACAGAATACGGAGAGGATAGATCACATTATAGAGGGACCGTATAACGGAACGAAGTTCTTCTTACACTATGCGGACATGACGGATTCAAGCGGCCTTATAAGGCTTGTATCCGAGATCAAGCCCACGGAGGTGTATAATCTGGCGGCTCAGTCTCATGTGGGAATATCCTTTGAAGTACCGGAATATACGGCTGAGGCAACAGGCGTATCTACGATCAAGCTGCTTGAGGCATTAAGGCTTTACGGCGGTTCATGCAGATACTATCAGGCATCTACCTCCGAGCTGTTCGGCGGGATACCGGAGACTGCTCCTCAGAGTGAGAAGACACCCTTCTATCCCAAGAGCCCTTATGGTGCAGCCAAGCTGTATTCATATTGGATTACGGTCAATTACAGGGAATCGTATAAGATGTTCGCCTGCAACGGCATACTTTTTAATCACGAATCCCCCAGACGCGGTGAGAATTTCGTGACACGCAAGATCACTCTTGCTATAGCCAATATCCTAGCGGGTAAGCAGGAGAAGCTTTCACTTGGTAATATGAACGCCAAGAGGGACTGGGGCTTTGCAGGTGACTACGTGGAAGGTATGTGGCTGATCCTCCAGCAGGAGAAGCCGGATGATTTCGTTCTTGCCACCAATGAGACACATACCGTCAGGGAATTCGTGGAAGCAGCCTTTGCGGAGTGCGGTATCAAGATACGCTGGGAAGGTGAAGGAATAGATGAGAAGGGCATAGATGAAGCTACAGGCAGAGTGCTTGTAGATGTCAATCCCAAATTCTACCGTCCTGCCGAGGTTGAATTCCTCTGGGGTGACTGTACCAAGGCAGAGACAATCCTTGGCTGGAAGCGCAAGACGGATTTTGGAGGGCTGGTAGCTATGATGATGGATTCGGATCTTCGCTCTGTCGCAGGCATAAGCACAGCCGAATACAAAGAAGGCAAGAGACCGTAACAGGTCATAATAAGCAGAGACAGACAGACGACAGGGGTATTGTACCTTTGTCGTCTGATTGAATATTAAGGTATACTTTGGAATCGATATATGGCAGAAGTACTCGTAAGCTGGATATTCATAGCCATAACTTCATATGTGACAGGGTTTGAGATATGCAGCCTGCTTACCGGACTGCTTGCCGGAAGGAGACAGGTTGGGTACGATGACGGTAGGAATGAAGGGGATGCTTTCATGCGAAGTCTTAAGGCTGCAGCACATCCCAATGTCCTGATATGTCTTATAGGACTGTGTGCTGTCAATGTATATGCACAGATCGTAAGCTTACTTACGGGTGTGGGCATGTGGGCGGATTATATCCTCATGTTCCTGTGTCTTATTATCGTCTGTGCAGACAGAAGCAGGATCGGTAAGGCGCTTGATATCGGGCATTCATTGTGGAAAAGACCCGTAAAGGGCATAATCTATGTCATACTCATATTATTAATGGCATACGGGACATCCAGAGGATATATGCATTTTGACACCAATCTCTACCATGCTCAGGCCATAAGATGGGTCGAGGAATTCGGTGTCACTCCGGGTCTTGCCAATATACAGAGCAGATTCGGGTATAACAGTGCGGTCTTTACATTGAATGCATTGTATGGGTTTAAGTGGTTCTTGGGAAGATCGCTGCATACAAGTGCGGGGTTTTTCGCACTGCTGTCATCATTCGTAGCGGCAGGTATATGCGATGGGGATGAACGTGCAGATACAGATACGGACTTTGCCCGCAGGATAAGGATATCCGATTACGTGAGGCTTGGACTGATATTCTATCTTGGATTGATATATTCGGGAATGATCTCGCCCTCGTCCGATTATTATGCCCAGCTTCTTCTTTTTGATATAGTGATCATATGGATTGATGTTAAAAAGGACGAGGAGGATGATCTTAGGATGGCATATTACGGCATTCTGTGCCTGCTGATCGTCTATGCCATCACGATCAAATTAAGCCTTGCCCCTCTTATACTTCTCTCACTTATTCCGGGAGTGTGCTGGATAAGGAGGAAGAATTATCGAAGCATACTTACATGCGTCATTTCGGGACTTGTAGTTGCCGTACCTCATCTTATAAGGGGATATATATTATCGGGATGGATATTGTATCCTTCGGTCGCAGTAAGTATAGGGGCTCCTGATTGGAGATTGCCCAAGGGAATGGCCGAGTATGATGCTAAAGAGATAGGAATGTGGGGACGCGGTATCACAAGAGCCGAGGATTGGGATAAAGTGACGGCTCTTAACTGGATTCCGGGATATGTCGCTTCGCTCTCCCCCATGGAGAAGGTGTGGTTGACGGCTGCCATTATCTCGGTGGTGTATATAGCGGTTATTACGGTCAGGCGACTATTGCAGAGAAGCTACGGAAGAGACACGGCTTTGATGGATATACTGTGCATAGGGGCAGTCGTGTGGTTTATCAAGGCTCCTCTTATCAGATACGGCCATGTATATATCATCATGATACCGACACTTACACTCGGTTACGTTACGCAAAGGTTATATGAAGGTGATCAAAGCGGTATATGGAAAAGGACACGGCTTATGACATTTACAGTCCTTGCGCTTTTTATCGGAGGCTTAAAGGCTAAGGGGCTTATATCCGACGTGATGCGTACCATAGATGAACCATATTATGTCAACCAGCAGGATTATATCGACGGAGAGGCCTTTGAGTATACGGTAGACGGTACTGTCTTCTATGTGGCAGAGGATTCGGGGCAGATAGGATACTATAAGTTCCCATCGACGGTGGAGGAGAGGCATGATTTCCATCTAAGGGGAGAGGATATATCCGATGGCTTCTGTCATGCGGAATAAAGGTTGATAAAGCCCTGCCAAGGATGGCGGCTGCCAAAGAAATGTGGTATAGTATATGTCATAGAATTAAACAGGCTTAAAGAGGTGTACGGAATGTCAGATTTAAAAAAAGGCGACAAGATATATGTTGCGGGTCACAGAGGCCTTGTGGGAAGCGCCATAGTAAGGTCTCTTAAGAGAAACGGATATGATAATATCATAGGGAGAACCCACGCAGAGCTGGATCTGACAGATCAGAGAGCGGTAAGGGAGTTTTTTGAGTCAGAGAGACCTGATGTAGTGGTACTTGCGGCAGCCAAGGTGGGAGGTATCAATGCCAATCAATCGGAGCCCGCTGAATTCGCATATCAGAATATGCAGATCCAGTGTAATGTGATCAAGTGCTGTCACGATTATAAGGTGAAGAAGCTGCTTTTCCTCGGAAGCACCTGTATCTATCCGAGGATGGCACCGCAGCCCATACCTGAGGATGCTCTTCTTACGGGACCTTTGGAGATAACCAATGAAGCGTATGCCATAGCCAAGATATCGGGACTTAAGATGTGCAGCTATTATAAACAGCAGTATGGAGATGATTTTATAAGCTGTATGCCCACCAATCTCTACGGACCATATGACAATTATGAATTGTCAGGTTCTCATGTGATGCCTGCCATGATCAGGAAATTCCATGAAGCCAAGGTAAAAAACGCACCGAGCGTGGAGCTGTGGGGAAGCGGAACACCATTAAGAGAATTCCTGTATTCGGATGATATGGCTGATGCATGTGTATTCCTCTTAGAGCACTATCAGGGTATCACACACGTCAATATCGGAACGGGCAAGGAGATCACCATCCGTGAGCTTGCAGAGCTTGTTAAGAAGACCGTGGGATATGAGGGTGAGATCGTATGGAATAAGGATATGCCGGACGGTACACCCAGAAAGCTTACGGATGTGACGAAGCTGCATGAGCTTGGCTGGACACATAAGATCGAACTTGATGAGGGCGTTAAGCTTGCTTATGAGTGGTTTAAGGACAATATCGATGCAGCAAGAGTATAGGCCGGAGATCATATATGCGACCATTTGACTTTATGAGTATTCTGGGAATCGCAGAGATATTTTTGGTTCCCTATATGCTTGGATATATATTGAAGACAATGACAAAAAATCGAGAAACCGGTCAGATTGAAACATATCTGACGGGTTTCTTTTTCCTTTTTTTGCTGCAGGGAATTGTCTTTTCGCCGGCTTATATCATATCCGGGAAGGATTTTGAGGGCATCAAGGCCTGCTACAGGGTCATGCTTATTGCGGTGGTCATCCTTTTTGTCATATCCATACTGCTTTCCTTCACAATACTCAGACCGGATGCTAAGGAGGAGCGGTACAGACAGAAATTCAAGAGGGAAGAGGGCATTCTGCTTGGGATAGTGATATTGATCGCGGTATTCATATGTGTCAGAACTGTCAGTATCACAGATTATGTCAGAGACGACTTCATGCTGCCCATGGTAAGGACCACCATAGATACGGGTACGATCAATGTATATAATCCCGTGACCTCAAGGGCGTATGTATATGGACTTATCAATTCAAGAAAGGTCATCACGCTTCCGTTGTATTATGCCTGTGTATGCAGTGTGTTCGGTCTTGATGAGATCATAGCGCTGTATATAGTGTGCACGATCAGGACCATAGTATGTACTTACTTCTCCTGCATCCTGTTCATGGGTATTTTTACGAAGATCAGAGAGAAGCTTTTAGTATTCTGCATATTCCTGGGAGCCCTGATATTAAGCGGAGATTACTTTGACAGAGCCATAGGAACGAAGCTTCTGTGGAACGGATATGCAGGTGATACGATAGTAGCGGCTGTCATGCTTCCGTATGTGATATATATAATATTCACGGGATATAAGGATAAAAAGCTGTCGATCTGCACTATTGTAAGGCTTCTGCTTATACTTACGGCTTCGGTATTCATTACCAGCATCGCAAGGGGAGCGGTGCTTGTGGCAATCACAGCAATCATTGCTTATATAAGCTGCATTATTACGGGTAAGAGTGACAGACCGCAGAATGATGCATCAATGATCGTGGAAGAGTAAAGAGGGATCATATGGGTACAGTTACCGAGACAATGTATACATTCTTTCAGAACAGCAAGACTGAGGGGGCTTATATGCTGTTATTTGCCCTCAGCCTTGTGATACTGTATTTTACGGACAGGGAAAGGGAGAAATATCTTATCGTGTATCCGATCCTCATGCTTTTCGGCGTGGTGTTAAATCCGGTGACAGTATGGACATTGTCAAGGTTTTTCCCGTTACTTGGATTATATGCGCCGTTGTCCGTGCTTATACCGATCCTTACATATGTCCCCTTAGCAATAACCGAGCTTGTCTGCGGTATCAAATCCGTTAGGGTAAAAAGGGTAGCCATGCTCCTTTTATTCCTGTATGTATCCATATGCGGCAACTTCTTCGGGGCTTTTTCCGGTAATACCATGACAGAGGCTAATCATTATGATACTGACAAGAAGCTGATAGTGGAGTATCTTGAGAATAATCCATCCGATCTGGTAGTTGCGGATGATGAGCTGCTTCCTTTTATCGCATCATACGGCAGGTCCGTGCCATTACTGTACGGTTACGATCTGTTACATGTGGACAGCGATCTGGGTATCATAGACGGATATGACGATATGGTACACAATATGCACAGGATGATGCTCTTCCCGGAGGAAAATATGGAGGAGATAGCCAAGGTGGCTAAAGCCGGCGGATGTGATATAATAGTCGTTAAGAACCATGAAGGTGCGAAGTCCTATGCAGGAGTATACAGACAGGCATTCGCAACGGATGATTATATAGTATACAGGAGTATAAGCTGATGCTGCTTAGTGTAATAGTTCCATGCTATAACGAAGAGGAGAATGTCAGGTGCTTTTATGATGAACTTATGCGTAACAGCGACTTCTTCCGGGAGAAAAAGTTAGATATTGAGATAATATATGTAGATGACGGGTCTGATGACGGGACGGTCCGTGAGGTCAAGAAGTTAAGAGAATCCGATGACAGAGTAAGGCTTATATCCTTTTCCCGTAACTTTGGCAAGGAGTCTGCGATATATGCGGGATTTAAAAACTCCAAGGGAGATTATGCGGTCATGATGGATGCCGATCTTCAGGATCCGCCATCATTACTTCCTGAGATGTTCTCATATATCGAGGAAGGATACGATTCGGTAGCTACCAGAAGAGTAAGCCGTAAGGGTGAGCCGGTTATAAGGAGTTTTTTCGCCAGAAGATTCTATAAGCTCATGAATAAGGTCAGCAAGACGGATATAGTCGATGGAGCCAGGGATTACAGACTTATGACCAGACAGGTGGTGGATGCGATACTTACGCTTGGAGAGTATAACAGGTTCAGCAAGGGTATATTCGGCTGGGTCGGATTCAAGACCAAATGGGTGGAATTCGAGAATGTTGAGAGGACTAAGGGCGAGACCAAGTGGAGCTTCTGGGGACTGTTCTTATATTCGCTCGAGGGGATAATCGCTTTCTCGACTGCGCCCCTTGCGATCGCTTCACTGCTCGGCGTCCTGTTCTGCGTGCTGGCCTTTGTGCTCATCATATTTATACTTGTGAGATCTTTCTTCTGGGAGGACCCCACCAGCGGCTGGCAGTCGATGGTATGCATCATATCTCTGGTAAGCGGAGTCCAGCTTCTGTGTCTGGGAATACTTGGCGAGTACTTAAGCAAGACGTATCTTGAAGTTAAGAACAGACCCAAATACATTGTAAAGGAAGAATTGTGATGATATCCGTTATCACTCCGGTATATAATGCGGTCAACTTCATAGACGATACCATTAAAGCGGTACTTGGTCAGGATATGGAGGACTTCGAGTGGATAATGGTAGAGGACGGTTCGGATGACGGTACGAGGGAGAAGCTTAAGGCTTACATCGTATCGGAAGAATATGACAGTCGTGTCAGAATAATCTTTGCCGATGATAACAGATCGGCTGCGGCAGGCGCACGTAATATAGGATTAGATGCGGCAAAAGGAAGATATATAGCTTTTCTTGATGCCGATGACTTATGGAGCAGTGACAAGCTGTCGGTTCAGCTTAAGTATATGGAGGAGACAGGAGCCGCATTCTGTTTTACATCCTATGAGTTCGGTGATGAGAACGCCGTGGGAACAGGGAGGATTGTCAGGGCACCAAAAAACCTTGATTACAGGAAGGCTCTTTCAAGGACAGTGATCTTCACAAGTACAGTGATGTTCGATACACAAAGGATCGATAAGAAGAAGCTGTACATGCCTCATATAGCAAGTGAAGATACCGCTACATGGTGGAATATATTAAGAGACGGATATACGGCAGTGGGACTTGATAAAGTACTGACCGTATACAGGAGACCGGGTAAGTCCCTTTCAAGCAATAAGCTTACTGCCATCAAGAGGATATGGAGGCTGTACAGGGATAACGAGGGCCTGGGGATAATGGAGAGTATGTGGTATTTTGGCGGCTGGGCCGTCAGAGCCACCTTAAGAAGGTTATAGTTAAGATATATGAGTACTAAAGAGACTGTTAAACGTACGATCATATTATTATGGTGTCTGCTCGGAGTAGTGATCCTTACGGCTATCTATGCATATGTGTGGATCATGCTTATACACGGACGACTGGTATGGCATGTTAAGCTGTACTTTAAGGGGCATCTCCTTATGGTGTTTGTGTATTTTGTGCTGATCTTCTTCTTCTCCAGTACCTTCGGAGGACTGAAGATAGGATATCTTAAGCCGTGGGATGTTTTTTTCTCGGATGTTTTTGCCATAGTCATCGTGGATATCGTCAGCTACTTTCAGATATCGCTTATGGAGGTAAGACTTTTCAAGGTCGATGTGATGCTTGGTATGCTGCTTGTCCAGATCGCATTCGCAGGGATGTGGGTATTCCTGGGAGGAAGGCTTTACAGTATCTTCTTTCCGCCAAGGAGACTGCTGCTTATCTACGGTGATCACCCGATAGATGATATTCAGGAGAAATTTGCTACCCGTAAGGACAAGTACAGGATAGAGAAGCTCATGTATATGGGTGAACCGGAGGATGAGCTTGACAGGGAGATGATAAGTAAAGCTTACGACGGAGTGGTTCTGTGGGATGTACCGGCACAGACACGTAACCGTTTCCTTAAGTATATGTATGCCAGGAATATCAGAGTGTATATGATGCCCAAGATATCCGACGTTATCATCAAGGGCTCAGATCCGCTCCATTTGTTCGATACCCCTATCTTCCTTACAAGAGAGTATAATCTTAAGGTGGAGCAGCGCTTCGCCAAGAGGATGATAGACATAGTATGTTCAATTATACTGGCAGTCATCACATCACCGATCATGCTCCTTACCGCTATAGCCATCAAGTGCTATGACGGTGGTCCGGTATTGTATAAGCAGATCAGGTGTACGGAAGGCGGAAGAGAATTCGAGATCATGAAGTTCAGATCCATGATAGTGGATGCCGAGAAGGACGGTGTGGCAAGATTAGCCGGGAAGAATGACAACCGCATCACCCCGATCGGAAAGGTCATAAGAGCCGTTCGTATAGATGAACTGCCACAGCTTTTCAACATACTTAAGGGGGATATGTCCTTCATAGGTCCCAGACCTGAGAGACCGGAGATCATCAAGGCATACATGGAGGAGATGCCCGAGTTCGCCTTCAGGATGAGAGTCAAGGCGGGACTGGCCGGATATGCACAGGTCTACGGCAAGTACAATACGACACCATATGACAAGCTTAAGCTTGATCTCAGCTATATAGAGAATTACAGCGTGTGGCTGGATCTAAGACTTATGATGCTGACACTTAAGATACTGTTCTCCCCCGAGGCAACGGAAGGGGTAGGAGACGATCAGGTGACGGCAGCGAAAAAACATGTTGACTGATAAGGCAGGTACAGATATGTCAGAATACAACCCCGGGGCGACCGGTCTTGATCTTAAAAGGATATTCAGACAATTTATGGGAAGGATATGGATGGTAATAGCAGCGATCTTGGTCGGTGCTATTATTGGCATTCTGACATATGTTTTATACAGCAATGTCAAGAGTGGCAATACGGTCTACAGGATCAGCAATGACTACTATATAACCCTTGATTACGAAGGTCATCCCAATGGCGTAGACTACTACAATGCCTATACGTGGGACGGGATATTAAGGGATGATCCCATAGTCGAATATGCACTGACTCTGCTTCCGGGAATATCCAAGGAGACCATACTTGAATCCGTAACGGGAGAGATACTGGGGGATTACAGGCTTCTAACCGTTAATATCACAGGGACGGACCCCGATGTGGTACAGAGCATATCGGATGCTTATAAGAAGGCATTGCCGCACTTTGGTGAGGAGATAGATATGATATCCCACATTGATGTGTGGACTGATGCGGATATGACAGTATATGATGCGTATACCAGAGAACCCAACGCAGCCTTCCTGGGCGGATTGATCGGATTGATCATAAGCGCTTTCGGAATCCTCATATATTACATCCTTGATGACGGAATCTATTCAGAGAGAGACTGGACAGAGCGCTATCCTGATATAGCCTATCTTGGAATAACAGGCAGCGAAGAAGCGAAGGTCAATACGGAGTATATCCTTGGAGCGACAGAGGGGATGTATGAGCTTAAGGTATCAGAGCTTGAATTCAATGCGGATTCCTTCGGTAAGATGAGAGAGTCGGACGGAGTGATACTGCATGTAACAGAGGGTGCCGATAAGGGCGAGGTAATAGATAAGGCAGTATATACGCTTAAGAAACAGGGGATCGACCTTAAGGGTGTACTTATAGAACGTAAGGAAGTAAAAAAGCATTAAAGAGGTCAGGATGACGATACAGACGCTGGTATCCGGAGTTCAACTGAATATTCAAGAGACCGCGAAGAGGATGAATCTTAAGACGGATTCGATCGTGATAAATCAGTGTGATGTTAATGCATATGATGAATACGAGCATGAGGGGCACAGGATATGCTGCTACAGCTTCGCGGAGAGAGGTGTGGGATTAAGCCGCAATAACGCCCTTTTAAGAGCAACGGCTGATATCATACTCTTCTCCGATGAGGATATAGTGTATGAGGATGATTATGCAGATAAGATACTTAAGGCTTATGAGGATCATCCCGATGCGGATATGCTTATCTTTAATCTTGAAGTGGATGAAGAGAGAGCCACATATCACACGGATGCTTTAAAGAGGGTGCATCGGTATAACTGCGGCAGATACCCCACCTACAGCTTTTCATGCAGGAGAGAGAGTATCCATAGAGCAGGCATAACATTCAGTCTGCTATTCGGGGGCGGAGCCAGATACAGTAACGGAGAGGATTCCCTCTTTATAGATGAGGCACTCAGGAAGGGACTTAAGGTATATGCTCTTCCGGTTAATATAGGACGTGAAGTGCCAAGACCCAGCACATGGTTCAGGGGCTATGATGACAAATTCTTCTATGACAGGGGCGTTCTGTACAGGTATCTGTACGGAGGGCTTGCACCTGTTATGGGATTTAGATTTTTATACAGGAACAGGACTAAGATGCTTAACGACAAGACCTTTAAGGAAGCATCGGCTCTTATGAGAAAAGGCATGAAAGAGGCATAGATATGCTGCTGTATGGCTTGATCACGATTATTACGATCACATTGGCATATATGGTTAAGGAGATACCTGTTATGTCAGGTACGGGGCGTGTTGGCTTCGCACTTAGACCGGACAGGCAGAATGTCTTAAACAGGGTGGCTCTCACCGCTATCTTTATGATACTTTTTCTGGCGGGAGCACTCAGGATAGAAGTAGGGAACGACTACGGGACTTATGTTGTTACCTGCCACGAGATATTCCAGAGGGGATATGTGGTCACGGAGCCGGGCTTTAATCTGGTGGTGCGGATACTGTATACTCTGTCTGGCAAGGAAGATTACCTTCTTATGTTTGCGGTGTTCGCCGCTGCTATAGCCGCAGTATTCCTTAAGGTCATTAAAGATCAAAGCGACTCTTTTTTCTTAAGCTTCTTCATGTTCATGACCATGGGCATATATTTCAGGACATACAATACCGTAAGGTATTATTTTGCACTGGCGGTGGCGGTTTATTCCATAAGATATCTGGTTAACATAACAAAAGAAAGCTTTATTAAGTTCCTGCTTCTCATATTACTGGCCGCAACCTTTCATAAGAGTGTATTGGCTGTTATTCCGCTGTATCTGGTCGCTATGCTTCCATGGGGAAGATGGATGTATATCCTTATGGCGGCTGCTACGGTAGTTACGCCTCTTTTTAGCAGGGCGATCATGAATGTGGCGCTTAAGCTTTATCCGTCATACCGGAATACGGTATATATAGAGCAGGAGCATTCGGTACTTGAGAATCTTCCTGTGGTGATTGGTTGTGTGGCCACACTTTTTCTGTGTTTTATATGCTATAAAGACGGAGTGAAGGATCGCCGTGACAACAAGATGTATTTTCATATGTGCATAATGGCCATAGCTCTGTATATAGGATGTTATTTCCTGCCGCTTGTGACGAGACTTGGATATTATCTTGTGACACCCATGATACTGCTTGTGCCGAACGTCATATGCTCGGTAAAGGATGAAGATCTGCGAAGAAGACTTAAGCTTTTAATCTGTGTGATATGTGCGATATATTTCCTGTACTTTCTGAGTACTGCGGATGAAGTGGGAGTCAGAGTTCTGCCGTATAAGAGCTTCTTATTCCACGACAGATACTGGCTGAACCAGACGGATACATTCTGACGGTTCGTTCACATGAAGGGAATTCTTGAGGACAGAAGAGTGAAAACAATGAAGATACACTTTTTTATCATAGTCGTAAGCTATAACTCCGGAGATAAGCTAAGGACTACACTTAGAAGCATATACAGCCAGGATTATTATGATTATGATGTCATAATAGAGGACAGCTTATCCGATGACGGGAGCATAGAAGGCATCGGGGAAGATAAGTCCGAGGATATGATCAGGGGTATGGAGCATACCCACATATATGTCGAAAAGGATGAAGGGATATACGACGGGATGAACAGAGCGCTGTCAAGAACAGATGCTCTTCGGACAGGTGATCGCAAGGGAATCGGGGATTATGTCCTATTCCTTAATTGCGGTGACAGACTGCATGACAGACAGGTATTGGGAGCCATAGCAGATGCAGCATCAGACAGACTATCAGATGCGTCGTATGACAAGGCATCAAGACCCCATATCTTTTACGGAGACCAGTACAATCTAATGATGAAGAGTCATGTGAGCTCATGTCCCAGGCTTTCGGATTTTGCGCTTTTTAGGAATGTTCCGTGTCATCAGGTCTGCTTCTATGATATAAGCCTTTTTGATGACAGGGGATATGATACGGGATACAGAGTCAGAGCGGATTATGAGCATTTTCTGCATTGTGTGTATAAGAAGGATGCAGTGACCGAATATGTGGATGTGACTGTATCGGACTATGAGGGCGGTGGTTTCTCTGAGACAGCGGATAACCTCAGGATATCTTCAATGGAGCATAAGAAGATTACTGCAATGTATATGGGACGTAAGGCAGAAGCGTATTCACTCCTGCTTAAGCTGTCGCTGTCCGGACTTAGAACATATCTTGCCAATGATCCGAGATTCTCGTCAGGATATAACAGGATCAAGTCGCTCATATATAAAAAAGGGGACAGAGCATGAGAGTATTATGGGTATGCAACACTCTTCCGGGTATAGCAGCCGAGGCAATGGGAAGGGCTGCCGGGAATAAGGAAGGCTGGTTAAGCGGCGCGCTTAAAAGCCTTGCGGATAAGCTCTGTGACAGGGCAGGGGAGGATACCGGGGAACTGACATTAGCTATTGCGGCTCCGTCATCCGATATGTCCGCTAAGGGAACGGATATCAGTGGAAAAAGGGTAAGTCTTATAAAAGGCTCGGATATCCTTATATATGAATTCTATGAAGATACAGTGCATCCCGAGATATATGATGAGGGGCTCGAAGCAGATTTTGAACATATAATCAAGGAGTTCGCACCTGATACGGTTCATGTATTCGGGACCGAATACGGACATTGCCTGGCGGTATCAAGGGTTGTATCCGGGATTAATAGGCAAGGCAGTGATATAAAGCTTCTTATAGGGCTACAGGGCATCATATCCGAATGTGCCATAAGATACACAGCAGGTCTTCCGGATGATATCGTACGAAGCCGTACCTTCAGGGATATAATCAAGAAAGACAATATAGCGATGCAGGCTTTGAAATTCACCTTAAGAGGTGAGCATGAACTTGAAGCCATAGGATATGCTACCGACATAACCGGAAGGACTGCATTCGACAGGCAATGGAGTGAAGCTCATGCTCCGGAGGCTGTATATCATCATATGAATGAGACACTTCGTCCGATATTCTATGAGGGAACATGGGATGTGACGGGATGTGACAGACATGTCATATTCATGAGTCAGGGAGATTATCCGCTTAAGGGATTACATAATGTATTAAGCATCCTGCCCGAGATAATAGAGCGTTATCCCGATACGAGACTTGTGGTCGCAGGTATGAATCTTATGGATGTATCGGGCCTTAAGAATAGGATAAGGTTAAGCGGATACGGCAGATATTTAAGAGAACTGATCCGCAGATACAACCTGTGGGAGCATGTGAAGTTCACGGGACCGCTCGACCCTGAGGGTATGAAGGAACAGTATCTTGAGTGCGGTGTATATCTGTGTGCCAGCTCTCTTGAGAATTCCCCTAATTCCATGGGTGAAGCAATGCTTCTGTCCGTACCTGTTGTGGCACCAAGGGTCGGAGGAATTCCATCCATGATAGAGGATGGAACGGAAGGAATGTTATATGACAGGATAGAAGAGATCCCGGATCTTATATGCAGGCTTTTCGGCGATGACGGTCTTGCTACGGAGTTAGGTGCGGCGGGAATGAACAGGGCGCTTAAGACTCATGATCCCAAGACCAATTTAACCAGATTGTTGGAGATATATGAAGAAATCCGTTAAGATCACAATGGTATCCAATTATATAAATCACCATCAGATGCCATTTTGCGAGGCGCTGTGCGAGACTGAGGTCTGCGATTTTTGCTTTATTCAGACCATGTACATGGAGCAGAAGCGGATCGATATGGGATGGTACCTTGATCCGTCGGACATCCCGTATGTAATTGAGGCATACAAAGACAGGGATAAGGCATATGATAAGATCATGTCGGCAGATATCCTCCTTATCGGCTGGATGGAGGATGAGTCAATAGTAAGGGATGCCCTTGCGCGTAACAGGAGGGAATCAAGAGCCTATGACTTGGGCAAAAGAGAGACCAGGCCACAGCTTATCTTACGCATCAGCGAAAGACTCTACAGGGAGGGACAGTGGAAGGCCATATCCCCAAGAGGACTGTTAAGTAAGTACAGAGAGCATATAAGGTACAGAAGATCGTACATATACCTTTTGTGTAACGGAGCCTATGTAGCTTCGGACTATAACCTTATAGGAGCATACAGGGGCAAAATGTACAGGTTCGGGTATTTCCCGAGAACCAGATATTATTATAACGATAACGATCTGTGGGCCAATAAGCCTGAACTTAGAAGAGTATTCATAGAGCATGAGGAGGAATTGCCGGGGGAGGTTGTGACACTTACCAATAATGAAGTGAGGATAGTATGGGCAGGCAGGTTCATGCCGCTTAAGCATCCGGAGTATATGATAAGGCTTGCAACCGACCTGGTGAAAGCCGGCTACAGATTCCATATCGATATGATAGGCTCCGGAGAGATGGAGGAAGAACTGAAGGCGGAAGCCTCCCTTAATATGATAGAGGATTACATCACATTCAGGGGCTTTATCCCACCGGATAAGGTAAGGTTCATAATGGAGAAAAGTCATATATATGTCTTCACCAGTAATTTCCTTGAGGGCTGGGGAGCTGTGGTCAACGAAGCCATGAACGGAGGATGTGCCGTTGTTGCAAGCGGAGAAGCCGGGGCGACCCATTACCTGCTTAAGAATGAGGTCAATGGGCTTATATATGAGAACGGAAGCTATGATGAACTGTTTATACAGGTTAAGAAGCTTTTTACCTATCCGGAGCTTATAGAGAAGTATGGCAGAGAAGCATACAGGACCATTCTTGATCTGTGGAACGCCGAAGTCGCCGCTAAGAGGCTTATGGATTTCCACAGGGGATATATGGACGGCAATATCAGGATTCCGGAAGATGGTCCTTTTTCAGAGGCGCCTGTGTTGCGTCCGGGATTCTGGAAGAGCGGGAAGCTCGGAGAATGATAAGGTGCTTATTGTCTCGCCTAAGGTGCTTTACTATGGTAGATTATTATGGAAAAGGATTTTTTGATATCGGTCATAATCCCGGTCTACAATATTGAGAAGGAACTGCTTAAAAGGTGTGTAGCTTCAGTGGTTGCGCAGACCTATGGAAGATTGCAGATAATCATCGTGGATGACGGCTCGACCGACGGATCCGGCGAATATGCCGATAGCCTTGCTAAGGAATACGGGAGTTCTAAAGAATGTCTTAACGGCATAAGGAGCATTACCGTGATCCATAAACCAAACGGCGGATCATCCGATGCACGGAATGTGGGGATAGACGCCGCTAAAGGCGATTATCTGGCTTTTATCGATTGTGATGACTATGTGGATGAAGATTTCATAGAGCTTATGGCAGATGCATTGGTAAGATATGGTGTACGGATGGCACAGATATCCAGAGATGAGATAGCCGAAGACGGAACAAGGCTTGCCGACGTATGCATACCTCCTAAGGAGGAGACGCTTATAACTGACGGTGAACAGGTAAAAGAACTGCTGATGCACAGAGGAGATTGCAGCTTCTGTACGAGGCTTACACATAAGGAGCTTTTCGAGGGAAGACGCTTTCCTGTGGGGAAGCTTAATGAGGACTTCAGGCTTCTTATGGATATGCTTAAGGATGCAGGAGACTTTGTTATTCTTCCGAGGCAGGCATATCATGTGTATTACCGCACGGGAAGCAATTCAAGGAGCGGTGATAAGGAAGTATTCAGGACGGTATACGAGGATATAGTAGACAATGCCGATTACGCTACAGAACTTGTGGCTATAAGATATCCGGAGCTTAAGGCTGAGGCGGCACGATTCGCACTCATTCAGAGGCTTGATTATATGCTGCATATCCCGATAGCGATGATGAATAGGGACAATGCCTTTTATGTATCTGTGGTACATTACCTTAGGGGTAATGTAAAAGAAACGATCTGCAACAGATATCTTACCTTGAAAAACAAGCTGTATCTCATATTGCTTACGATAGCTCCGAAGCAGGTAAGGCAGATACACAAGAGGATAAGATTAAGCTGAGATTACCGTAAAGCATATGAGGATGCAGTTATCCGGGTAATTCTAATGGACAGAGACATGGACTCTTTATATATAATCATACCGGCTTATAATGAGTCGGAGAATATAGGGAATGTTATAGAGGAATGGTATCCGGTGATCGAGAGACATTCGGGTGAAGGGAAGTCGAGGCTTGTGATCTTGGATGACGGCAGCAGGGACGATACCCTCGATATAGCCAAGTCATATGTGGCCAGACTTGAATACTTAGAGACCATCACACGAGAGAATTCCGGACATGGAGCCACGATATACTTCGGATATCAGTATGCCATAGAAAGCGGTGCCGACTTCATATTCCAGACTGATTCCGACGGCCAGACGCTGGCATCGGAGTTCGAAGCCATGTGGAATGACAGATATGACAGCGATGTCATAATAGGAGACAGGACCAACAGGCAGGACGGGGTGTCAAGAAGATTCGTATCGGGATGCTTAAGACATCTGGTTGAAATGATTTTTTCAGTGAAGATACCCGATACCAACACTCCTTACAGACTTATGAGCAGACATGCTCTGCAGACAGCCATAGAATATATCCCTTCGGAATACAGCCTTACCAATGTAGGTCTGACAGCGGTATGCGCAGGGATGGCATCCGGTAAAGCAGGAGAGGATAAAAGGATAAGTCTTAGGTTCATGCCAATAACCTTCAGACCCAGACAGGGCGGGAGGAACAGTATCAATATTGTAAAGATTGCAGGCTTGGGATTAAAAGCCACGGGAGAACTGATAGGGATCAGGAATAAGCTGTACACATGAGTGCCGGGAATCAGAATACTAAACTTAATAAAGCTCATGCCGTAACCGTATTCATCATGGCATGCATATTCTACATCATACTGATCGCCTCTCAGAGCATAGTACCTTTTGGTGATAATACATGGATATCCTTTGACATGAAGCGTCAGTATGTGGATTTCTATGCCTATTTCAGGTCTGTCTTAACGGGTGATAACAATATATTCTATTCCTTTGATACGGCTTTGGGTGCAGGGATGATAGGATTGTGCGTATATTACCTCACAAGCCCGTTCCTTTTTATCCTTGCTTTTTTTAAGACAGGGTCGCTTCCTTTAGGAATAAGCATAGTCATAGGACTTAAGCTGGCATCATCGGCAGTGACTTTTGATCTGATGCTGCAGAAGCTGTGCGGTAAGAGCGCTTATATATGCTCATTGTCCTATGCTTTCTGTGCTTATATGCTATCCAATGCCATGAATCTTATGTGGATCGATGTGCTTATTATGCTGCCGGTAGTGATCATTATGACAGAGAAGCTCATTCATGAAGGCGGACTTTTCGGATATACCATATCTGTAGCGATCATCCTGTATCTTAATTATCATATCGCATATATAGTACTGATCTTTGTATTGCTTTGGTCCATAGCAAGGCTTTTTGCCGTAAGAAGCAAAAATCCCCAGGAGGTTATATTAAGGCTCGGCATAGCAACAGGGGGAGGGATAGGTATAGATGCCTTCATACTGGTGCCTGCATTCATTGAACTTTATAACAGTCCCAAGGATATTCTTGAATTTGGCGCCGAGGCTGAAGCAGGTAATCTTAATCCGGTACAGATAGTCACCAAGATGTTCTCGTTGTCGTATGATTCTCTGGAGATATACCGGGGCAAGCCTCTTATATTCTGTGGTGTGATGATGATCGCTTTGGCCATACTGTATTTTCTTAATAAGAGGATAGGCATAAGGGAGAAGCTGTCCATGGGATTTCTGCTGCTCATACTTGCGGCATCCTTCTTATCAGCTGACATTAATATCATGTGGAATTTGGGCATGGAGTCATTGGGTTATCCATACAGGGAAGCTATCCTTTTCGTATTCGTAATGTTAATCTGTGCGTGCAGAGCTCTTCAGGAGTTAAGGGACGGAACGGATATAAAAAGCTTCGTTCTGCTTTCCGTGATAATGGCTGTGATACTGTTCCTAGTGGGAGCAGATCCGGCTGAATATATGGATGATCGTAAGGTTATTATAAATGTGGTGTTAGCCTGTGTCTCTGTCGTACTCCTTTTTATAATGTCAAGATCCGGCTTAAAGAAGATGGCATTGGCGGCAGCCGCACTTATTATGCTTATACAGGCAGCAGATCTTGGGCTTAACGGAGTATACATATATCGGATGGAATCCATGATGGGGGAGAAAAGTTCGGGATTCTATGAAAGCGTGGACGGAATAGGAAGTGCTGTCAGAGATATTAAGAAGATGGATCAGGGATTCTACAGGATGGAGAACTGGACTCCAAGGCAGCAGAACGATGCCATGATGCATGATTATAAGGGTATAACCCATTACAGCTCGGCAGGACTTACATATGTGAGATTTTTCCTTCAGAAGATGGGCTACAATGATGACGGACTGTATACGGATTACGGTCATGACAATACACAGACGGCGGATTCTCTGCTTGGGATCAGGTATCTTATGACTGACAGTGCCCATGGCTTCAGGATGCACAGGGACTATAAGCTTGTAAGAGACGGAGCGGTACAGGTATATGAGAATCCATACGCGCTTCCCGTTGCTGTGGGAGTGTATAGGGAGATGAGCGGTGAGACCATGGATCCCTTCTCACTTCAGGAGGATATATATGGCAGGCTTTCAGGCGAACCTGTGGATATATTCATCCCGGCCAATGTATATGAGACAGAAGGCGATGTCGGCCGTCCTATAAGAGAGTACCGCGTTATCGCCGAGGCTGATGGTGAGATGTACTTCTATATGTCCGATCTGATCGGTTCATACAGCAATCTGGAGATATACTACAACAATGAATTCCTCACATATTACGGTAACGATTCATGCCTTAAGGTGCTTAATCTGGGATATCATGAGAAAGGTGATTTCTTCATGGTTCACATTAGGGCTGATGACTTAGGTGATTTCGGAGAAGCTTTCTTTGTTACGGAGGATACGAACATCCTACACGATGCGTATGAGGCGACCACCTCGCGTCATGCCGATATTCAGAGTATATCCGCGTCAAAACTTGCAATGACTCTTGATAGCGCATATACTGTAGGAGATGATCTAGGCGGTGAGGTGGGAGTTTTTACCACAATTCCGTATGAAAAGGGCTGGAAGGTCAGGGTGGCAGGTGTTAAGACAGAGCCGGTAGAGGTATATGATGCGCTTATGTATATTCCGGTCACGAAGGCCCTGCAACAGGTGGAGCTTGGACCGGATGAGGATATAAGGATAGAATTAAGTTTTGTGCCGGAGGGATTCTATCTGGGTGTTGCTGTAAGTATCCTGTCCATAGCGGTAATAATCCTGATGGCTTCCATCAGTAAGGGAGAAGAGGGCTTCTTCGGGGACACTGATGAGGATGAGTACGATGAGTCGCTGTATGCGAGTCGGGAGGCAGATAACAGATAGGAACAGGATGATGATAAGGAATAATCTACACGGATCGGTGATAATCACATACAGATGCAATGCGCATTGTAATATGTGCGACTGCTTTAAGGATCCTACAAGACCGGAGGAGGAGATAGATCTTGGGACACTTGAGAAGCTTCCGGATATGGCTTTTACCAATATTACGGGAGGAGAGCCTTTTATCCGTAAGGATATAAAGGATATAGTAAGTCTGTTGTATAAGAAGACTCCAAGGATCGTGATATCCACCAACGGATACTTTACTGACAGGATCATAGAACTGTGCGAGGCATTCCCTGAGATAGGTATACGTATATCGATAGAGGGTCTTGAGAAGACCAATAATGCCATAAGAGGGCTTCCGGACGGATTCAATCGCGGTTACGGTACACTACAGAAGCTGGTTGAGATGGGTCATAAGGATGTTGGTTTTGGAATGACGGTGCAGGATATGAACTGTGAAGATCTCCTGCCGCTATACCATATGGCCTGTGATCTTGATATGGAATTCGCAACGGCCACTCTTCATAACAGCTTCTATTTCCGTAAGACGGATAATAAGATAGAGGATAAATATAAGGTGTCCAAGGCATTCGAAGGGCTTATCAACGAGCTTTTGCAGAGTAAGAGTCCCAAAAAGTGGGGGAGAGCATATTTTAATCACGGACTTATCAATTACATATACGGAAGACCCAGACTTCTGCCATGTGAGATGGGGACCAACGGCTTTTTCCTTGATCCCTATGGTAATGTGCTGCCCTGCAATGGTTCTACCGAGAAGATGTCCATGGGTAATCTGCATGACAATACATGGGAAGAGATATGGAACGGAGAGCAGGCGGCCAAGGTAAGAGAACAGGTTAAGCACTGCGAGAAGAACTGTTGGATGATAGGCTCCGTATCACCTGCCATGAAGCAGAGGATATGGATACCCGGCTGGTGGGTCGTAAAGCATAAGATATTCAAGGGCGGACACTACAGCCTGGAAGAGAACGACTTTATCAATGATAATAAATAATTTGGTATTATATGCCATATATTCCATAAGACAAAGGAGATAGATCATGCTTAATAACAAAACAATACTGGTAACGGGAGGAACGGGTTCCTTCGGTAAGTGTTTTACGAAATATGTGCTTACGCATTATGATCCCAAGAAGATCATCATATATTCCAGAGATGAGTATAAGCAGTTCATTATGCAGAATGATATGAAGGAATATGCCGATAAGCTCAGATTCTTCATAGGGGATGTCAGGGATAAGGAGAGGCTTTCAAGAGCTCTTGCGGGGGTTGATTATGTGGTACATGCGGCGGCTCTTAAGCAGGTGCCTGCGTGTGAATATAACCCCAATGAGGCTATCAAGACCAATATCCACGGAGCCATGAATGTGATAGATGCAGCTCTTGATTCGGGAACAGTGAAGAAAGTGGTAGCTCTGTCTACGGATAAAGCGGTCAACCCTGTCAATCTCTATGGTGGAACCAAGCTTGTGTCAGATAAGCTCTTCATCGCAGCCAATGCATATACGGGTACGAAGGATATTAATTTCTCCATAGTCCGTTACGGTAATGTAGCAGGAAGCAGAGGCAGTGTCATTCCCTTTTTCAATAATATCATTAAAAACGGCGGTAAAGAGCTTCCTATCACGGACTATCGCATGACCAGATTCTGGATAAGCTTAGAGCAGGGTGTGGAGCTTGTGATCAAGGCCCTGTCAGAGGCACGAGGTGGAGAGACCTTCATAAGCAAGATACCTTCCTTTAAGATAACTGACCTTGCCAAGGCAATGCTTCCGGATTGCGAGATGCCGGAGGTCGGCATCAGAGAGGGAGAGAAGCTTCATGAGATAATGGTAACAGTGGAGGACTCCCTCACAACGTATGAGTATGACAAGCACTTCATCGTATATCCGCAGATGACATGGAATGACAGGCAGCAGCCAATTCCGGGAGGTAAGCCTGTGGAACAGGGATTCTCGTACAGTTCGGGCAACAATACCGAGTGGCTTACCGTGGAACAGATAAAAGAATTGCTTAAAGGTGTGGAACTGGAAAAGTAGACACTGATGGAGATAATCGTGGAGAGAATACCTGCAATAGAGGGTGGGAAGCCCGTAAGAGAGAAGAAGCTGTATTACGGTCATCAGTATCTTGATGATGCGGATTATAAGGCGGTTCTGGATGTACTTAAGTCGGATTACCTAACCTGTGGTCCCAAGATCACGGAGCTTGAAGATAAGCTGTGCAAGATAACGGGTGCAAAGCATGCGATGGTATGCAGTAACGGTACGGCTGCGCTTCATATAGCAGCCATAGCGGCGGGACTTAAGGAGGGTGATGAGCTTATCACGACACCCATCACATTCGCTGCAAGTGCCAATTGTGCCCTGTATGTGGGAGCAAGACCGGTCTTCGCAGATATCGATCCTGAGACATACAATATCGATCCTGAGTCTGTCTTAAGCCATATAACCGATAAGACCAAAGTGATAGTCGGAGTGGACTATACGGGGCAGGCCTGTGACTGGGACAGGCTAAGAGAGATCGCAAAAGACAGAGGCATCATACTTATAGAGGATGCGGCACATTCCATAGGCACCCTGTATAAGGGAAGACCTGTGGGAACTATCGCGGATATGACAACCTTCTCCTTCCATCCGGTTAAGACTGTGACAGGCGGTGAGGGCGGCGCAGTACTTACGGATGATGATAAGCTTTATGAGAAGCTTCTGCTCTACAGAGCCCACGGTATCACAAGAGACCCCGGACTTATGGAGAATGAACCTGACGGACCGTGGTATTATGAACAGGTAGAGCTTGGCTATAACTACCGTATGACGGACATACAGGCAGGATTGCTTATAAGCCAGCTTGATAAGCTTAAGGTCTTCAAGGACAGACGAAGAGCCATCGTTAAGAGATACGATGATGAGTTCTCCGGCGTAGACGGGCTTATAGTACAGAAGGAGATCCCGGAGTCCGATACCTGCAGACATCTGTATATATTAAGGTTAGACAGTAAGAAGCTTAAGATAGACAGAAGGAAGTTCTTCGATGCAATGGGAGCAGAGGGAATATGCTGCAATGTCCATTACATCCCTGTGTACTACTTCCCCTATTATAAGAGGCTCGGATATGAGAAAGGGTTATGCCCCAATGCCGAAGCATTATATGAGGAAATAGTATCCCTTCCGTTATATTATGGCTTAAGCGATGAAGATCAGGGAGATGTTATAGCAGCGGTTAAGAAGCTTACGGAGTATTATCACATTTAGAATGGATAAAAAAGAATATATAGAAGAATTCATATCTACATGTAAAGATCTGGGTATAGCAAGGGGGGATATAGTATATATATCATCGGATGTTACAAGACTTACCTTAAGTGCCTTAAGAAGGTGCAGGATAAAAGGCAAGGCAGGTATTGATGATTTTTATGATGATCTGATAGATGCCCTTAGATCTGCGGTCGGTGAAGAAGGGACGCTTCTTTTCCCGGTATTCACGTGGGATTTTTGCAGGGGCAAAGACTATGATGTGAGGACGACTCAGGGTGAGGTAGGAGCACTTGGCAACTGGGTACTCAATAACAGAGCTGATTTTGTGAGGACAGAGCATCCTCTGTATTCTTTTATGGTATGGGGTAAGGATGCCGCAGTGCTTGCGGATATGCATAACAGAAGTGCATGGGGCAGCGATTCTCCGTTTGCTTATATGTATGAGAATAATGCCAAAAGTCTGTTGATAGACACGACGCTTGGAGACTGTTTTACATTTGCACACTTTGTAGAGGAGAATATCGGCGTTCCTTTCAGATACTATAAGGATTTCCACGGACGTTATACTGACAGGCACGGCCGTACAACAGACCGCACATATACGATGTACGTTAGGGATCTGGATATTGATTCATCACAGGTTACTCCTGATGACTGCCTTATTGATGCCGGGGTTTCCGGGAGAGCCAAGGTGAACGGGATATCCGTGGAGGTTGTTGATCTGGCAGCTTCGTATCCGTTTATTGAAGAGAATTACAGAAAGAACAATTTCGATCAGTGGTATGATTTTAAGGGTTATGTAGTTGACTGGGAAGCGGGACAGACACATCCCGATGAGACAACGATGATCATTCCCGGAATATGATAGGGATTAATTCGGATAATGGCGAAATTTATTGATGATAACAGGATAAAGCAACTGGCGGATGATCACGGTACGCCGTTATATATCTATGACAAGGGAAGAATGCTGGATGATCTTAACGCATTGAAAGACGCGTTATATCCGGGCGCTTCTTTATATTACGCCATGAAGGCCAATCCGCTCTTGGGTATTTGTGAGGTATTTAGGCAGAATGGGACAGGTGTTGAAGTGGCATCGGCAGGAGAACTCTGCGTTGCACTTAAGGCCGGATTTGCTCCGAAGAATATCATTTTCACAAGTCCCGGTAAGACGGAAGAAGAGATCCGGTATGCAATAGAAAACGGTATAAAGATCATCAATATAGATTCGATAAGAGAAGCATCCATAGTTGATAAGCTGGCAAAAGAGACCGATTCTGTTGTTGATGTAGCTATAAGGATCAATCCATCGTCGTGCAGATCAAATGCCAAGATCAAGATGACAGGAATCCCGTCACAGTTTGGCGTGGAAGAGGAGGATCTGAATGAGCGGTTTTTTGAAAGTCTTAAGACTTTTGATAATATCAGTTTTAAAGGTATCCAGATATACATGGGTACGCAGATGCTCGATCCAGAGGATATAATCTGGAATACGACCTACGCCATGGAACTGGGCATCAGACTGTCCAAGAAGTACGGGTTTAAGCTTAAGTACCTTAATTGCGGCGGTGGCTTCGGTGTCAGGTATTTTAAAAACGAACAGCCTCTTGATATGCGGGCTCTCGCAGATGGTATGAGAGAACTGCACGAACGCATGAAGGATGAGCTTGAGGATACCGAGGTGATATTTGAAAGCGGAAGATTCTTAATGGCGCCGGCAGGTGTGATGGTCACCAAGGTGTTGTATCGTAAGGAATCAAAAGGGCAAAGATTCCTTATATGTGACGGAGGGTCCAACATACATTCATCCTCGGCTTTTCTTGGAAGATTTGTAAGGAATAACTTTCCTCTTCATGCGATAGCAAAGAATAGGTCAGGAGAAGACACAGAGACTACGATATGCGGTCCCTTATGTACGAGCCTTGATGTTGTCGGACAGAAGGTGGCTCTGGATGCCGGAGTCAAAGAAGATGACCTTATCGTAATAGAGCAGTCCGGAGCATACGGTTATACATACAGCCCCGGTAAGTTTTTAAGTCATGAGACACCGGCAGAAATCCTTGCGGATGAGGACTCCTATCATATATTAAGACAAAGAGGCAGTGTGTCGGATCTTCTTTATGGCCAGCAGGGATTGTAATTAATTGGAGTATCCGATGAGTTTTGATCTTGTTAAGCATATAAGAGAAAATGATGAATATACGGTGATATGGCTTTTTAACATTGGAGTGGAGAAATTCTTAAACGGCGAAGTATTTACGGTTAAGAATAAGGGCGAAGATGTCATAGTTAACCATATGGAGGAGATGAATCTGCTTATCGCAAGGCAGGGAGATATTCTTATCCTGCGTGATGAGCCGGACCCCGTATTTTTAGATTCAATAAAAGAAGCTACGGGAGAACTTCCAGTGGTGGTATGCCCATCCATACAGGATGAAGAGAAGAGCATATCGGAGATCATGCTGAAAGATCAGGCTATCATAGATAAGATAAGAGAGCTTACGGCAGACAGGGACAATGTTGTCTTTGTTCCTTACGGAGTATCATATCTTGAAGAGGAGATAGCAATTAAACTCGGAGTAAAACTTTTCGGAGCCTCTTCGGATATAGTTAAGGCGGTTAACAACAAAGTATTTTCAAGAAGATTTGCCATAGAGCATTCTTTTGCGGTTCCTGAGGGGAAAATCTGCAGGGGAATGAATGAACTTGAAAGCACGGCGAAGGAATTCCTGGAAAAATACGGTAAGATGATCATCAAAGAACCCTGCGGAGCATCCGGCAAGGGTCTGTGGGTAGCTGAGACACCGGCTAAGCTTAAGTCGGCTCTACTTATTATCAGGAGATTCTTCAAGGATGACCTTGACGGTGAATGGCTTGTTGAGCAGTGGTGTGATAAGAGGAGTGACTTGAATTTCCAGATATGTATTGGATCTGACGGTAAGGTCAACGTCTTTTCGGTAAAGGAACAGAAGGTGGATGGGACTGTCTATACAGGTTCTGTCATACCGCCGTCATTTGAACAAAGCATCACGGACGAGTGCATAAGATGCGGTGAGATCATAGGTAAGGATCTTTATAAGTCCGGATATATCGGAGTTCTTGGCATTGATGCGATGCTTTTATCTGACGGCGCACTTGTTCCGATAGTTGAGATCAACGGAAGATTTACTTTATCAACGTACCTTTCTTTTATAGATGAGAGATTCGGACTAAAGGATTCAAAGATATTTGCATTTTATAAGCGGATGCATATATCGGAGGGTGATGATTATTCATCAGCCAGGGACAGACTTATTAAAGAAGGTCTCTGGTATAATGGTAAGGCAGACGGAGCATTTATATATACATCCGAGACGATAAGGAATAAAAGAGTCGGTGATACAGGCAGGTTATTCACTTTATGTATCGCATCGGATGAAAAAGGAATGATGGATCTGTATAACAGATGCAATGAGATCATGGTATGATTCTGACAGAGAGGAATAGTGTAAGATGGAAGCAAGATTAAAAGAGATAATAGCAGAAGTGCTTGAACTTGATGAAGATGCGGCAGCAGGTCTGACTGTGGATACGGACTTGACCGAGCTTGGTCTTGACTCAATGACCTGTGTGGAAGTCGTAGTCAATCTTGAAGATGAATTCGGAGTGACTGTTGAAGAGGAAGATCTTGCTGTTGAGAATATGGCCACTATCGGTAAACTCATTGAACTGATAGATAAGTATAATGCTTAGATATACAGATGCGATCTGTAATATTAGAGCACAGATTTTTTGAATGAGAATGGAGCATATTAATGGCTGAAAGCTATGAAGCAGGCAGGCGGATGTATAACTTCGCTGCGAAGATATTTCCTTATACAAGAAGCATAACGGGCGAAGGCGTAAGACAGACGTTAAAAGATCTGGAAGACTATATAAGACCCGTGGGTGTAGAGCTTAAGGTAAGCAGTATACCATCAGGCACTCAGGTATTCGACTGGACAGTACCTAAGGAATGGCGGATCAAAGAGGCTTACATCGAAGATGAAAAAGGCGATCACATAATTGATATGAGGCAGAATAATCTGCATGTGCTTGGTTATTCCACACCTGTTGATGAGTGGGTGACTCTTGATGAGTTGAAAGAACATGTATATGTGGAGGAGGGGCAGCCGGATGTTATACCCTATGTGACTTCGTATTATAAGGAGCGTTTCGGTTTCTGCATGAGTAAAAAAATGCTCGACTCACTTCCCGAAGGACGCTATCACATGTACATTGACAGCGAACTGTTTGACGGAGTATTGAATTATGCCGAGGCAGTCATACCGGGGGAGACGGATGAGGAAATCATGTTCTCGACATATTTCTGTCATCCCTCCATGGCGGATAATGAGTGTTCGGGACCGGCACTTGCTGCGGAGCTTATCAATAAGATTGCGGCGATGGACAGACGGAGATATACATACAGATTCGTATTCGTACCGGAGACCATAGGTTCCATCACATATCTTAGCAGGGACGGACATGTGGAGTATCTTAAGGAGCATGTGAAGGCAGGTTTTGTCTTGTCCTGTGTGGGAGATGATCTGGACTATTCCATGGTGGAGTCAAGATATGCCGATACATATGCGGACAGAGTGCTTAGGAATGTACTGAAATATAAGGATAAGCATACCATATACGGTTTTCATGAGAGAGGTTCGGACGAGAGGCAGTACAACGCACCGGGAGTGGATCTTCCGGTAGTATGCTTCTGCAGATCCAAATTCGGAGAATTCCCGGAGTATCATACTTCGGCGGATAATATGTCATTTGTATCACCTGAAGGCTTTCAGGGTGCATATGATGTGATGTCGGATGTGATAGAGATACTTGAGAAGAATGCATATTACAGGGTAAAGGTATTATGCGAACCGCAGCTTGGCAAGAGAGGTCTCTATTCCGATATAAGCCGTAAGGGCAGCTATGACGGGATAATGGTACAGAGAGATGTTCTGTCCTATGCTGACGGGTGTAACGATCTGCTTGACTTAAGTGAGAGGATAGGTGTGCCGGTATCCGAGATAGTGGATATAATTGACAGACTTGTTAAGAACGAGCTGCTTGAGAGAGTCTGAGATAAGTGAAGATTAAGCAGTCATGCGATGTATAGTATAGTATGATTATAGAGAGATAAATATGTTCAGTCATAATATAAAGATAGGTGATAAATATATAGGTGATGATCATCCGGCACT
>CAJONG010000012.1 GCA_905235845.1 uncultured Lachnospiraceae bacterium
AAGAACTACCACCTTGACCGGTATGTCGTGCTGTCTGGCTGTGGCGAATTCACACATACTCATCTGGAATGCACCGTCGCCGCAGACCGCTACCACCTGTCGCTCGGGCCTTCTTAGCTTGGCTCCGATAGCTGCCGGTATGGAATAACCCATTGTACCCATACCGCCTGTGGTCATGAACTTACCTTCCCTTACGCACACGTTGTCACAGCTCCAGATCTGGTTCTGTCCCACATCGGCAATGTATATGCCGTCCTTATCCATGCTCTTGCTTAAGGTATTGATGAATACCGCAGGATCGACATACTTAGGATTGGGATTCCTCTTTACGGCCATTGTCTCCTTATAGCCGTTAAGGGTATCTATCCACTCGCTGTAATCAGCCTCATACTCCATCCCACACAGTTCGTCGAATATCGCTCTGGCATCTCCGACAAGCGGTATGTTGGAGCTGGCATTTTTGCCTATCTCCGCGGGATCTACATCTATATGCACCACTACCTTGCCCTTGGTCACAAGATCAGGCTGTGTGACGGATCTGTCAGCTACCGATGCTCCGACCATTATAAGCAGATCCGCTTCATTCATGGCGCGGTTGGCATAGGGCTTGCCGTTATTGCCTACCATGCCGTAGCAGAGCCTATGCTCCGTAGGCACGACGCTTATGCCCATCATGGTGGTAACAACAGGGATATTGTGTTTCTCGATAAAGCTAAGCACCTCGTACTTGCCCTTGCTCAAGAGAACTCCGCCGCCTGCGCAGAGCACAGGTCTCTTGGCTTTTTCAAGCTCATGGATGACCTTCTTCATCTGCACGGCATTGCCCTTGACAGTTGGCTTATATGTACGCATCTCTATGCTGTCGGGATATTTAAAGCTCTTAACCGTGGCCTGCTGTACATCTATCGGCACATCTATAAGCACCGGTCCCTTACGTCCGGTACTTGCCACATGGAAGGCTTCCTTGAATACCTTGGGAATATCATCCACATCGCGTATAAGGTATGAATACTTAACGAAGCTTTCACATGCGCCTGTTATGTCCGCCTCCTGAAAAGCATCGGTTCCTATAAGCTCTCTCTTAACCTGTCCGGTGATACAGATAAGCGGTATGCTGTCAGCAAAAGCCGTGGCTATACCCGTGATCAGATTGGTCGCCCCGGGACCTGATGTTACGGCACATACTCCCGGTAATTCATTATTGAAAGCTCTTGTGTATCCGCTGGCGGCATGAGCTGCACTCTGCTCGGTACGTACCAATATGCTTCTTATATCAGAATCTATTATACTGTTGTAAAAAGGGGCTATGGCGACACCCGGATAGCCGAATATATCCTTTACCCCCTCTGCCTCAAGGCACTTAACCATTACATCTGCGCCATTCATATATATCTCCTGTCTTTAATCACATCATCTTATGAAAATTATGAAAAGCTGCCGGCCTCTGATCAGACCCAAACTGTCACTTTCCTTATTCATCGGCCGAATCTTCCGAAGAATTCAGCCAAAGGCTTAACCGTGGCATCAAGATTCTTGATGGCATTGTTAAGCGAATCAAAATCTATCTCCTGGAAGGATGTGACGACCTCTTCAAGATCGGATCCTGCTGTTCCAACGAAATCAGACAGATCCTTCATCGTAGCTTCGGCCTGTCCTATAGCGGAATTGGCTTCTACAACTGCCGCATCAACACCCTCAAGGGTATATC
The DNA here is from genome assembly GCA_905235845.1 of uncultured Lachnospiraceae bacterium. Classification (GTDB taxonomy): domain Bacteria; phylum Bacillota; class Clostridia; order Lachnospirales; family Lachnospiraceae; genus Colinaster. The sequence goes on from CAJONG010000012.1 coordinate 1,709, forward strand.
TTACAGCCTCAAGTGTCTTAAGTAACGAAGGAACTACACATAGAACGGCTATCACGAATACAAGTACAAGACCTGCAGTGATCCTCTGATACATAAGAGTCTTCTTCTGCATCTTCTGCAGTTCTCCCAGTATACCGGTCTGCAGCTCTTCATTCTGCTCCACACTTACCGAACTGTAATTGTCACCGCCATTAGTCAACTTATCATCTGCCATATACTGCTCCTTATTATTTTTATTATTTTACGGATCCGACGATATATAATGATTCGCATCCGCAGCGGATTCGCTATATATCGCCGGCAACATACAATATTATAAAATACCGAGTAACCTCTTGCAAGTCTTAACACAGTCTGCCGCATCCCTGCTATAGCCATCCGCGCCGATCTCATCTGCGTATTCCTGCGTTGTCACTGCTCCTCCGATTATCACCTTGGCATTGCAGCCTGCCTCTCTGCAGGCCTTGATGACTTCTTCCATTTCCTTCATCGTTGTGGTCATAAGTGCAGATAATGCGATTATCTCGGCTTTCTCCTTAATCGCTGTATCGATTATCACCTGTCTGTCCACATCCTTGCCCAGGTCAATGACATTGAAGCCGTAGTTTTTAAGCATAAGCGCAACCAGATTCTTGCCGATATCGTGGATATCACCGGCAACAGTCGCTATGACCACCGTATGCTTCTCATCCGAATCCGATCCCGACGCAAGCAGCGGCTCTAATACCTCGATTCCAAGCTTCATGGTCTCTGCGGAATTGATAAGCTGCGGCAGGAAATACTTACCGCTCTCGAAGAGGTCTCCCACCTCGTTTATCGCAGATATCAGCACATCACTCAGAAGCTTCTGCGGCTCTTTACCTGCATCCAGACACTTTCTCACGGCATCCTTAACAGTATTCTTACGTCCTTTTAGAACAGCCAGCCTCAGTTCCTCCGAAGGGTCGATATCGGTCTGTTCCGCAACGTGCGTATCCTTGCTCTTATCCTTTGACACCCCATCGCTTCCCGTGGCAGATGCAGGTTTATTACCGGAAGCTGCCGCGGCCCCCGATTCGGGCAGAAGTCCCGCTTCCTTAAGCATATCTATCCTCTCGATGTACTTAAGATCCGCATCCTTATGGGCTCTAAGAAGATTACCTGCATAGACCATGTTCATGAACATTACCTGATTGGGATTGGCTATAGCCATTGTAGCCCCTGCTTCCATGGCCATTGCAAGGAAGGTTGCATTCACATAGCTTCTCTCCGGAAGACCGAAGGATATATTGGACAGTCCGCAGGTGGTGGCGAATCCGTTCTCCTTACAATATCTGAAGGTATTAAGGGTGTCTATGGCTCCCATGGGATTGGCTCCCACAGTATTCACAAGACCGTCCACTATGATATCCTGCTTTTTTAAGCCTATCTCATAAGCTACTTTGCTTATCTTATCTATGATATCTATCTTCTCATCAAGATCCTTAGGCAGTCCCTCATCCGACAGGGGAAGCAGAATGAATGCCGCACCGTATTTCTTAGCTATGGGTAAAAGAGCATGGAATTTCTCACTCTCATATGAGATGGAATTGATAAGCGCTCTTCCGGGATATCTACGAAGTGCCGCCTCTATTACATCCACATGGCTTGAATCGATACATAAAGGTAGATTGGTCACTCCCTGAAGTTCATCAATGACCCGTATCATCATGGCCTTCTCATCTATCCCACCCATTCCGAGATTGACATCCAAGATGCTTGCACCGTTCTCTTCCTGTTCTTCCGCCATCTCTGTGATCTTATCGGTAATACCGTTACGAAGATCCTCCTGCAGTGCTTTCTTACCTGTAGGGTTGATCCTCTCTCCGATTACCATGAAGGGATCATTAAGTCCAAAGATCAGTGTCCTGCGCTCACTTGTAAGCACATATCTGTCACGGATAATTAAATCTCTTGCGACAGGCTCATAGCCCTTATTAACGGTCTCCCTTATATAATCCGCATCTGTTCCGCAGCATCCGCCTATGATGCTTGCTCCAGCATCGGTAAGCAGTTTCATCTCTTCGGCGAAATTCTTAGGAGTATTGTCATATACGGTTGCGCCGTTTTCATCAAGTCTGGGTATACCGGCATTGGGCTTGGCTATTATGGGGATATCGCAGGCTCCTGCCATAGCTCTAATCACTTCAGCCATATCCTTAGGACCCGTAGAACAGTTTGCACCCAAAGCATCCACGCCAAGATGGCTTAATACAACCGCAGCAGTCACAGGGTCCGTACCATAGAGAGTCCTTCCGTCCTCATTGAAGGTAAGCGTGGCAAAGATCGGAAGATCACATATCTCCTTAATGGCTATCACTGCAGCCCTTGTCTCATTAAGGCTCATCATGGTCTCAACCGTGATAAGATCCACTCCTGCTTCATACAGGCTCCTAGCCTGTTCCTTATATACATCCACAAGCTCCTCAAAATCCATGGGACCCATCGGCTTAAGCTGCACGCCTGTCATACTGATATCACCGGATATATATACATCCCTTGACACCGAATCCGCCACCGAACATGATACTTTGGTCAGTTCCTTATTGATATAATCAAGCTTATCCTCAAGTCCGTATTCCGCAAGCTTGATCCTGTTGCCCGTAAATGTCGGCACATACAGTATATCCGTTCCCGCATCCACATATTCCTTCTGAAGCTTATAGAGCACATCCTTATTCTCCGTAAGCCACCATTCCGGGCACACTCCCTGAGGCAGACCTCTCTTTTGAAGATTTGTCCCCATCGCCCCGTCAAGGTATATTATTCTGTTTGTTTTCAGTAAATCTCTAATATCCATAATACTCCATTTGTTATTCTTATCCCGCAGCATCATATGGGTTGTCTGCATATCAGCATCTCGTACAGCTCGAACATCACTAAGCTCATTAGTCGTCTTCATGGGCTCGCTGATTTCTGCGGAACTCGCTTCGCTCGGACAGTCCTCGAAATCAGCTGATCAGACGACTGATTCGCTAAGTGAGTTCGGCAAATGCACGACCTGCTGATATGCATACATCCCATAGGGCATCCCATGATATCCCATATGGCAAGAACGGGATCACATTCCTCCCTTAGCCTGAATCTTTTCCATAGCGTCCACGAAGACTAAAATCTCCGCCACTGCTTCATAGAGCTCCGGCGGTATCATCTCCCCGATCTCAAGCTTGGAGAGCGTTCCTGCAAGCTTGACATCCTGATGTACAGGCACATTAGCGCTCTTGGCCTCTTCAATGATCTTATCCGCTATGAGTCCTTTACCGGTAGCCACGACCTTAGGGGCTTCGGATTCATTGGGATTATATTCAAGGGCTATGGCCGTCCTGTTCTTGTCAGGCTTTTTATTGTTTTTACCGAATTGGTTATTAAGCGGTACTGCCATACTCATCTACCATGCCGAGCACATTGTGCGAGGCTTTCAAGGCGAATTTTAAATTCGCCGGTGCACTATTATTCAACGCTTTCTTCAATCACGGGAGCAAAGTCCGTATCATCGCTGTCTATCACTTCCACATCCTCTCCCTCAGGTATCTCACCCTTAAGGATAGATGATATATAATTCACTCTCTTCATGGCTCTCTCATAATTCGCACACGCGACCTCAAAAGAGCTGTAGTCACTCTCGGGGTCATCATAGTAGTCATGGAAGCCCTCCACCGCCGTCTGCATGTAACTGTAGGCTTCATCCGCCAGTTCTTCATTGCTCTCAAATTGCTTGGGAACCTCTATCTCCGATAATACTCTGAACTGCTCCTGTAATTCATCTAAGCATACAAGTATCTGTGTCGTCGCATCCTCCGAGGATGTATCCACTGCCTCCAGATTCTCCTTGATAGCTGTAAGGTTGGTCGTAAAATCACTCATGCTCTCATAGTATGCATCAAGCTCCTTGGTATCCCTGCCGCAACCGGACAGGCATAACCCGAACATTAATACTGATAAAATGACAGATATCATATTAAACAGAGTGCAGATGTGTTCTTTTTTCATGATAATATCATTCTCCTCTTTACGATCATCTTAAAATCTATCACATTTTGCCACTTTTCTCAATAAATATCCCCCTGTTGTTTTAAATAATATAAATTACCCGCAACGAACTGTTATTATACACAAAAAGATCGGGCATGAAGATCATGCCCGACCCTGATTATCATAGCTGTTACTTATACCTATACTGATCAGAACTTGCCTGCCTTGGCAGCCTCTTCGATAGATACGGCTGTTGAAACAGTCATACCTACCATGGGGTTATTACCTGCACCGATAAGGCCCATCATCTCAACGTGTGCGGGAACCGAAGAAGAACCTGCGAACTGAGCGTCTGAGTGCATACGTCCCATGGTATCCGTCATACCGTAGGAAGCGGGACCTGCAGCCATGTTATCGGGATGGAGTGTACGTCCCGTACCGCCGCCTGAAGCAACAGAGAAGTACTTCTTGCCTGCCTCGACTCTCTCCTTCTTATATGTACCTGCTACAGGATGCTGGAATCTTGTGGGATTAGTAGAGTTACCCGTGATAGATACATCTACATTCTCCTTCCACATTATAGCTACGCCCTCGCATACATCATTGGCACCATAGCAGTTAACCTTGGCACGGGGTGAGTTGGCATCCTTAGAGTAGCACTTGCGTGATACTTCCTTGACCGTATTGGTGTAAGGATCATACTCTGTCTCAACGAACGTGAAGCCGTTGACACGTGAGATGATCTGTGCAGCGTCCTTACCGAGACCGTTAAGGATGACTCTGAGGGGCTTGGTACGAACCTTATTAGCTTTCTCAGCGATACCTATAGCGCCCTCCGCAGCCGCGAATGACTCGTGACCTGCAAGGAATGCGAAGCACTCTGTCTCCTCCTCAAGGAGCATCTTGCCTAAGTTACCATGTCCTAAGCCCACCTTACGTGTATCGGCAACAGAACCGGGTATGCAGAAGGCCTGTAATCCTTCACCAATTGCTGCTGCTGCATCTGCTGCTCTGCGGCAGTTCTTCTTGATAGCTATAGCCGCACCTACCGTATATGCCCACTTGGCGTTCTCAAAGCAGATAGGCTGTATGCCTTCTATAAGATGATATACATCTATTCCCGCTGCATCACAGATGCTCTTACATTCTTCTATGGATCCGATGCCGTACTCTTTAAGCTTAGCAAGGATCTGCGCTTCTCTTCTTTCATATGATTCAAATAAAGCCATCTTAATATCCTCCTTATCCTTACTCTTACTTGATCTCTTTATCCGTTCTGGGATCGATGATCTTAACGGCATCAGCTACACGACCATACTGGCCTGAAGCCTTTTCCAGTGCATCCTTGGGTTCATCACCCTTCTTGATGAAGTCCATCATCTTACCAAAGTTGACATACTTGTAACCGATGATCTCATCGTTTTCATCCAGAGCGAGACCTGTGATATAACCGTCTGTAAGTTCGAGATATCTTGGGCCCTTAGCAAGAGTTCCGTAGGTTGTGCCTACCATTGAACGAGTTCCCTTACCAAGATCCTCAAGACCGGCGCCGATGGCAAGACCATCCTCAGAGAATGCACTCTGTGAACGTCCATAGACGATCTGTAAGAAAAGCTCTCTCATTGCTGTATTGATGGCATCACATACAAGGTCTGTGTTAAGTGCTTCAAGTACTGTTCTTCCGGGAAGTATCTCAGCCGCCATGGCTGCGGAATGTGTCATACCAGAGCAGCCTACAGTCTCAACCAATGCCTCCTGTATGATACCATCCTTGATATTAAGAGATAACTTGCAGGCTCCCTGCTGAGGTGCGCACCAGCCTATACCATGTGTATAACCGCTGATGTCCTTAACTTCCTTGGCCTTTACCCACTTGGCTTCTTCGGGGATGGGCGCACAGCCGTGATTCACACCCTGTGTAACAGGGCACATCTCTTCAACTTCTTTTGAATAAATCATGTGAAAACTCCTTTCGATATATGTAATATATACTGATGATCCCGGGAGTACCTGACACAATACTCCGGCTTAGCGGATCATAAGTCCGATCATTTTGTCCGCATGACGATATCATACGACGGACGGTTTATTATATCATAAATTCCGACGTTTAACATCCATGCCTTAAATCAAAGCTTATCAAGAGAAGCTCCGCCGATAAGCTTCTCAATCTTGTCCAGATCATTGACATATCCGCTGACATCCACGGATATCATGACTGCCTTATTCTCATTCTCGAATATATCCATCCACGAATAGAGGTTATTGCACCATTCTCTTGTGGCGTAATTGTAATATTCCAGTATTCCGTTAGCCGACTCATCCTTCGAATCCATCTTCTTAAGAGGACAGTTCTCACAGGGGAAGTTTCTGTTGCAGAACGTTGAATAGCACAGATCACCTATGTGTCCGCCTTCTATATGTTCCTTGGCTCTTGCATTGGCGAACTGTATCGTATGTGTCTGGGCGTCGATTATATACACCGATGCTGGAATGTTCTCAAAAAGCTTAAGCTTCGCAAGATTCTCCTTTGCGAATCTCTTGGAATTGGCGCTGAAGAAATATGACTGGATGGAACGCATCTGTTCTTCGAATTTCTCAAGCTCATCCGGGTCAAAATAAAGCTTATTGACAGATACATTCTCGAACATGAAAGCGCCTCTGAATACCTCCCCTCTGTCAAGAGGGTAGTACAAAAGCTGGTTCACATCCTTATCCTTAAGGGTGAGTCTGATCTCCTCATCCACATTCTCATCATCACTGTCGATAAGGGTAAGCTTATTATACCGCTCCGATATCCTTATCTGCATATCCTCTCTGAGAGCCTTCATGACCTCATTCTCGGCGGTATATTCAAAGCCCGGATTGGTGTAGGTAAGCTTCTTGCGTGCCTCAGGCCTAACTCCCTCAGGTGAGTAGTAATACACTCTTGTAAATCCCATATACAGGCACTCTATCTCTAAAATGGAGTGTATGGCCGTAAGGGCATCGTTACCGTCCCTTAAGAGATTGGAGCATATCTCCAGAAGATCCCTGTTCATGATGATGGAATACAGATCTTTATTCTTAATCTTATTGTATATCTTTCTGTTGAATACATAGTCATGATACAGGATCTTGGTCAATGCCGCATCATATAGGGTATACACATTCTTCCCATTGGCCTTGGCTCTGTACATTGCTCTGTAGGCCTTGCTCTTAAGCTCCTCATAATCCATGCCCTGGAAAGGATATATGGATATACCGACACTGCATGTCATATGCATATCTTCAGCCCCCGTATCCACACCCGACACGGTATTGAGTATCCTTGCTGCCAGAAGCTCAACATTGGTTATCTCTTTGATATTCTTGGTAAGAACTATGAATTCATCGCCCTTAAGTTTGGCAACGATATCACTGCCACGGAAAAGATTATGGAAAGCCTCGTCCACACGAAGCAGGAACTTATCCATCTCATTCTGTCCGATCCTGTCCCTGATAATGGCATAGTCATCCATATTAACGACTAAGATCCCATGAAGAACATCATCTATCTCTCCTCTTATAGTCGCCTCGATATGCCGCTCATTTTCTGTCATTTCCGCATTGTATCCGTAATTCATCTACCAATCCTCTTTGACCGCAATCTCCGTCTTGCACTTATATATATGTCCCGCCGGTATATGTCCTCTTACACAACTTGTGGGATATATATTGCTTCCCCTTCCGATCACCGTTCCCGGATTAAGGACAGAATTACAGCCCACCTCAACGTTGTCGCCAAGCATGGCACCAACCTTCTTAAGACCCGTCTCGATCCTATCATCCCCTGACTTTATCACCACTAAAGTCTTGTCACTTTTGACATTGGAGGTAATGGAACCGGCACCCATATGTGCCTTGTATCCTAAGATGCTGTCCCCTACATAGTTATAATGAGGTACCTGCACCTTGTTAAAAAGGATCACGTTCTTAAGCTCCGTACTGTTGCCGACGACTGCGCCCTTACCAACGATCGCACTGCCTCTTATGAAAGCGCAATGCCTTATCTCGGCATCCTCATCTATGATACACGGGCCGCCTATGTACGCACTGTCAAAAACCCTGGCGCTCCTTGCTATCCATATATCCTCACCCTTTTTCTCATACAGATCCGGGTCAAGCGTAGCTCCGAGCTTACATATGAATTCCTTGATCCCTGGAAGTACCTCCCACGGATATGTGACTCCGTCGAATATATCCGCAGCTATGGTCTCATTAAGATCATAGAGCTTAGTTATCTCCAAACCACTCATTTATAATATCCTCTGACTTTATTGAATCTGGCGGGCAGATCCTGTCCGCCGGTATTAAGCTTTTTGACATATTCCGTTCTTCTTGTAACGAAATCATTGAGTTTTTCAGTGTATTCCTCACTGCTTATGGTTCCGCCCGACACTCCCGTAAGTCCCTTCTCCCAGCTTGCCGTAAGCTTGGGATCAAGCAGAGCCTTGATCGAGGAATCTACCACCTCATATATTATCTCCCCCATAAGGGTGGGCGTGATGACCTGTGTCTTCTTATTAAGTGCCAGATAACCGTTATTCACAAGCTTTTTAAGTATCTCGGCTCTTGTGGCGGAGGTGCCTATACCGCTTCCCTTAATCTGGGCTCTTAATTCCTCATCCTCGATCAGCTGTCCCGCGTTCTCCATCGCAAGGATGATGCTTCCGGAATTATATCTCTTGGGCGGTGTGGTCTCGCCCTCCTTTATCTCGATGCCATCCTTATTGACCTTAGTATTCTTCTTAAGTCCGTTAAGAAAGGCTTCCAAGGCTTCATCCGTGCTCTGCTCAAGCTCATCCTCTATGGCCTTATCACCTGTAGTTTCGTTGTCACCCGTTCCCTTATCCTTAGTCTGTGCCTTATCGGATGTGAAGGAATACTTCATCACGCTTAAATATCCTTCGGATAGAAGGGTCTTGTAATTGGAATAGAATGCTTCGCTTCCAACCTTCGTCTCAAGCGCGATCTTCTGATAAACGGCACCCGGGAAGAATATGGCAAGGAACCTTCTTACGATGACCTCATATACCTTCCTTGCCGTCTCTGACAGTGATGAATATGCGTTAAGTCCCTGCCCCGTTGGAATGATGGCATAGTGATCCGTTATCTGCTTATCATCCACATATCTGCTCTTAATAAGCTTATGATGAGCCCCTGATGAAAGTATATGCTCCGTATATGCCTTCATCGAGCCTATGGCCGATAAGCCCTTGAGGTTTTTATCTATCTCTCCGGCAACCGCGCTTGACAGAACTCTTGCATCGGTTCTCGGATAAGTAGTAAGCTTCTTCTCATACAACTCCTGCGCGATCTTAAGGGTCTCGTCGGGACTTATCTTAAAAAGCTTGGAGCAGTCATTCTGAAGCTCGGCAAGATTGTATAAAAGAGGCGGATTCTTGGTATTCTTCTTCTTCTCGATAGAGGTTATAAGCGCATCACTTACATGGCTTAACCTCTCCACGCACTCTGTAGCCTTATCCTTATCGACAAAGCCGTTATTCTTATATAATCCGGGTGTTGCATAGTATGCGCTGCCCTCTGTGCATCTCCACTCTCCTATGTACTGTACGCCATTAAGGGAGAAGGTCGCCTGAAGCTTATAGAAGGGAGTCTTATTAAAATCCCTTATCTCCCGTTCTCTCTTAACCACCATGCCCTGCACGCATGTCATGACACGTCCCACGGATATGACACACTTATCTACGTTAAGGAAGCTTTTGACTGTCGTCTGATACTTAAGCGTAAGCACCCTGGAAAAATTGATGCCCATTAAGTAGTCTTCCTTGGCTCTTAAGTATGCCGCATCGGACAGATTGTCATATTCCGACATATCCTTGGCTTCCCTTATCCCACGCCTTATCTCATCCTCGGTCTGGGAATCTATCCATACCCTTTTCCATTCGATGCCATCACGGTATCCGGCCTCCTGCCTTACAAGGCGCTGGATATATTCACCTTCTCTTCCCGAGTCGCCGGCATTATATATGACATCAATGTCATCTCTGTGAAATAGTCCTTTGACAATCTCAAACTGTTTACGTACATTATCTATCACCTGATACTTGTACTTTGTCGGTATGAAAGGGATCGTATCCAGGGACCACTTCTTAAGAGCCGCATCATATGCGTCCGGATAGCACATGGTCACGAGATGTCCCACGCACCATGTTATGACATAATTATCCGACTCCATGTAGCCGTCTTTATTTTTCATATTCTCACCGAGAGCCCTGCCGAATTCTCTTGCGACGCTTGGCTTCTCGGTTATGATAAGTTTCTTGCCCACTACAGTTCGTCCACTGTTATAAGTCTGATATTTTTCTTGCTGCTCACCGCAAAATGCAGTCCGTCATCGAAGCCGCCCGCAGAGAACAGATATACATAATCGGGAGTAAGCTTGGCCTGCTTGGCGCAGAACATAAGCCACTCATAGTCGTCGAAGCGCATCATGGGCTTCTCCCAGTTGCATAACGCTATGAGTACATGTCCGCCCGCATCCCTGCATACGAAGTCTATAGTGCCGGACTTACCGAGCCACGAGCCCATCCTGTCGTATTTAATGGGAAGGTTGTTGAATCCGTTCTGAGTATCGAGATACTCCTTGCAGATGGCAGGGAAATACTTGGCCGTATAGCTCTTGATGCCCGGTCTTATATGCTCATTGTAAAAAGTATTGGCATCCTTATACTGCAGTTCATCCTTATACGGGAATAAGAACTGATAAGAAAAGTCCACGAAATTACAGCATATATCATATACACCCTTCTGAGTGTTCTCTCTGCCTTCGGTATCCACCGAGAATTCCTTGCTTACAAAGCCAAGCTCCATAAGGTTCTTGATGTAGACGGATATCTTGGCTCTTGAGAACTGTGTATGGGCGTAGAGATCGTTAAGCTTATTCTTGCCGTTGGCCAAAGCCCAGAGGATGGTATTGTACACACTGGTCTCTCTGAGTTCACTTGCCACAAAGTCCTCGCCATATGTAAGAAGCGGTGCGCTCACATCAAGTATATTGTGAAGGATATTGTCCTTGAAGCCCTTGTTTTTATCAAAATATTTCCATAATCTGGGTATTCCTCCAAGGATGGCATATCCCGTCACGCATTCATCGTATTTGAATTTCGTAAAGTAGGTTCTGAAATCGGCAAAGCAAAGCTCCTTCACCTTGAAAAAGCCCGTGATGCCCCTCGCTCTCTGACCGATCTTGCCCACCATGCTGTTCTCGACCCATTCAATTGATGAGCTTACGAGTATAACAAAGTATGGCTTATCTGCTGTAGCCAAAAAGTCAAAGAGATGATTGGTGAATTCGTTAGAGTACTTTAAAAGATACTGGAATTCATCAAACACCAGGATATTCTTATTGTCGCTGTCGGCAAAATGCCCGGATATGGCGCCGAAAAGGTCGTCATATTCGGGATACTCGGGCAATTCAAGAGGAAGCCTGTCAGTATTGCTCCACTGATAAAGCTGTTCTCTCTCATATACCTGTTTGCAGTCAAATAAGATATAATCGCCCGAATCCTGTAAGAACTCTCTGACAAGGGTTGTCTTGCCCACCCCCTTTAGTCCGTACATGACCATTACCTGATTGCCGCTTCGTCTCTTGTATTCGTTAAGAACACCGATCTCCGAGTCTCTGCCGATTAGCATTGTAATACTCTCCTTAATACATTACTTCTTTACTATATACCCCTGTGCCTTTAGAAGCTCTGCGCACAGTACAGCTCCACCCGCAGCACCTCTCACCGTATTATGTGACAGTCCCACGAACTTATAGTCATATACCTTATCTTCCCTTATACGTCCTATGCTTATACCCATACCTCTCTCGAAGTCCACATCCATTGCCACCTGAGGTCTGTTATCCTCTTCAAGATACTGTATGAACTGCTTAGGAGCGCTTGGAAGCTCAAGCTCCTGAGGAACGCCCTTATATTCTCTAAGCTTTTCAATAAGCTGCTCCTTAGTAGGCTTTTTCCTAAACTTAACGAATACCGCAGCCGTATGACCGTTAAGCACGGGTACTCTTATACACTGACAGGTGATGACAGGGCTCTCAGCAGGCTTTATGACACCATCCTCGATCTTACCCCATATCCTTAAGGGCTCCATCTCGGACTTCTCCTCTTCTCCCCCGATATAAGGGATCACGTTGCCAACCATCTCAGGCCAGTCCTTGAAGGTCTTACCTGCGCCTGATATTGCCTGATAGGTCGTAGCCACTACCTCATAAGGTTCAAATTCCTTCCATGCCGTTAGTGCCGGCACATAGCTCTGAACCGAACAATTAGGCTTAACCGCTATGAAGCCTCTTTCTGTACCAAGGCGCTTCTTCTGGAACTCAATTACCTCCATATGCTCGGGATTGATCTCCGGTACCACCATGGGCACATCGGGAGTCCATCTGTGAGCTGAATTATTGGACACAACCGGTGTCTCGGTCCTGGCGTACTGTTCCTCTATGGCTTTGATCTCTTCCTTGGTCATATCTACGGCTGAGAATACGAAGTCCACATCCTTAGCCACTTCATCCACATCAGCCACATTCATGACTGTGATCTTCTTAACAGCTTCGGGCATGGGTGTATCCATCTTCCAACGCTCACCTACCGCATCCTCATAGGTTTTGCCCGCACTTCTTGCACTGGCCGCGATCGTTGTCACCTCGAACCACGGATGATCCTCAAGCAGCGATATGAATCTCTGCCCTACCATTCCCGTTCCGCCTAAGATACCAACCTTTAATTTTTCCATAATCCTCTCTCCTTGAATAAATGATAGCGCTTATATCCATGCGCATCTTTTTCTGTATAATCACGATCTCTTATATAACATCTGATTGAGCCTCTCGGAATTAGCAAGATACTCTTTATAGAAGGTCACGCACTCCTTCATGCGTTCAGGACTCGGTCCGCCCTTGGTAAGCCTCTTATCCACACAGGTCTTAAGGCTTATGGCATCATACACATCCGTATCGAATACATCGCTTATATCACGAAGCTCTTCGATGGAGCATTCCTCTATGGCCTTATCCTTATCTATGCAGTACAGTACAAGCCTTCCGATTATACCGTGAGCATCCCTGAAGGGCACACCCTTCTTAACCAGATAATCAGCCGCATCCGTAGCATTGGTGAAGCCTTTCATCGCGCTTACGGCCATAACCTCCTTATTGAACTTAATGGTCTTAAGCATCCCGTCAAAAAGCTTGATGCAGTCCTTCACCGTGTCAATGGCATCGAAGGTCATCTCCTTGTCTTCCTGCATATCCTTATTATATGCAAGGGGTATGCCTTTCATAGTGGTAAGTATACTGATAAGCGCCCCGTATACCCGTCCCGTCTTGCCTCTTACAAGCTCGGCTATGTCCGGATTCTTCTTCTGCGGCATGATGCTGCTTCCTGTGGAATAAGCATCATCTATCTCCACGAACCTGTATTCATTGGAATTCCATATGATGATCTCCTCAGAGAACCTGCTAAGGTGCATCATCACAGTGGACAGCGCCGACAGAAGCTCTATGAGGTAATCCCTGTCGGATACGGAATCCATGGAATTACGCGTGGCTCCCTCGAACCCAAGCATACTGGCCACATACTCTCTGTCAAGGCTGTATGTGGTTCCGGCCAGGGCACCGCTTCCTAAGGGTGAGAAGTTCATCCTCTTATATATATCCGTAAGCCTGCCTCTGTCACGTATGAACATCTCCATATATGCACCCAGATGATGAGCCACCGTGACAGGCTGTGCCTTCTGCATATGGGTAAAGCCCGGCATATACGTATCAAGCCCGTCCTCAATATGCTTAAGCAGAGACTCCTGCAAGCCCTTTATAAGTTCATCGATAAGGACAATCTGTTCTCTTACATACAGCTTCATATCCAGAGCCACCTGATCGTTGCGGCTCCTTCCCGTATGCATCTTCTTGCCTGCATCTCCGATACGCTTAATGAGGTTAGCCTCCACGAAGCTGTGTACATCCTCATATTCTCCGGCAAAATCCAATGCTCCCGATTCTACGTCCTTCTTGATGCCTGTAAGCCCCTTAACAATGGCATCCTTCTCCTCAAGGCTTATGATATGCTGCTTCTCAAGCATCACTACATGTGCGATGCTTCCCTCTATATCATTATCAAGCAATCTGTGATCGAATGAAAGCGATTCATTAAAAGCAAATACCTCATCGTCGGTATTCTTGGTGAATCTGCCACCCCACAATCCGGCCATGGCACACCTCCGAAATCTTCTTCTTTAATAAATAAAATCTAAATTTGATAATAACATATCAAGGGATAATCTACAAGGCAAAAATCACAGAAATATTGAAAAACAGAGGATTTGCACGTTATGTAAACATTTAAAAACATCGTCGGAGCGATATGCTCTGACGATGTTTTTAAGCCGATGGAGAGACTCGAACTCTTGACCCCTTCATTACGAGTGAAGTGCTCTACCGACTGAGCTACATCGGCGTTGTTAAGTGGCTTATACAGCCGACAGGTGCTATTATATAACATAAGATGCGATTACACAAGTAAATTTTATTTCTTTGCGTCCGTCCTGCCCTTAAGCACCTTCGCCTTTTCCCTGGCTTCCTTCTCAAGCTTTTCCTTGAATCTGTCCACCTTGATCTGTGCAAGCTTAAGCAGTTCGTCCTCGGTATATGGCGTATAACTGTAATAGCATACGCTCATGGCAGGTATCCTTACGGTCAGGCTGTTAGGCATACCGTCATAGAATTCCTCCACAGTCTCCCTCGGGCGTGTAGTCACGGCACTCTTACCGCCGAACCTCTTATCCTCAGATGTGAAGATCATCTTATACTTACCCTCATAGGGCATACCGAACTTATATGATGCGTAATCATTATCAGAGAAATTACACACCACGAATATCGAATGATTGAGATACTCATCCCTTCTTATGAAGCTTATGACCCCGTCGCCCTTGTCGATGGCGCTTATCCATTCGAAGCCGTAAGGATTGGTATCGAGTCTGTGCAGAGCCTTCTGCTCCCTATATAGCTTATTAAGAGCGGTGATCTCCGCGTCATCTCCCTGCCCCCTGCATATAAGCTTCTTGCCGGGATGTGCCCACAGATACGCAAGCGTCGCTCTTGCCACTCTTCCCTTCTTCTCATCCTCCACGGGGATATAGTCAAAAAGCGTAGCCCCCTTCTCAACCTTCATATGTTCATAATCAGTGGCCTCAAGCACGTCATCCCCGGATATCGTAAGGATATAATTCTCAGCATAGGCATAGGACATATTGTCCGTAAGCAGATGGATATTGCGCTCATCCGGCTTACTCTTGATGAATCTGATATATTCTTCGGCCAGACCGTTATTCCATACATAATCAAATCCAAGTCCATCCTCTTCAACAGGTGATGTCACCTTGGGAAAAGCCGATATCTCCTTGGTAGTTGTGATAACATGAGGGAAATACTTATGCACCATTGTATTAAGAGCCTTAACAAAATCAATGGCATCAAGGTTCTCCCTGCCGCCGTATATATTGGCAGCCCACTCTCCGTCATACTTACCGTAATCCAGATAGAGCATGGAGCTTAAGTCCTCCAGATGCAGTCCATCTATGTGATAATCCTCTATCCAATACCTTACCGCCGACATAAGATAAGCTCTCACCTCGGGTCTGGCATAATTATAATAGAAACCTCCGTTGGCGGCATTCACCCTCTTACGCTCATCCAGATGTCCGTAGAGATAAGTTCCGTCATATTCCTTAAGCCAGTCATCATCCGCCATAAAGCTGCTTATATTGAACCTTCCGATGACGCCTATGCCCTTCCCGTGCAGAGCGGAGATAAGCCTTTTGATATCTGTGGGAGCTATATCCCTGTAGGTTGTATATATCTGTTCCTTACTAAGCCTAAGCATCACATAAGAATAGCCCTCATCCATTATGTATGAAGCGAAGCTTCCTGCGGAATTCTCCGTGATCTTGCCCGTTTTGCCTGCTATATCCTTAATATCCGTCTCATATATGGCTACCGGGTCCTTCTTCCTGTCTGTATTCCTGCCCGCTTTTGAGAATATATCATCAGACCACTTGAAGCTCTTAACCTGCTCCACAACAGACATTCCGTCTTTGATCACAGTACTGTAGGGATCAAGCTTGGAATATATCCTTCCTCCTCTCACATGAAGCTCATACTTATATCTGCATCCGGCCTCAAGTCCGGGGATAAAGAGCGAGAATATACCGCTGTCCTCATCCTTCATCATGGGATGATCCTTACCGTTATATCCGTTAAAATCCCCTATAACAGACACCCTTACCGCTTCCGGTGCCCACACTCTGAAAAGCACGCCCTTATGCCTGCCGCTGCTTACTACAGAAGCACCAAGCAGTCTGTGGGCATGATACATTCCGCCGTCAAGGAAGCCATCCGCATCACTTTTGCTTATGTCGATCACATCACTGTATATCGAAGGATCGTAAGGGTCATATATCTTATGTCTCTTACCGCCTATATCCGTCACCATATAATGATATGCATTCTTGATCTTGCCAAGGATCGCTATGGCATAGAAGCCCTCCTCATCCGCAAGCTCCATCGTGTATTCCTTATTCTTCTCGTCGTTCTTCTCATCTTCTATCACAAGTACAACGGACTTGGCAGACGGCTGGAAGGTCTGGAAAAGCGTATAAGATGACACATTATGCCTTCCGAGTATTGTCTGTGGCTTACCCTCTTCACCGTATACTATGGCCTCGATCTCGGGCCAGTTCATCATCTTATACAGTTTATCCTTCATTGTGATTCTCCTTACTCTTCTGTCCTGTTACAACCCCATATGTCATCTGCTTATATCATGCAGGAAAAGTCCGCTTCTTAGCTTTGGCTCGAACCATGTGCTCTTAGGCGGCATGAGTCTTCCCGCATCAGCAACAGCCATAAGTTCAAGTATATCCGTAGGGTACATTGAAAAAGCAAGCACACAGTCACTATCGCATCTTCTTTCAAGCTCCTTTAGTCCTCTGATACCCCCTACGAAATCAATTCGCGGATCCGTCTTGGGGTCATGGATATCAAGTATACCGTCAAGCACATACTTCTGAAGCAGCGACACATCAAGTCCCTCTACCGGATCATCACTTTTCCACTCATCCTTAAGCTTAAGCCTGTACCACTGTCCTCCAAGGAGCATTCCGCACTGTCCCTTCTTATCCGGTCTGACAGCCGTGTCACTTTCTTCAAGCGTAAAGTATTCTTCAAGCTCCTCTAAGAACTCTTCTTCGGAATATCCGTTCAGGTCCTTGATAACCCTGTTATAATCCATTATCTTAAGCTGGTTCTCAGGGAAAAGGACACTTAAGAAGTAATCCGACTCCTGCTCTGTGCCTTCCTTATGCCTGCCTGCTCCCACCCTGCACGCCGAAGCGCATCTGTGATGTCCGTCAGCTATATACAGAGCATTCATATTATTAAAAAAGCTACCGATCTTACTTATCTCACCCTCGTCGTCAATTATCCATACCCTGTGACCTATACCGTCGTCCGATACGAAATCATAGTATGGTGTTCTCTTCTTAACCTCAGTCAGATACGTATCCACATCAGTATTACTTCTGAAGGCCAAAAATATGGGGCCCGTCTGCATATTGGTCCTGTCTATGTGATTGATCCTGTCGGCTTCCTTGGCCGCAAGAGTATTCTCATGCTTCTTAACGATCCCTGCCTCGTATTCGGCTACCGATGCACAGCCCACGATCCCGGTCTGGGCTCTTCCATCCATTGTAAGCTCATATACATAGTAGCAGGGCTTATCCTGCTTCACAAAATACCCCTTGGCGATGAATTCCTTAATAAGTTCATCAGCCTTATCATATACCCTGTCATCATATGTATCCACATCATCGGGCATATTGGTCTCCGCTCTGTCTATGCGAAGGAATGAGTACTCATTATCCTTCACGACTTCCTTCGCTTCCGACCTGTTATATACATCATACGGAAGCGCAGCTATCTTATCTTCCATTCCTTTAGCCGGCATATATGCCGCAAACGGTTTTACTGTTGCCATATCATCTCTCTTTTCTGCTTTATTGTAGTCCGTTCATACCGGCACGGACTGTCGGACCGACCGTTCACCATACATATCACAGTTGATAGAATCCAACCTTCTTATACACCTTACTCAATGTCTTATTGGCTATATATGACGCCCTCTCCGCACCCTGCTTATAGACATTGTTAAGGTATTCCTTATCGGCGATGAGGCGCTTAGCCTCTTCACGTATTGGAGTAAGCGTGGATACGACAGCCTCTCCGACTGCGGGTTTGAACACGCCATAGCCCTGACCTTCGAATTCCTTCTCTATCTCATCAAAGCTCTTGCCCGTGATAGTAGCATAGATATTCATCAGATTGGCTACACCCGGCTTATTCTCCCTGTCATAGCGCACACATCTCTCACTGTCAGAGTCCGTGACCGCACGCTTGAACTTCTTCATGATCACATCGGGCTCATCCATCAAGAATACACATCCGTTAGGTTCGGACTTACTCATCTTCGATCCCGGTGTCGTCAGTCCGTATATACGTGCTCCTACCTTGCTTATATAAGGCTCCGGAACCCTGAATACATCGCCGTATATGTTGTTAAATCTTATGGCAAGATCTCTTGTAAGCTCCACATGCTGCTTCTGATCCTCTCCTACGGGAACATAGTGCGGCTGATACAGAAGTATGTCCGCAGCCATAAGCGAAGGATATGTGAAAAGCCCGGCATTGATATTATCCTTATGCTTCTCCGACTTATCCTTAAACTGCGTCATGCGTGAAAGCTCTCCGAACATGGTATAACAGTCAAGCACCCATCCAAGCTGCGCATGCGCCGGTACATGGGACTGTAAGAAAAGCGTGTTCTTCTCGGGATCAAGTCCGCAAGCTATATACAGTGCAAGCATCTCTATGGAACGTCGTCTTAATTCCTTGGGGTCCTGCCTTACGGTTATGGTATGCAGATCTGCCATGAAGTAATAGCACTCGAATTCATTGACTCTGTCTGCCCAGTTTTTGATGGCTCCAAGATAATTACCCAAGTGAAGATCGCCGCTTGGCTGTATGCCCGAGAGCATTACCTTCTTCTCACCGTTATCCGTGCCTGCCGCACTCTCCGTATTATTCACATTACTGATCGAATCCATATCCTTCTCCATATCTTTTTTCATAAATTATCTACAATATTATAGTCCAACTCGCCCTTATGTTCAACTTGAATTCACCATATCCCTGTGTTATCATACTTTCGTAATTTCCGGCTGTAAAATACACCGGTACTTATGCTGCGTTCTGTGCAGCATTATGTACCGCCGTTTTTTCTCAGAGCGTAACTTAGTGTGTGGAATTATGTTTCCGATTCAGGAATGTATAAAACGCCGGCACTTAGGTGCCGTTTTTTGGCACCTTACGTGTCTGCTGCGTTTTATTCATAGTGAGAACGATCCTGAACGGAAATATAATTCCACACACCTGACACATGATAATGGAGGCTATACAATGACAGCAGAAGATAAAGAGATGCTTAACAGGATAATGGAATACGCAGACAAGGTCATGCCCGATATAGACCCGGAGAAGGTCAGGGTATCGGAGCAGATAGATAAGCTAAGGCCTGTACTTCAGGAGCTTGCGATGGAGAAGTCCATGCCTGTTGAGGATGTATTCATCAAGTACATGGACCTTGCAACAGAGAATGCCTTGGAGTATGAGAAAAAGATGCAGGATGACTTCGGCGATATAATGAATACGGTATAATGAATACGGTATTATGAATACGGTATAAAGTAACTCACAAGCTCTGAATAGGCTTCGTAAAATCAAAACCCCAATGTGGTTATGTCTGTCATAGATACCACATCAGGGTTTTATTATTGTCATTATAAAGTTAATACTCTGTATATGAGCCGGTTAAAAGCTTCTCTTCTCTATGATAAGCTCTACCTTGTCTCCGTATACCGATACTCTTACATCATCGGCTATGCTGGCCACAATGGACTTCTCAAGCTCATCCCATGCTTCTTCG
The DNA here is from genome assembly GCA_905235845.1 of uncultured Lachnospiraceae bacterium. Lineage (GTDB taxonomy): Bacteria > Bacillota > Clostridia > Lachnospirales > Lachnospiraceae > Colinaster. The sequence goes on from CAJONG010000012.1 coordinate 21,784, forward strand.
ATAGCATCACTCTTATCTTCTTCCTGAATGCTGTTCTTATATCTCTCCAAAGACCAGGTATAAAGCGCACTGCCCATTGATGCTGTCTCAAGATCCACAGCACCCATACTGCTGTACATGATGTATTCGCCACCGTACTGGGCATTTAACTTACCCATCTCATCAAGGCCATACCTGCTGTTCTCCATAAGCTCTCTTATCTTGCCCATGAAGCCCTTGTATGCCTCATTCTTCCTGCTGGTGGCTACCCTTACGAGTTCATCTCTCTTATCGGCATCCATAAGAGTCGTTGCAACAAGGTGTATCCTGCACAGGCAGTCAGCCGTATTCTCAAGCCAGAATTCTGCTCCGAAATCACCGGTGATAGCAGATATCATCCCAAGTGTCTCTTCTGCAAGAAGCCTGATCCTGAGTGCCTGCTTCTTATCAAGCCCTGCATACGCCGCAAATCTGTTAGTTACATCCAAAGCCTCGTCCATTCCGATACCGAGACTTGTAACATTGATCTTATCCGTCTGCATATGTCACCCCTTATTCAATCGTAAGTATATCAGAGAATCCTGTTACCTCGAATATCTCCATAACATCCTCGGATGCATTGCGGATCACCATATTGCCCTGCTTATTCATGGTCTTCTGAGCCTGAAGAAGAACTCTTAAGCCGGCACTGGATACATACTCAAGCTCCTTGAGATTGATCACAAGATTCTCAATACCGTCAAGCGCTTCCTTAAGCTTTATCTCAAGTTCGGGACTTGTAGTAGTATCAAGTCTTCCACTTATACCTATCTCAAGGTCAGCACCTGTTTTTTTAGTCTCAACTGTCATCTTTTAACCTCCTCGCCGTATTAGCCGATATGGCAGTGATACGGAACAAATAATATACAACCTTTAATATTCTATCACATATTCCGAATATAATCTATCAAAATGCAAAATACACCGCAGGTTTTTGATGTACCATGCCGATTTATGCCATGCAGATCTGTACCATGCAGACTGTTAACCGTAGTACTTAAGGCAGAGCATGGTGATATCGTCGAACTGTTCGGTTCCGCCTCCGAATTCTTCGATATCCGCAGCCACATTCTCCGTTACTGTCTTAATATCCGTATCCCTTGAATCATTAAGCACCTTAAGCAGCCTTTCATAGCCGAAGCCTTCATCATCGAGGTTGGTGGCCTCCGGAACACCGTCAGTATATACGAAGAGCGTATCTCCGGGCTTAAGGGTGAATTCATGCTCCCTGAAGCTTAAACCCTCCATTGTGGCCACTGCCGGAGAATGCTTATATTTTATAAGTTCGAATTCACCGTTCTCATGACACAGCACAGGATGCTCATGCCCCGCATTGGCAGCGATACCTTCTCCCGACTTTATATCCACGATGGCCAGCCATACGGTCACGAAAAGCTCCGTTTCATTGCCTTCACACAGCTTTTCATTCACGTCCTTAAGTATCTCGGCAGGGGTCCCGCCCATCTGCGCCCTGTTCTTGATAAGGGTCTTGGCTATCACCATGAAGAGGGCAGCCGGTACACCCTTACCGGATACATCCGCCATAACAAGCGCAAGGTGTTCATCATCCGTAAGGAAGAAGTCATAGAAGTCCCCTCCCACCTCTTTGGCGGGATTCATGGAAGCATAGAGGTCGAATTCCTTCCTCTCGGGGAATGGCGGGAATATCCTCGGCAGCATATCCGCCTGTATCTGCGTCGCTACATTAAGCTCTGCGCTTATCCTCTCCTTTTCCGCCGTGATATGAGTTATCTCGTTGATATAGCTCTTGGTCCTGTTGGTGAGCCCTAAGAATGCATCCGCAAGCACCTCGATCTCATCATCCGTATAGAAGGATTTATCCTTGATAAAATCAAGGTTGTCTCCGTTAAGCTCCGATACCTGCTTAGACATCTTATTAAGCGGACGGACTATCCTCCTGGCAAGTACAATGCCATTAACAATAGCTAATAACAGTATCACGACAAGGATTATTATTATCGCACTCTTGGCATTGCCTAAGCTGTCATTATACTTAGCTACCGCTTCTTGTGTTATACTTTGGTATCCCTCCTGCAGCATGACGGTTGGCTGTCTCGTAACATCCTTACTCACAGCGGATATGAATGCCCAGTCCATAGTGGGGATGGGCGCACCGCACATATAATATACGGCTCCGTCCACTTCGATCTCCCGTACACCGGTATTCTCATTAAGCGCTGTATTGATTATCGCGGACAGATTCTCATTCCTCATACCCCTTAAGTCAACAGCCTCATTCTCTGACTTAACGGCAAAAAGTCCCTCGCTCTTAGGCGATACGATCACATGTCCGTCTCCGTTTACCACGAACACGAAGGAGCCGTCCTTATCGGAATCATTGATCTGCTCTATCATGGAATCAATGAAGAGATCCACACCGATCACAGCCTTAAGCTCACCTGCGGGATCATATACAGGGCATGAACAGATGACACCGTACTCACCTGTATAATTATCCGGTATGATATCCGTGAAGAATACATCACCCCGTTCTTTGGCTTCAATATACCACGGTCTCTGTCTTGCGGGATAGGTTAATGCCCTGCCGTCATCTCCCACCTTGACACTCGGCGCATCATCGGCAAATATCGTAAATCCGCTCTCCGTCCCAATGTAGCAGGCATCTATTATGGTCCTGTCATATGTGGACTTCATCATCTCAGCGATATTACCCAGAATCCCGACCTCGCTTGCTATATCATAATCCGTAGGATCGATACCCTCATCATATACAAGGTAAGCTACAGGCTCTCCATCCGCACACAGATCGGGCGTTGGTACGACCACATGATTATTGATATCCGGATTAGCATAGAGCTTGGTGGCATAATCCGCTATCATCAGTACCTGGCTTCTGACGTTACCGAACACGGTATCACTTAAGTCGGCGCTTAATACGGTCTGGGTCGTGAGAGATTCACTGACCACCGCATCCATGGTGGCATTGGATATAGTCGTCATGGACTCTACCTGGGAATCACCCGATTCCTCTACAATGGCACTTAACTTATTCGACTGCACCACGATAATAGCGGTATATGCCGCCATTATCAGTATCACGGTGATCGCCACCAGATTGAATATCTTATTCTCTATTCCGCCTATTACAAAATTCTTGAATTTTCTCATACAAAATCCTTTGAACGTCCGGCACTATCCGCATAGTTACCCATTCTCTCCCTGTATCTCACTTCTCAAAACCTCTATGAGGGTATCAGGTTCAGCAATATGTCTGACAAGCTGACATGCGGTTTTTAAGAATATCTTCTTAAATCTTTTAATGCTGCCCTGGTCATAGCAATCAGCCATATAGTCCACATAAAGCATGCATCCTTCGTCTTTTTCATGTATTTCTATATCTAACAGATTATCAGCAGCGACATTATCACATTCTATTTCTACCGGTATGAATTTAAGGGAACTGTTACTTTCAATATCCCGAAGGTTTGACTGGTATATGAGTTCGGCATCGACATTGTTGTTTTCATCCGGTGATTCATACGAATAGCATGAATAATAGATATTATTTCTTATCTGTCGCAGAACCTCCCTGTATAGTTCAGCTATTGTCGGTATTTTACTCAATCTGATACCAATATAAAAATCACTTATAAGTGTACCGATTATATCAGCATCCGTTTCCTTATCTCTTCCGCTGAAGGTCCATGAGATACGTACGTCATAAGAATTGTTATAAAAAGCTATTGAAAGCAGGGAGACTGCTATAAAAAAGGCATTTTTGGAAACACTGTAATTTTTTTGAAGTTCATCATAAGAAGAAAACTCTACAGGTATCATGGCTGTAAAATTGCCATACTCTCCTTTTCCAAGCGGATGATCCGGTAGCGGATAACGGTCCCAATCAACATTGTCAAGAAGCAGAGAATAATACTCCTTTGCTTCTCCATAGAGTTCTGACAGCCTGTCCTGACGCCTTTTATTCATTTCATAATAGTAATAATCCGTGTGAAGCTCTCTTCCTTCATAGGCATTACAAATGTCACGTATCAATACCTGTAATGAATTCCCGTCTGCGATTATATGATGAATGTCAATATACAGATATCCGCCTCTCTCAGTCTTAATAAGTCGGATCCTGTACAGCTTGGAATTCATAAGCTTATACGGTTTTATCAGATCTTCACACTCATCAATAAAATCAGCTTCAGACATGGATTCCACTTCAATGGAGAGATCAACATCCGGTACATAACGTTGTACAAGATCATTATCGTCGTTGAAGCACAAAACCGTTGAAAAAACCGGATGATTTCCAAGCACTTTTTCTATTGATCTTTGAAGGCGAACCATGTCTGCCGCAGGGTCAAGTCTTAACAGCATATACAGATTCCACACGGTGGATTTGGGGACAAAGCACTGGTAATCAAACATATACAGTTGTGTTGCTGTAAGCGGTTGATCCTCGCACAGTGCACTTGCATTCTCGCTTTCTATATCACCGGTCTCCTTAGATACAGCAGCATGGTATATCTGAACGATCTTACGCGGAGTCTGACCGTTGATAAACATGGATGCACTTAACTTAGGCCAATTAAGCTGTGCCAAAATGCCAATGATCGACATTGAATCGGCGCCAAGATCTATGAGATCATCCATGGCACCTATTTTTTCAATACCAAGGATCTTCTCCGCAGCACTGCAGAATAACTCTTCATCCTCCCCCTTGGGAGCGACATATTCGGCTCTGTATAACGAACGATCCGGCATCGGAAGTGCACTTCGGTTGAATTTACCGTTCTCATTCAGAGGAACGGCATCAATATGAACAAAATATGAAGGGATCATATATGAAGGCAGGACAGGTCGAAGTGCTTCTTTTGCGTGTTCGATATCGATAGTGTTCTTTCCTGTATAATATGCACACAAGAAAACAACGGAATCTTCGGAAAATGAGCGGACACCGGCCCAATCCACATGCAAGGTGCTTACAATTGCGGATTCGATCTCGGAGGGTTCTACACGGTTACCGCGTATCTTGATCATATCGTCATTACGTCCAAGCACAACAATATCACCGGTGTCTGAGATCTTCCCCAGATCACCTGTATTCACATATCCGCCTATCAGTCTTTTCTCCGTTTCCTTCGGAAGTCCCAGATAGCCTCTGAAGAATGGATTCTTATAGCATATATTACCGACGGTGCCGTCCGGCACTTTTTTCCCCGAATCATCCAGAATCGATACGCAGGCACTTTCGACATACGGCCTGCCTACCGGGGTTACATCATATTTCTTATCGATCCTGAATGCGCCAATATTGAAACATGATTCCGACTGTGCATAGAGACAATATATATCAACGCCTTCTACGTATACATTTCTGACCAGTTCTCCTCCCGATATGATCTTTTTAACAGAAGGCGGCACATTCTTCATCATCTGTATCATCAAAGAGGTCATAAAAAGAACGGAAATAGCATACTCATCAATATTCTTTGTGAATAGTTGTGGATTCTTGACAACATCTCTTGAAAAAACAACAATTGTTCCTCCTTCGTGGAGAGTTGGAACTACCATGAGTATGGTCGCTGAGAAATTAAGCGGTGTTGTAAGTGCAAGCCGGTCGCATTCTTCCATTACGGGATGATAGTCGCACATATTGCCCTTTATGCACATATCAAGCATTCCGTATTCCTGCAGGACGCCCTTAGGCTTTCCTGTCGTTCCTGAGGTATATACAAGGAGGGCAAGATCATGTGGATCGGTTTTTTCATGCCCGGATTGAGATGTATAATTCATCATTTCCGTAAAAACTTCATCATCTATGTGCAATACACATCTGCTGTTCTCATAGATATAATTTACACGCTCCTTCGCATATCCTGTTTCGACTATTACTGCGGCCGCTCCTGCACGCCATACTCCTATCAGAGCAACCAAAGGACGCATCCCCCTGACAACATGGATCATAACAACGGATTCCCTGCCTATCCCATGTTCTTTAAGATAGCAATAGACTTTACCGGATAGATCATATAATTCTCCATAACCAAGCTTTGCTCCGGTATCAGCCGATATCAAAGCGATCTTTTCTGTATGTCCGGCGGAGTACTCCTCCAGATCATCTATAAATGCCATAAATCCTCCTCTCAAAGATCGGCTTTACTATGAGTTATTATCATCATTATGATATAAAAATACCTTCAGGGCGTCAACTTCATGTTGGCGCCCTGTATTAACGGCTTATGTTGATAATACCCTGTTATCTGGCATTGGCACGTCTCTTAGCTCTCCTCATCCTGCGCTGATGATGCAGAAGTATTACAAAGCATGTCATAGCTATAGCGAAGGTTATTGCTGCACCCAGACACATCCATGTAACCAGATTCTGTGAGGTAGTCACCTCTCTTGCTATCGCATAAGATGAGAATCTGTCGGTATAGAATGTTATGGTCTTGGGATTGTCATCTATATCCGGAAGTATGCTTAACGTACCGTTATGAACTCTTAACACCGAATATGTCTTGCCTGACTTATATATATCATCAGGTATCTCTATTATCACCTGCATAAGACTCGGAAGTTCAGTGATCTTCTCCGTATATCCGCCAGATGTCTTGAGCATCGTCAGATCAAAGTATTGAAGAGGCACCTGTCCCACCGCATTCTTCATAAGTTTCTCGGTTGCAGGTGAAGCATCCTCCTTAACAAGGCTTACCGATATATCTACCTGTCCGCCTCTTGCAATTGACATTACATCCTCTGTCGTAAGCATATCGTGAACCACTATGTCGAGGTTAGGAAGGCTTGGATTGATCTGCTCATCCGCAAGCATCATAAGCTCTTCTCTTGACATATTCTGATAGTCCACACCTATGCTGTTCTTGGGCTCCATTGTATTGGTCACATATGCTCCGAGGTTGCCCGAATAGAAGGCCGCATCAAGTATCGGCATAGTATCTCCGTTAGCTACCATCTGTGCGATCTCATCCAGCGATACTCCCATGGATTTCATAACTGCCGATGAGAATTCAATATCATCATCGGATTCGGTAACTCCTAATTCCTCATCTGTGGGCACATATATCTCATCAAGATTCTCGATCTCTTCCACATAGGTATCACCTCCGGCACCGGTTGCTGCCTTCTCTATATCCACCGTGGACTGTGATGTTGCGGTATTGCTCTCTGTCTTGGGTACAGCCTGTACCTTCTTCTCCTGCGCTCCTGCTTTCTTGGATGCCGCTTCTGTCTGAACGAATGCTACGGCAATGGTATGAGGTCCTCTGACATTAGTGAAGGTATAGCTGCTTACATTGCCTACCTGTGCACCGTCTACAGCTACCGCAAGGATAGCGAAGCCTGCCTTGGGGGTCATGGTATATGTGATATTGGCTCCTTCCGCTACCAGGGTCTTACCGCTTGGTGTGATCGAACCGCCTGTAGTAGCCACACCTGCGGATATCTCGTATGATGTGATACCCTTTTTGGCGAAGATAGCCGTAATGGTATAATCCTGTTCTACCTTATCGACCTTATATGAAGCATCTCTGCTTACTACCTGGCCGTTGACCTGCCACTCTCTGAATTCGTAGCCGCTTGAGGGCTCTGCCTTAAGGGTCGTTCCCTTGCCGAGAGCTATGGTTCCGCCGCCGCTTACCTTACCGCCTTCTATGGGAGAAGCAGCCATTGTGATAGTATATGATGTCTTAGAGAACATCGCCGTGATCTTACGGTCCGTGGTAAGATTCTTAAGGGATATCGAAGCATCCCTGCTTATGATGCTGTCTCCCTCCTTCCATCCGGTGAATACATATCCCGAATATGCCTTGGCTGAAAGTGTGGTGCTTGAACCGTAGGTTATATTACCTCCGCCTACTATATTGCCTGCATCCTTTATATTGGAATCCACCCTGACCGTCACATAATTCTGTGCGAACTTCGCTGTGACATCTGTATTGGATGTCACATCATTTAATGTAAAATTGGTTGCAGTCGATACATTCTTCCCGCCTAAGAACCATCCGACAAAATAGTAATTCTTATTCGGTACTGCCGACAGAGTGACGCTGCCTCCCGATACGACCGCCCCACCGCCTGTGACGCTTCCGCCGCCTGAAGGCTCTGCTACAGCCGATACATTGTAGCTGTTAGTCTGTGTTGTGACAACTGCCGTTCCTGATATCGAATTATTCTCAACAGATGTGGCTATCACATTGATAGTAGGAGATGTCTCATCATGACCTACGGTCAACAGACCGTTCTCATCAATATATGTCCCATCGGATCTATGATTGGTAATCGACCATCTTACATCCTGTGAGGGAGGTACGGCTTCATTGGTTCCCTTAACGATAGCCTGGAACTGATATCCGCCGTCAAGTGCGATGGTTATCTTCGAAGGATATATCTGTATGCCTGTGATAGCATCCTTCTTACCTACCACGCTGCCGCTTAGCTTGATCTTAAGCGCTTTGGTATAATTGGGGTCCTTTGTAGCATCAGCGAACATCAGGGTAGACTT
>CAJONG010000013.1 GCA_905235845.1 uncultured Lachnospiraceae bacterium
AAGTACAGATACCGTCATGATGACTGCTGCGGCAGAAGCCGGTATCCTTTTTATCAACTGTCTTGGTGATCTCATTTTAATCTCCTGGTAATCATCCCCGTAAGGCTATTATACAATACTCCGAGCAAAACTCCAAAAAAGTTCGTTCCATGTCGGTAAAAGCATACAATAATATCCAAGAGACCTTCTCTTGGATATTATAATGATCACTCTCAGAACCGATTATCACTTATTCTTTGAGAACATAGTCTGTCTTGCGCCTCTCATGGGTCTGCCGTTAAGTACATCATTAATGACATCCATTCTGAGTCCCGCATCTATGAAATCACAATTCTTACAGAAGGGCCAGTTCTGTCTGCCATCACTTATGGCCTTTCTCAACTGCAAATATCTTGTCCCGTTCCATGCATCCTTAAGCGTATCCTTATTAAGGTCTGCAAGTGTGGTCCTCTCAAAATTGTCACAGCAGCATATTCCCATCCTGCCGTCAGGGAAGATGAACATGTCCGTAAACGGCATAAGACAGGTCTCCGTTATCACCTTCGCAGTAGCCGCTTTATTGGGTGCACTTCCGGCTCTGTTGGTAAGGACAGCCTTGATATAACGCATCTGTATCAGGATCTCCACATTACCGAACTCTTCCTCATGACTTCTTACATAATCATATATCTCCTTCACATTCTCGTGAAGCTTCATATCATCACAGTAATTATTGATTATGAGCTGATCGATGTAAGGAACTATAGACTTAACCTTATCTATATCAAGCAGCAGACCGTTGGTAGACATGAAGATAAAGCTGTCCGGCAGCTTCTCCCTGCAATACTTATGAAATTCCACTATTCTTGTGTCTATCCAAGGCTCATTGTTCCCGTATAGTGTCAGATGCCCTTTAAATCCCCAGTCTGCAAGCTGATCAATGATGCTGTAAAAAAGTTCATCGTCCATCCTGCATAGCGGTCTTTTCTCATTATCCCTGCTTGCTGCGCAGAATTCACATGTGCTGTTACATCTGTTGATGGTCTCAAGGTTGACGATGAGCGGATGCGGAGGCTCAGTGCTTCCGTTGAAGAAATCTATATATGCCTTCTGTCTCTTGGCCCTCGCCCTAAACTGAAGCTTAAGATAAGCATTAGACGCAAGCATCGGAAAGTGCTTCTGCATCTCCCAGCCGAATATTCCCATGAAATTATGTATTCTTATTGACATATTACACCCTGTTTCCTATTTTTCTGACCTTAGAATAATAACATATGATCACAATTCATACAAGAATATCACATAAGGAGAACTTTCATCCGCATATCTACCCTGCAAGATCAGCCCCAGAGCATCAGCATTATCAAGCTCTATCCTTGAGAATATATATCTGCATCCAAGTGCCCTCAGAGCATCGGCATTGATATACAGGCTGTGGTCTTCCACATCCATATTCCTTAAAGGCGCATATGTATTCTCACCGTTACCCGAGAAAATATACGCTCTTGGTCCCCACTCATCAAAATAGCTCTTAAACTCAGGCGATCTGTCCAATGCCGGTTCGATCACCTCTCGCCACTTATCCTTATATTCCTGTGTATACATCCCGATATAACCGTCCAGTGTATATATCCCGTTGTATTCAAGCACTGCCGGATGCATCCCGTATGCTACGGACCATTCGTTGTCATAACCGATCTTGCTTTTAATCCCGTCAAATAATTCCTCCGAATAAAACTCTCCAAAGCTTAAGGTACTTGTCTCCTTATTCTTCACAAGCTTATATGCCTGATTATAGCAGGTGTAATAAAAATCGTTGTATACCTGTGGCTCGAACATAACGATGAATGCAGCAAATACCGCTATCACATTGGCTATGAGAACCCACGTTTTAAGAGATGTATCATACAGTCTCTTACATATGAGGAACAAAAGCGCATACCATAAGAATGAATTAAAATACAGAGTCCTGTCAAACTGAAAACCCTTAAGCTTCGGAACAATAGTCTCTACAAGAGACCTCATCGGTTCATAGTCATACAGACCATATATGAGGCTGTTAAAGATTATCCACATAAAGACCAGATTAACAGGATCCTTAATGATATGGATATAATCCTTTTTATATATGTATCTTGCGTCGATAAATATAATCGTAATTAAACTAACTGGTAATATAACATATAGATGTGAATCCTGACAGTGGAACTGGCTGTTGACAAATCCGTCCAATGCAAGCTTTATAACCTCAGTCGGTGTAAGGGAGGCTGATATCATGGAGCTTCTTATGGTCACGGTATCCGAGAAGAGCATAGCCTTAAAAAGTCTGTATTCAAAGGTCATATACCCTGCGCTCAACACCAATATCCCTGCAAAAATCGAAGCCGGGAATCTCCTGTCCCGTATCCATAGTATGATCACTGCTACCGACATATAGCAGAGAATAAAAAAGCCATGGTACGAAAAATACGACAGAACCGGATATATAAAAAGCAGAATACCAAAGAAAAGCTTTTTCTTAAGCCCTTTCACATAATACAATCTTCTTAGTATGAATATAAGCAGCGGGATGGATGTAAAGGCCAATCCATAAGCGGGAAATACGGGTATGAGTCCGAAAGCCGTTCCTATAACAACGGCAATGGCTCTGTATCTGGCATAATCCTTCCCATATATATCCTTGGCAAGCAGATTAAATGAAAATATACCTGTAAGTATCTTCAATGCATAACCGGCAAAATACGCCTTGAGAGGATCCAATATATAATAAAGTATATTGTATAGGAGGAATTCCGATCCGAATACATCCCTGTCAAGTCCCCCCACTATCGGCAGGGTCACATCTTGCGCAAAGAATGCGTTCTGCAGCTTCATAACCTTAAAATGTGCCACAAAAAGATCCAGATTATCATGAACCGCGATATAACTGTCGTCTCTGTACAGGATAAATACTATAGCCTGAATGAATAGCAGTATCTCCGTAAGATACAGATACCATAGCTTTTTTACGCTGTTTTTCAGCTTTTTCATAATATTAAATCGTCCTTTATACTTATCCACAAATACAGAATAACTCGGTGGATAAGTCTTAATCCTAATTATATATTTACTTTATAAAACAATCAATCGTCCTGCTTCTGTCAGTCCATATTTCTCTATATATGCAAATTTGCATTTCATCTTGCATTTTTAAGCTAAATATTGGGGCTAAATTCACTCTCCTGCATTTTTAAGCACTACATCTTGTGTTTTCCTGCATTTTTGTTATGTACTCAATGCGTGCAACATTGTATCTTTTGTTATACATATAAATTAAATCAAAAAAACAAGATGTTGTGACTGCATCTGTTATAGCCACAACATCTAAGATAATGCACTTATTAAAGCACCTGTGATTATTGCAAAATCCGATATATTAAAAACTATATTTTTAATAAAACCAGGAGCCTTTGAAAATATCAGGTAATCTGTTACATAGCCCTTTTTAATCCTGTCGTATGTATTGCTGAAAGCTCCGCCGAGTAACAGTCCCAGTCCGAACTTAAGCGTCTTAAGTCCTGTCATAGTAAAGGTAAGGACAAAGACCAAACCCATGACCAGCGTAAGAGCTACGGATAAAACCGTCACCAAAAATGGATTCTTGCTTCCCCTTCCCAAGAAGGCTCCTCTATTATGATAAGTGATGATCCTTATCTTTCCGTCAAGATACTCGTAAGCAGTATCATTTTCCTCTCTTGACTTTTTGATACTGTGATCAAGCACGGCTATTATGGGTGCAATAAAAAGGTGAAGCATTATCCCGTGATCTCCTTAAGTTCATCTCTCTCAGGAAGTGATGCCAGATTGCTCCTGATATCGATTATAGGTCCTCCGGTTCCTTCAATATAATCCTTAGTTATAGTAACTCTTCCGATATTATCATCCTTGGGGATCTCATACATGATATCAAGCATCAGCTCTTCTATTATGGCTCTTAAAGCTCTTGCTCCGGTATCCTTCTCCATGGCCTTCTTAGCAATGGCTTCTAAAGCATCGTCATCAAAGCATAATTTAACTTCGTCAAGTTCAAGAAGCTTTTCATATTGTTTGAGTATGGCATTCCTCGGTTCCTTAAGAATACGCACCAGCATATCCTCCGTAAGGCCTTTAAGCGTGCATATGATCGGAAGTCTGCCAACGAATTCGGGTATCATGCCGAATTTCTTGATATCCTCCACTGTCACCTGCTGCAGTATATCCTTATCCTTATCATATTTATCCTTAAGCTCGGCTCCGTATCCTATAGATGTCTTCTTGCGCAGGCGCTGCTTGATGATCTCATCAAGATCCGGGAAAGCTCCGCCGCATATGAACAGGATATTCCTGGTGTTCACGGTCGTCATGGGAACCATGGCTGTCTTACTTGATGCTCCCACCGGAACCTCGACATTGGCTCCCTCTAAGAGCTTAAGCATACCCTGCTGCACTGACTCACCATTGACATCTCTCGAACCGTGGTTATGCTTCTTAGCTATCTTGTCAATCTCATCTATGAAGATGATACCCTGCTCGGCTCTGTCCACATCATTGTCCGCAGCAGCTAAGAGCTTGGATACGACACTCTCTATATCATCGCCTATGTATCCCGCTTCCGTTAAGGATGTGGCATCTGTTATCGCCAAGGGTACATCCAGAAGCTTTGCTAACGTCTTCACAAGATAGGTCTTACCGCTTCCCGTAGGTCCTATCATAAGGACATTGGACTTCTCTATCTCGATGGAATCCATGGTGTCTGTGGCAACCCTCTTATAATGGTTATAGACAGCCACAGACAGGATCTTTTTGGCCCTTTCCTGCCCGATCACATATTCGTCCAACTGCTCCTTTATCTTATGAGGCGCAGGAATATCTTCCAGTCTTATTATGGGCTTATGCTCCTTTGACTTCTTAACCCTCTGTCTTCCGGGTTCCGCTCCCCCGAAAAGGTCTGACATATTAAGAAAGCTTATATTGGGTATACCCTGGAATATATTACCTATAGGAGTGCCGTTCTGCTTGCTGCTATCCGGTCCCTCCTCCTTCTCATCATTCTTCTCTTCATCCTGAATGGGCTTGGCGCTAACATCCTCTTTCTCTTCACGCACATTAGGCTCATCCTTAGCGGATGAGCCTGAAGCACCTGTTATCTCCTGCATGAATTCCTTAAAGGAATCCTGATTGATTCCCATTTTACCAAGATCGAAACTGCTAACAGCATCCATTGTCCTGTTAAAACAATCTCGGCACACGCAGATATTATTCATCAGATGTACCATCTTGCCAGCCTTGTCTTCGCTTCTGCGGCAAAGCATGCAGACCTCTTCGTATTCAGCCATAAGTCCCTTTCTATTTAAGTGCGTCCCTATCTACCAGTCTTACATCAAAGGTCATATCCGAATACAACCCGTCTGACAGTCTGGAAGCGGTTATCTGTATTACCTCGTCCTTCGCATAGTACTGAAGCTCTTCCTTAAGCTCTTCCATTGACTTAATGCTTCTACCGCCTACGGCTGTTATCACATCGCCCTGTTCAAGACCGCTTTCCGCAGCCCCGGTTCCTTCATAGACCTGTCTTACCAATACTCCCACAGGCAGTCCATACATCTTCGATACCTCTTCGGTCACTGTCTGTCCGCCGATACCGAGATATCCCTGCTTACTCTCGGATACCTTGATCCTTTCCACGCTCGTCACAATATCGCTTAATATAGGTTGTGCCGAGGTTATCGGAATGGCGAATCCGACTCCGTCTATAGTAGAACCGCCTATCTTGCTTGAGCTGATACCTATTACCTCACCGTTGATATTGAGCAGAGCCCCGCCGGAATTACCCGGATTAATAGCGGCATCCGTCTGTATCAATCCCTTGGATACCGTACCGTCATCCAACTCAAGGGTTCTGTCCACCGCACTGATGACACCGTATGTTACCGTCTGTCCATATCCAAGTGAATTACCTATTACTACGGCAGGCTCTCCTATCTTGATCGCGTCTGAATTACCCAATTCTGCAACCTTGATAGCAGATCTGGTATCGGCGCTTAAATCATCCATATCCACTATGATAACAGCCAGATCAACATCCGCATCGGTTCCTTTCACAGTCGCTTCCGCATCGGAACCGTCTATGAACTGAACCTTAAGTCCCTCACTGTCTTCAACAACATGATTGTTGGTCGCTATATACAGCTTATCGTCATCCTGTCCGATTATTATACCTGAGCCACTGCCCTCGGTCTCCTCCGAATATGTCTGCCCCCAGAAGCTCTGTCCTGTTATGATGTACTTGCCTGTTATTGATACTATAGAGGGCATAGCCGCATCTACCATATCCGACACATCCGTTACGACAGCTCCCGCACCTATGATGTTACGGGTCTCAAAATCCGACTCTATGGCACTGTTCTCAAAATCTTCCCCATTATCTGCAACAATAGCCACATTATCCTTCTTCTCCTTAACAGCACTCTCCGTGCTATCGGTTATGGCTGTGCCGGCATCGGATGTGACTGTTCCCGGCAATGTCTTACCCATAAGGAAAAGTGTGGCTCCTGCCGTAAGTCCGAACACTATACCAAGACCGATGGTGGCAAAAAACTTCCCTGCAAAGCCGCCCTTCTTCTTATCCTTACGCGGTTTGTCCGTTCCGTAATCATTGCCCACAGAAGAACTTTTTTGCTCACTTCCGTGATATCCGCCGGCACTTCCCGTCATATAGGTCGCCTTATCCGTTCCTCCGGTATAATCATAATGCCTTGCGGAATATACTCCGGTCTCCGTAGATGAGCCTCTTGCATCACTTCCGAGATCGTTACCTAATTCATTTCTATTATATTCATCGTTCATGATTCCTCCTTTGGGGCACCGGTATCCGACCAATCAATGATATCCTCCATAAGCCCCTTGAAACTATATTGTTAATATAGCCCCGGTTTGTGAACAAATTGTGTTCATTATGTGATAATTCTATTATCCGTGTTCACACTTATACGCTAATATGATCCTCTGTTATCAGCCTTATATGTCATTCCACGGTAACGGACTTGGCAAGATTCCTTGGCTTATCCACATCAAGTCCCTTGGCGATGCTTATATAGTAGCCTAATAGCTGCAGAGGAATAACAGCTAACGATGCCGCAAAATATTCTTCTATCTTCGGTACATATACAGCAAAATCAACCGTATCCTCGATCTCATAATGTCCATAGGTGGTAAGCCCCATTAAGAACGCTCCTCTTGCCTTGCACTCCACCATATTGCTCACGGTCTTCTCATAGAGCTCATTCTGTGTAAGTACTCCTATCACAAGTATACCGTCTTCAATAAGGCTTATGGTCCCGTGCTTAAGTTCACCTGCAGCATACGCCTCCGAATGGATATAGGATATCTCCTTCATCTTAAGGCTTCCTTCAAGAGAAGCCGCATAGTCTATCCCTCTTCCCACGAAGAATACATCCTTTGAGTTGGCATATTTGGCCGCAAACCACTGTAATCTCTCCTTATCGCTGAGTATCTTATCTATCTTGCCGGGGATGGTAAGCATAGAAGCGATATATTCATCATACTTCTCCTTATCCACTATCCCCCTTACAAGTCCGAATTGTACCGCAAGGACATAGCAGGCGATAAGCTGGGTACTGTAGGCCTTGGTGGTTGCTACGGCTATCTCGGGACCTGCAAGTGTATAGAGGATATGATCCGCTTCTCTTGCTATGGAAGAACCCACTACATTAACGATACCGAGAGTGGATGCTCCTCTTTTCTTAGCCTCACGTAATGCCGCAAGAGAATCAGCAGTCTCTCCGGACTGGGAGATCACGATGACCAGATCATCCTTATCAAGCAGAGGATTCCTGTATCTGAACTCTGATGCCAGTTCCACCCTTACCGGGATATGCGTCAGATCCTCGAATACATACTGTGCCGCCATACCTACGTGCCATGCGGAACCGCAGGCTACGATATATATCCTTTTATATCCTTCTATATCCTTATCGGTGATACCTACCTCACTAAGATCTATCCTGCCGTCCTTAATAAGAGAATTCAATGTATCCTCAACAGCCTTAGGCTGCTCGTGGATCTCCTTCATCATGAAATGCTCGAATCCGCCCTTCTCGGCAGCCTCTGCATCCCATTCGATCTCTACCTTTTCCTTCTGTATCTCATCGCCGTCCAGATTGTAGAAATGAACCTCTCCGGCTTTAAGACACGCCATCTCCTGATTGCCTATATAATACACATTGCGTGTGTATTTAAGGATAGCCGGAACATCCGATGCCACAAAGGTCTCGCCGTTTTCCACGCCAATGACCATAGGTGAATCCTTACGGGCTACCCATATCTCATCCGGACGCTCCATAAACATAAGCGCAAGGGCATATGATCCCCTTACTCTGACCATTGTCTTGGCTATTGCATCTATGGGACCGATATTGTACTTATTGTAATAGTAGTCCACTAACTTAACCGCAACCTCGGTATCCGTCTGGGAATAGAAGGAATAATCATGTCTAAGCAGCTTATCCCTAAGCTCCTGATAATTCTCTATGATACCGTTATGAACGCCCACTACATTGGACTGTTCACTGCCTGCTCCATGTTCAAGCTGCGCTGCAGATACATGAGGATGAGCATTAAGCTCTGAGGGTTCTCCGTGCGTGGCCCATCTGGTATGGCCTATTCCTATGGTCCCCCTTAAGGACGCTCCATCATTGGTCTTCTCAGAGAGAACCTTAAGTCTCCCCTTGGCCTTGACCACATGCACCTTGCCGTCCTTATCCCTTACGGCCAGTCCGGCCGAATCATATCCTCTGTATTCAAGCTTGGACAACCCCTCAAGCAAAAGAGGTGCCGCCTGCATCTTACCTACATATCCAACTATTCCGCACATTGATTCTCCTCCGTAAAATATCCGGGATTCATAGATACCCTTCTGATAAAGCCCATGGGAAAGCTTCTGTAATGTCTGCCGACAAGATATCCGCAATATCTGCTTATGATCCTCACAAGATAGAGCGGTATCCTTACTCTGTTGTTCGTATGTCTCAATTCTCCTATGGTAGCCAGTACAAGCTTCTTGCCCTCTGCTTCCGATGAAAGTCCGTCAAAAACCTCCGGATGTTCGGCCTGTGATATACCTATATCCACATTGCGTCTGAACTGTTCCTTCGCACTATAATCGTGTGAATGATATACCATTGCTTCGGCGGTATATGCTATCTTATATCCGGCCTTAACCGCAGCGGCGGCATATATCATATCCTCATTGAAGATCGTCTTTTTGACAAAGCCACCCAGCTTATCATATACATCACGTCTGTATGCACAGCTTACATTGGAACAAAAGTACGCTTTAATACCAAGCTTCTCCACATCATCAGCGCCTTTTATGACCGATCTGTCCGGGTAATTGAAGGCTCTGGTATACCTCTCCTCCACGCTGCAGCCTTCCTTAGGTATCTGTCTGGCATAGCTTACCGCAACCCTCTTATCTTTCAGGGGACTGATAAGCTTCTCTATGAAGAACCGGTCAACGGGGATCGCATCCTGAGTCATAAAGATCATGATATCCGCATCAGACAGCCCGGCAGCTCTGTCCCTGGTCCCGCCGTGGTCAAATTCCGACTTTTTGATATTGCAGATCTCTATGAGCTTGTCATCAAGGGCGTATCCTGTCCTTTTTATAAGTTCATCGAGATATCTCTCTTCAGTATTGATAAGTATTATCTTCCCCGGCGTACAAGTCTGATCCTTAAGGATGTCAATTGTCTTAAGTAACTCCTCATCGGGCTTATAGGTCGGGATCATAACATCCGTCATAGATCAGTATCCCGTATCCGCAGATATCTTGCTGCTGTATCTTACCACCTCCGCAGAAGGCGTGTACTCGTCATTATCGAATAAGAATTTCTGTAAGAGGATCACGTTCTCCTCAAGATTATCGGGTATCACACATGCTCCCTTAGAGCCCACCTTCGCTCCGGCCCTGTCTGACTCGAAGGGGAATCCGTCTCCGGCAACAATGTTATACTTGCTCACACCGCCAAGCAGCTCTATTATCTCATCATAATCAAGAGATGTTGATATATAATCCTTCACACCGTCGTAGGCTGCAACCAGTTCCTTAGGTCCGACGGTCTTAGCCTTCTCCACACACTTATCTATGACCGTTCTCTGTCTCTCTGCCCTCATGAAGTCATTGCCCACATATCTGATCCTGCAATAGGCGGTCGCCTGTAATCCGTTAAGATTCTGTGTGCCCGCACTTGTCACGGCAGTGTAATCTTTACCCTCAGTAGCATAGTAGGTCTCATTATCCGATGTCTTGCCCACCATGCTTATCTGATAATTATTAAGATGAACTATCTCATCCTCTCTCACGTCTATGGTCACACCGCCTAATGCATCCACGATCTTGGCAAGCCCTGTGAATCCCACAGTGACATAATCCGTTATATTAAGATCCAGATTCATATTAAGCATATTGATGGCCTGTTCGGGGCCTCCCTTGGCATATGCCGCATTGCACTTATTGTATGTATCATTGCCAAGATTAAGATAGGTGTCTCTGAATACGGACAGAAGCTTGACATCTCCCGTATCCTCATTCACCGACGCTATGATTATCGTATCCGAACGATTACCTTTACCCAGAGATTTGTCTCTGGCATCGACGCCAAAAAGAGCAATATTGCGATAGCCTTTAAGTGTCGCATTGGAAGCCACGTTCTCGTTCATGATTATATCGGCTTCGTTGATCCTGATCTTCTGTATGGATGTACCCTTCCTTACGAACCATACTACCGCTACCAGTCCCATAAGTACGACTATCTCAGCCATCAGAAGAATGATGCGGCGACGCTTCTTAGCCTTCCTTCTGGCCATGGCCTGCGCTCTTTTTCTTGCTTCTTCCCTTTCTCTGCTTGTTCTGCCGGTTGCCATCTGTATATCTCCAATCTCCTTCAATAATCTGTGTATTAATAAGCATTCTCATTGATAAATCCCCTGAACACCGTAAGGAATATTATCTTGATATCAAATCCAAAGGACCAGTTCTCTATGTAATAGATGTCATAATCGATCCTCTTACGTATGGAAGTATCTCCTCTGAATCCGTTGATCTGCGCCCAGCCCGTAAGCCCTGGTCTGACCTGATGCTTGATCATATACCTCGGTATCTCCTCCTTGAACTTCTCCACGAACTGCGGTCTCTCAGGTCTCGGTCCCACTATGCTCATATCTCCCTTAAGGATATTGATAAGTTGCGGAAGCTCATCGATACTTGTCCTACGGAAAAATCTGCCGACTCCGGTCACTCTCGGATCGTTCTTAACCGTCCAGCCATTGGCCTCCTCTTCATCGCTCTGCACATACATAGTCCTGAACTTGTACATATTGAATGACTTATTGTGAAGTCCCACTCTCTCCTGCTTGAATATGACAGGTCCCTTGCTTGTACATTTTATTATTATGGCTACGGTTATCAAGAAGGGTGACAGCACGATAATCCCTAACAGAGAGCAGACTATATCGAATACTCTCTTCGCTATGGCATTAAAGGTATTAGTCAACGGTATATATCTTATATTGATGACCGGCAGACCGTTAAGATCCTCGGTATAGGGTCTGTTGGGAATAAGGCTGTTATAATCAGGTATGAACTTGGTGTGTACACCTGATTTTTCACACATTGCCACCAGCTCCTCAAGTCTGTCATAATCAGACAGCGCCAGTGTTACCGCTATCTCATCCAACTGACTTACAGGAAGGATCATACTTAAATTGTCTATACAGCCTATCACCCTGACACCCTTATACATGGTTCCTCTCGGAACCCTGTCATCAAGTATGCCTCGCACCACATAACCCCACTGAGGATTGGCCTTGATCCTGTTGATATACTCCTCAGCCGCTCTGGAATAGCCGACTAGCAGTATATGCTTGATATTGTAGCCTCTGCTCCTTATATGGCTTAGTATCCACCTTATGATAAGTCTCTCGAATATCATTAAGAAGACGCATACTACCGAGAATATGGCTATAAGTCCTCTTGAGAAATCGCTTATCTTAAAGACAGCGATGCATACAAGGAACACCAGCGCTCCTGCCACGTTCGCACCGAATACCTGGGTTAACTCTGTCTCTATCCTTCTCGTACGCTTGGGCGTATACATTTTATTAAGATAATACAGAACAAGATATCCGGGCACGATAAAATACAATGCCGAAAAATAGAACTGCATCGTGTATGCTCCGGCTCCGGTATCTGCAAGCGGACCCTCGAACTTGATCCACCACGACAGAAGATACGAGCCGGCTACGACTATCGCATCCAAAAGGACCTGCAATCTGTTAAAAAACTTCTGATTATCCTTGATCATCTCTGTTCCCCGGGCTGATACTCCCCTTATCACCTAAAGTATTGTACAATAATACCTTCTTTTGTTCAACCTGCCCCACATCAGGGCAATTCCTATGTCCTGCAGCTACTCAGAACAGTCTCCTTACCATACCTGTATATAACTGCCACTGCACGGAGATATACCATGGAAGGTTATGCAGCTTAAACCTTACCTTTTTCTCTCTGCCACTTCTGCTATATCCAAGCGAAATACCTTTAAAAAGCCCCCGTACATATACGCCTGCATAGCCTTTAGCGGCGAAGAACACTGTCTTTATGCCAAAACCTATGATGAAAAACGGCAGATTGAGTATCTGCTGCAGTATCGGCATATTCTTACATATAAGATATGTACTGTTACGGCTGCTTAAGCCTACCTTGAATTCATTGTATCTTGAGCCCGAATACCCGCTTCCGGCATGCAGTACCTCTGCTGTTGGCTCATACACATTGATATAGCCGCTTAACCTTGCCCTATAGCCTACATCCACATCTTCAAGATATGCGAAATGCTCTTCATCAAAGCAGCCTATCTCATCAAACACTTTCTTCCTGTATATGGCGGCACCGGCACAGGAACTGAATATACGCCTTGCCTTGGAAGCCTTATCCGCGGGCTTACCCTTGGCGTAAGCATAAGCCCATCCTAAGGCACAGTAATAATCCCCTGCTCCATCCATCAGGTCGGGATGCTGCATATTAAGCATCTTAGCGTTTACGCTGAATATCCTCTCATCCTTATCAATAGCATTCTCAAGATTCCTTACGAAACCCTTCCTCACCCTCGTATCGTTATTAAGAAGGATCACATACTGCGTATCCGACGCTTCTATGCCCCTGTTAACGGCATAAGCAAAGCCCGTGTTGGATGGCAGCTTTACAAGCGTATACTCCGGATAGTTCTCTTCAACGAATGCTGCGCTTCCATCTGACGAACCGTTATCCACAACAACGACCTTAAAATCCTCATCGGCACATGCTCTTAAGCCTTCAAGGCAGTCCTTAAGGTAGTCTGTTCCGTTATAGTTAGGTATAACGACTGTTGTCTTCATACAATAATCCATCCAATATATTGTCTACGAACATCCTTATACTAAGCCGTATCTAGAGCAGGAATTCCGGATCATAATACAGAAGGTAGCCCTCAAGGCTTATCTCCCTTGACAGATCCACTCCGGCATCGAGATAATCTATATCCTCATAACTTACCGGTGCAAGACAGGCCGATACATCCACATAAGGAGAGCGTATATCATTTTTGTCTATCTTCTCTTCAAGCTCACTCACGGCTTCTCTGTTAAAAAGGTGCAGGTGCTTCTCATCTCTCGCTATCTTAGGCACAAGGTATGCCAGATCGTCCAATATCATCATGTTACGTACATCAATATATAATGCATCCTGCTGTAACTTTGCTCTGTGCATATATCCGCTGAATCTGACACTGAGACCGTCATATATGCAGGTCCTGGTGGAATCCATTATACCTCCGGCGATCTTACCGTCTCTTATGATAGGTCCGCCGATAGCCCCTATATCATACCGGTTAAGGAAGAGGTTGTAAGCGATGCCTCCTCTTACGGTACTTGTAAGCTCATTCTTACGCGCTATCTCCGGACCGTTCTTCGGATATATCAGCTCATCCCTGTAATTGATCCTGAAAAAGCCGTTATGCTTGGTAGGAGCAACGTCGGCAGCGATCCCGGATTTCTTAAGGTAATCAGAGACAGCTCTTCTTCCGGCTTCGTATGCGTACAGCTTGCTTCCGGGATTGGATGATGTGGATTCGTCATGGCATCTCCAGTGATACAGCACCTTGGGAATGTGTCCGTACACGATCTCCTTATCATCCGACAGTTCCCTGGTGGCCGCAAAACTTCTGAGCACAAGATCGTGATCCTGTGCGCCGTCGAAGAAGCTCCTTAAGCCCAGTTCCATAAAAAGCTTGGCTTTTATCACAAAAAAATGACATATATAATTATTGGTAAGAAGCAGGTCGGGATTAAAACCGGGCTTAAAATTCGGTTCGAAGAACTTCTTTCCCTGTGCGTCACACTTATCCTCATCCGTATATAAAAAGGCGCATTCCCTTTTATCGCGTTTAACCTTATCAAGGTACGTTGCGCATTCGTACAGACAGTCGGGCGTTATGAGATCGTCATGATCCAAAAGCCCCACATACTCTCCGGTGATCAGCCTCTTAGCCGAATTGGTATTGGCGGATATACCCTTATTCTCAGACAATTGAAGATACTTGATCCTGTGATCCTTGTATCTGCCCGATACCCTTTTTACGGTGGGCAGCTTGGAAGCATCGGCTATTATAAGCTCGAAGCAGCCGTAGGTCTGGGCAAGCACCGATTCGATACAGGCTTTTATGTAGCTTTCCTTAGTATCGTATGCCGGAACGATTATGCTGAATTTAACAGGATCATCCCATATCTTCTCCCTCTGCCTTAGGATAATATCATCGGAAGGCTCGGTATAGGAATACTCCTTTTTGTCCGCAAGCCGCTCCATAGATGCATAGAACGTATCCTCTATTCCGTTTTTCTTAAGGTAACTGTATGCCTTACGTATGTTGCCAAATGCCATTGTATATCAACTCCACGTCCGTATAACACATCCGTACAATGCTCTGTGATAGTATGGATAATGTAAGTATGCCCACCGGGATTAAGTCTTATCCCGATGGGCCAATCTACGTCAGATAAGTCTACAGGTACGACTTAAGTGCTTCTGTAAGTTTCTTATTCTTAAGTGCCGCATCCTCTAAGGACTCTCCCTTAACACCCATATAGAACTTTATCTTGGGCTCCGTACCGGAGGGCCTTGCGCAGCACCATGAATCCTCTGACAGATCAAAATAAAGCACATTAGACTTAGGCAGTCCCGTAGGTGATGTCTGTCCGGTCTCAAGGTCAGTGATGACATCCTTATCGTAATCCCTTAGCTTAAGCACCTTAAAATCCCCGAAGCTCTTCGGAGGATTGGCTCTTAACTTATCCATTATCTCCTGTATCTGTTTAGAACCGTCCACACCCTTAAGCGTGATCGTGTACATATCTTCCTTATAGTATCCGAATTCCTCATACAGCTTAAGCATCTGATCCCATAATGTCAGCCCGTGTGCCTTACACCATGCGGCAGCTTCGCACAGGCACATTACCGCCACAACAGCATCCTTGTCTCTTGCATGTGTACCCACAAGGCATCCGTAGGATTCCTCGAAGCCGAATACATAGCTTCCCCTGCCTGTCTCCTCAAAGCCCTTGATGACCCTGCCGATATACTTAAAGCCTGTTAAGACCTCTACTAAGTCAACTCCGTATTTTGCCGCTATCCTGTCTGCAAGATTGGTACTTACTATGGTCTTGACCATGGAAGCATCTTCAGGCATTGTGCCTGTTGCCGTACGCTCTCTTAAGATATACTCGGCAACTATCATTGCTGACATATTGCCTGTAAATGGCATATATTCTCCGGTCTTGGTATCCAGAGCGTATATTCCGAGCCTGTCGGCATCCGGATCCGTAGCAAGAACTATATCCGCATTTTTCTCCCTGGCAAGCTTAAGTGCCAGAGTAAATGCCTTGGGGTCCTCCGGATTGGGATATTCAAGAGTCGTGAAGTCAGGATCGGGAAGCTCCTGTTCAGGAACCACATATACATTCTTAAAGCCAAGCTCACTTAATATCCTGCGGACCGGCTTATTACCCGTACCATGGAAGGGAGTATATACGATCTTAATATCCTCCGCCATCTGCTCTATCACGTCGGGATGAATGATCTGCTTCTTAAGCTCTGCCATGTATTTATCGTCTATCTCTTTACCTATGACCGTATACAGACCTTTTACAAGCGCATCCTCCTTGTTCATGGTCTTAACATCATGGTAATCAGTCACCTTCTTGACCTCGGCGATGATCTCTCCGTCCATGGGAACCGATACCTGGGCGCCGTCCTCCCAATATACCTTGTATCCGTTATATTCGGGCGGATTATGGCTTGCCGTGACTACTATACCCGATATACATCCCAGTGTACGCAGCGCAAAGCTTAACTCCGGAGTGGGACGAAGTTCATCGAATACATAGGCCTTGATGCCGTTGGCTGCAAGACAGAGCGCCGCCTCATCGGCAAATTCCGGACTCAATCTTCTCGAATCGTATGCTATGGCCACGCCCTTATCCTGACCGCCTTTTGACACGATGTAATTGGCAAGTCCCTGGGTGGCCTTCCTTACGGTATATATGTTCATCCTGTTGGTTCCGGCACCGATGACACCTCTTAATCCGCCGGTACCGAATTCCAGTTCTTTATAGAATCGGTCTTCTATCTCCTTGTCATTATCAGATATCGCCCTTAGCTCTTCCTTGGTCGCTGCATCAAAATAATCATCATTCAGCCAGAATTCATATTCGTCCCTGTAGCTCATGTAATAACCTCCTTAGTCCTGTATGATCACTTCGTTTTTCACCAACTATACTTCCAATATATTAACATATCCTAACCGAATAGTCACTTCGGTCCAATGAGAAATTGGGGTTATAATAAGGATCTCCCGCCTCAAGCTCCGTCTTCCATTTCTCCTTAAATCTCTCGGATTCTTCATTGTATCTTGCAGCCTTTTCTCCGCTGTCATCTAATCCCCTGCTTACGGATTCGAAGTGGTAGAGCTCGGCAAACGGAGTAAATACATTGAGGTAGCCTTCCCTACGAAGTCTTAGGCAGAGATCGACATCATTAAGCGACACCGCAAAATGATCATCCAGACCTCCGTTTTTAACGAAGATATGCTTGGCTATCATAAGACAGGCTCCGGTCACGGCCGTAACATCCTGTGCATAACATAACCTTCCCATATATCCCAGATTGTCGTAGGACTTGCCATAATGCACATGTCCCGCCGTCCTGTGAGCTCCGAGTCCTATCACTACTCCCGCATGTTGGATGGACTTATCTGCATACAGAAGCTTCGCGCCTACGGCACCCACGTCCTTACGCTGTGCGTACATAAGCATCTGTTCCATCCAATCCGGTGTCAATACCTGAGTATCGTTATTAAGCAATACTATATACTGACCGTCAGCATAGTCCACACCGTAATTATTGACTCTGGAATAGTTGAATTCTCCCACATATCTGACAAGCTTGATCCTCTTATCGTCTAACTTTCTGTAGTAATCCTCGATCTCCTCTGTTACGGAATTATTCTCCACTATCACGATCTCATAATTATCATATGTGCTCCTCTCTACTATGGAGCTTATGCACCGTGACAGATCCTCCTTATGATCCTTATTGGGGATGATTATGGATATCTTGGGATTACCCACAAGCTCATAATCTATCCTGAATATAGTCTCGAAGGCTCTCGTACTGCTTATCTTAAAGTTCTTAAAGCCTTTGCTTGTAAGATGATCGGCAACCGCTCCCTTAGCCGCATCTATCGCATATTCCTTGGCATTAATATCGCTTGCCACGCTGCCGGCATGAGACCTCCAATAGTACATAAGCTTAGGTACATGCACGATATTCTTCGCTTTATCCGTAAGTCTTAGTATCATATCATGATCCTGGCTTCCGTCAAACTGTGATCTGAAAAGCTCCGTTCCCTTAAGAAGATCCCTCTTAAAGCAGGTGAAATGACATATATAATTATTGGCTCTAAGATTATCTATGGCAAAATCAGGCTTAAAGTGCATGGTTATCATCTTGTCTATATTGTTCTTATGGAAGGTCGCCTCATCACAATACAGATAGTCCGCATTCTGTTCGTTGATAGCCCTGACATACTCAAAAAGCACACATGGATGCAGTATATCGTCATGGTCAAAGAGTCCTATATATTCACCCGAAGACATGGCTAAAGCCTCATTGGTATTGCCTGATATTCCTTCGTTCTTTTCAAGCTTTTTATACCTTATCCTCGGATCCTTTGCCGCCTCATTTTTAAAGAATTCTCCCACATATCCGTGGGAATCATCGGAGCCATCGGCAAGAACAAGCTCCCAGTTGTCATATGTCTGGGCCTTAACGGACTCATACATACCCTCCATGAATACCTTCGGGGTATTGTACAGAGGGACAAGTATGCTTATAAGAGGTCTGTAAGGGAAATCATAACTCTCCTGCTCTCTTCTTAGCTCTGCACTTGGGAAGCTTGCTTTGCCATATCCTTTTTTAGCCTTGGCTTCCCTTATCTTATAAGCGACCTTTGAGAAAAAGCCTCTTATGCCGCCGAGATTCTTAATCCTCTTTTTTAACTTACCGAATCTTAGCATGGCATCCCTGATGCCCTTGGTATGCCGCCAGATAGGATTATTGTGTATCCTGTCCAGTCTGAAATTAAGGCTTGAATTCTCTTCTTCAAGTCTCGCTATCCTTGCGGCAAATTCCTTATTCTTTTCTCTCTCGGCTTCATAGAGCTTCTTATAGCTTTCACTCATTCTTAATGTACCTGTTAGTGAATCTGCACAGCACAAGCCTTGATGCAAGGCCTCTTGCCATGACTCCTACCTGATACTCACCCTTCGGCATATCCGACATATCCGGTATCACCGAAAAACCACAGAGTGCCGGTCTTTCATTCCTGTCGAGATTGATCTCAAGATCCGGTCTGTATATCCTGTTGCACGGGACTTCGTATATCACATCTTTTCCATGTGTCCCGTCAGCCTCGTTCATCCCGTTTTCCTCGCTTTTTTTCTTAAAAAGCAGTTTAAATTCGAAGCAGGAATTATCGCTGCCTGCCACGAAGGCATAACCGCCTATGTATATGGTATCATCCGCACCCTCTTCTACAGACTCGGGTCCCAGCCAGTACTTTAACGTTCCGCACTGTTCAAGACTTATGATGAGACAGTCGTTATACCAGTGATCCTTTATACGGTATCTGATCCTGCGGGGAGTCTTAAGTGTCGGTCTTTTCGTACCGTCATACTCATATTCGTATGCGTATGTATAATTACTGTCAAGTATATCCCTTGTCAGATAGTCATGATAGTAGGGGTCGACCATATATAACGAACTGTGCTTCTCATAGAGTCTCTCCCTTTCTTTCGTAAGCCTTATGATCTTATCCTTTGATTCATCATCCCCTCTGCTTAAGGACTCATAGTGCCACAGATGTGTCGAATTGACCACCACGTTATACAGCCCCTTCTCATATAAGCAAAAGCACAGGTCAACATCGTTAAAGGCTACGGCAAAAGATTCATCGAATCCACCTACATCGTTAAACTTCTCTCTCTCTATAAGCAGACACGCCCCCGTGACCGCAATGACATCTCTGTCCATATCGCTTGCATGGTCGTAGTACACCCTGTTGTCTTCTTTATATTGAAGCTTATGCACAGGGCCGAGTCTTAGATTGGTGATGCCGCAGTGCTGGATCACCCTGCTTTCCGGATAATAAAGCTTCGCTCCTACGGCACCTACATGCTCCTTAACGGCATATCTCATCATCTTACTAAGCCATGCACCGTCCCTTACCTCTATATCATCATTCAGAAAAAGCAGATAATCTCCCTTTGCTTCCCCTGCAAGTCTGTTGCAGATCGCGGAAAAATTAAAATCCTGCGGAAGATACAGATATTCAAGACCTTTGCAGCTATCCTTCGCTTTTCTTTTAACATCACTGATGATCTGCTCAATCCTGATTTTATTTTCATTGCTGCTGCCGTTGTCAAACACGATAATCTCGTATGTAACACCCGTTGTCCTATTTACAACAGAGTCAAGCAATTGCTTAAGTATATCCGGATTATCTCTGGATGGGATAAGGATGGATATAACCTCACCCTTATATATGTATTCCTCCTTATGTCCTTCGGGATAAAGCGTCTTGGAATAATCATTGTGATACAATACATAATCAACATGTACCACCTGCTCCCTGTCAAGTCCGTCAGTCACTGCGAGGATAAGCTCATATATATCGCTTATATCAGCCCTTACAGCCTCCCTCTTAACCGCCACGACATTACCCATGTACATATAGTTTCGCAGCGTATCCGGCGACCATTCGGGTCTGAAGATCGGGTTCATCCTTATCGTCCTATTGGAATTATACTCATCCTCATCTCCGTATACCACAAGCGCCTTAGGATTCTCCTTAAAAGCTGATACCACGGCATACAGCGCTCTTATGGCCAACTTCTTCCTGTCATTTACAAAAAGTATGATATCTCCGGCATAATTATTCTTACCCACCTCGGAGTACTCAACAACTTGTACATCATCGGTATTGGGGAGCGTTCCCGCAAGGAATTCAAGTTCCTTCTGCCTGATCCATGCATCGTATGATATGTAGCTTAAGTCAAGCTCTCTTTCATATCTGTTATTAAGCTGTATGACCCTTGGGGTCCTTATGATCTCCTTAAGTCTTTGAAGCATCTGCTCTCCTAGAATCTGATCCTTTTTGATATCTCGTTTTTAAGGGCATCGGCCATCTCCACGGGAATATGGGATGTATTCATATTAACCTTAAGGGTATTGCCCGTACTCCTTACCCTGTCCTTTAGCTCTATTACGATACAGGGATCGTCATAGAAGAATACGAGAAGCACCCCCTCTGAGGAATTAAGCTTTTTCCCGTTGATGTATATACGTTTATTGTCCTTAAGATCAAAGCTTTCACCATTAAGCGTCACTTCCCTTAATGTAGTCATGCAACAGTCCATCATGGGATCTATACGCACCTTCCTTGCCTTGGAAGGAATATCCAGTTCGAAGGATACATCTCCCCTGCTGTCATAGCTCTCTCTTATAAAATAAGATTCCTCTTCGTTAAATCCCGCTCCGGTATCCGTATATATCTGGATCGCTTTCTTTCTGTTATCCGCTGATGTTCCTCTGTTAAGTCCCTCCAGAGTAACAACATCTCTCCCGATAAGTTCTCTTATCTCCCCGAGACTAAGCTGCTTGCCCGTCACTTCCTTCTGGAAGAAAGCCTCCTTCTCTCTGAGGCCTTCCGCCTCGTCCGGAGTCAGATCTAAGCGTTTTAAAATTAATTCGTAATTTAAGTTATTCCTGTCATCATCCTCTAAGAGATAACAGTATAGCGCTCTGAAGGCCACCTCCTTTGCAGGCACCTGCTTATACTCGGTCCACTCATAATCTATCACCGTCCATGGCTCATTCATATGATCCTTAGGTATCAGTATATTGGAGAATACCAGATCACAGTCTGCTACAGCCTTATCCTCCCCATAGCTTATCCTCTTATAATACTCATCAAAGAGCTCGGCAAACTTATCCTCATCCCGTCTTCTTACATATTCATCAAAAAGCTCCGATAATGGTCTGCCCTCAACTATCGGGAATGCTACCGCGCTGTTGTCCTCCATGACCTCGCACGGGCAGATTATAAGCTTACTCCCCTCATATCTGGCCTTAAGCAGCTCATAGCTTTTATGCATATTGGTTATATGTGTAAGCCCTTCCTGCGGACAGAGTGCTCTCTTGATAACCTTATCCTGCATTATCTCCGTGCATATCCTATAGCCTGCTGCTCTGTCACCTGAATATCTGGCATACCTTACATCAGGCTTAGGTCCGATCACAAGCATATAGGAATTGGAGAAGAAAGGGAACTGCTCCTCATCAAGCATCCCGTCAAATGCTGCCTTCTCATCAAAAAGCTTAAGCCTGTCTCTGTCAAAGTTGCGGTCGTTATTGCACAGCTCCCCCTTGCCCGGAAGCCTGTCATCCGAAAAGAGGGTGGTCATGAACTTGTAATCGGGATAGGGATAATAGAAGTTAAATTCGTCAAATCCCTCGCTTTTACATATATCCGTAAGTCCCTTCCTTGAGAAGGTCCTTACTCCGCCTCCATCCTTATAGCATTCTATGGAGCTGAAATAAGTGCCCAGATGATCCTCCGCACAGCCTGCCCAGTACTTCATGCCGTATCTGTTCTCTATGGCTATGGCGATCCTCCCGTCCTTATTAAGATGCCCTTTAAGGATGCGTAAGAAATCATTATACGGAGTATCTCCGCCAATATAACTCAGACCGTATTCGAACACCCCGATAAGCAGGATATAGTCATAATCCCTGTCAAGATCAGGCTCTATATCCGTAAAGTTTCCGACATTGATACTTACGTTGTCACAGTCATCATGTCTGTAGGCATTGATAAGGCTCCTTCTTCTGGACAGATCCACACAATCCACTCTGCCTGCTCTCCTTGCCAGATTCCCCGTTATTGCACCGCAGCCCGAACCCACCTCAAGTACCTTCATATTCTTATCCATGGGAAGCCAGTCAACGATATTCTCCCTCTGCTCGGACAGATGATATAGTACCGGCCAGCTTGCTTTCTCCTCTATGACGGTTCCGTATTCCATAGGAGAGTATGACCTTACTATCTCTAAGATCTCGTCCTCGATCCTTCCGTCCGAATACAGATCGTCACCGCTGTAATGCTCGTATTTTAATTGTACCTTGCCAATCTTTTCATTCTCCATGGTATATATCCGTCCGTTGATCTGTCATTTAACGCTTACCTTTGAGTTCATATCATAGAATCCCACTGTATCCTTATCCGATATCACCGTAAGATTGATGACATCATACAGCCTGTGATATACGGTAAAATCATCCTTCTCATAACCTGTCACACCAAGTGAAAGAAGATATTCACCACCCTGAAGGTTCATATCCTGAGTAAAGCTCACACTCTTCACCTCACCCTTTTTGACCGGCTCCAGAAATGCCTTCTCATACATGGTATTGGTACCCGTGATCTCCGTACCCTTGATGTTCTTGATAGTAAAGGCAAAGATCGGCGCATCTATATCCTGCGTAAATTCCACATCAAAATGTATTGTAAAGGGCTCACCTTTTATGATGGCCGTTGTCTTCGTTCCATTCTTATCGGTTATATGATAGTTATTAATTGTCGCCTTGCCGTTGCCGTATTCCAAAAGCTCCGGATTGAGCGCATCAGAGGGAACCTCTGCTGACTCATCCTGTTCATCCGTCGCCTGATATTGTCCGACCAGAACCTGCTTATACGCGTCTATCATCTCCTTCGGTCCGCCCTCGTCAAGCTTGACTCCGTTATTAAGGAGGATCACCCTGTCACAGTACTTCGCAATGGAGGTAAGATCATGGCTTACAAAGAGTATGGTCTTACCCTGTTCCTTGAACTCCTCGAACTTGTGATAGCACTTAGCCTGAAAAAACACATCTCCCACTGACAGAGCCTCGTCCACGATAAGTATCTCCGGGTCTATATTGATGGCTACAGCGAATGCCAGTCTCACGAACATACCGCTGCTGTAGGTCTTGCATGGCTGATATACATACTCTCCTATATCGGCAAAGTCAAGTATGTCCTGCAGTCTGTCATCTATCTCCTTCTTCGTAAAGCCCATCATGGTTCCGTTAAGGTATATATTCTCTATACCGTTATATTCCATATTAAAGCCCGCACCAAGCTCAAGAAGGGCTGATATCCGGCCCTTAACCGTGATATCTCCGGAGGTGGGAGAGAGTACGCCTGTAATGATCTTAAGTATGGTACTTTTACCCGAGCCGTTGGTGCCGATTATACCCACGGTCTCACCCTTATATATCGTAAGATCTATGTCTCTAAGCGCATGATGGTCGGTACTCCTTCTCCTTGAGGGAAAAAGAGCTTCTCTTAATCTGTCGCTTGGTCTGGCATACAGTCTGTATATCTTGGATATTTTTTTACAATCGATTACGGTCTCTTTAGCTTTGTCCATATCAAAAAAGAATCTCTTATTCTTCCTGTCCCTTACTATAAAACATCCGCAAAATGCGGCTTCAATCTGTTAAAAAGAGTGGTCCCCGCAAAAAGCATAAGTCCTGTGAAACACCAGAAATACACGGTTCCCGGAATATCCTCAAAAAACCATACATGATAGGCAACTGCGTTACGATATCCGTTCACTATATATACCAGAGGATTGATGCTTATTATAAGCCTCCATGTGGGACTTAAGCTCTCTATATTCCAAAGTATGGGAGTCGCCCACATCCCGATCTGCAGGATTATCCCTATTATCTGCGCTATGTCCCTGAAAAATACCATGACAGCACTTGTGATATATGAAAAGCCGAGTGACAGAAGCAATACACAGAAGCTGTAATATATCACCTGAATGGTATATACCGTGGGATAATAACCGTATATGCAGCCCATAACAAGCATCACGCACACGAAAAATACATGTATGAATACCGCCGCTATAACCTTTATCACCGGAAGGATGCTTACATTGAAGACCACCTTTTTGACAAGATAATTGTACTCGACCATTGCCGCCGTGCCATGTGTCAACGCCTCCTGGAAGAAGAACCAGGGCACCAGACCTGTGGTAAGGAAGAGGACATAGGGTATGGTCGTCGCTCTCGGTCCGGTCTGGGAGCCTGCCTTCATGATCACATCAAAGACGATATAATACATCACAATGGTCACTACGGGCTGTATCATCGCCCACAGGGCACCGAGATATGAGCCTGCATACCTTTTCTTAAAATCATTGCGCGCAAGCTTCCATATAAGTTCTCTGCTCTTATACAGTTCCTTTATCAGACTGTCCTTATCCGTGCTCACACTAACCCTCTTGCCTTCCTGTATTCTTCCAAATTACCCCATACCTTATCCTTATCGGACAATATAAGCTCTGTCCCGTTAAGCTTCGGCCAGTCTATCCCTATGGAAGGATCGTTATATATTATCCCGCCTTCATCGCCCGGATGGTAGAAATCAGTACACTTGTATGCGAATTCCGCATAATCGCTTAATACCAAGAAGCCATGGGCGAACCCTTCCGGGATATAGAATTGCTTCTTATTCTCTTCAGAGAGAAGCACTCCGTGGTACTTACCGAAGGTGTCGGAGCCTTCACGCAGATCCACTGCCACATCATATACCTCTCCTCTTACTACCCTTACAAGCTTAGCCTGAGGATGTTTGATCTGAAAATGCAAGCCTCTTAAAACTCCCTTTTTGGAAGCCGACTGATTATCCTGCACGAACACCCTGTCTATCCCCGCCACATCAAAATCCTGCTTATTATATACCTCCATAAAGTATCCTCTTTCATCGCCGAATACTGTCGGAGTTATGACCTTAAGTCCCTTTATGTCGCTTTCCTCTACCGTGATCTTGCCCATATCCGTCTCACTTTCCTGTATTTAGTCTGTCTTAAGATAGCTCAGATTTAAGTCTACCCTGCCTTCTATTCCGTTAATCCTGCCTGCGGATGAATACTGCCACATGGCATAATCTCCGCCGTAAGTTGCCTGATCGTTATATTCAGCCAGCCATATCACATCCTTTGGTGTAAATTTAGTGATATCAAGCCTGTTACCTAACCAGTTCTTGCTGGCATATATCCCTGCCTTATATCCGCTTGCCCTTACTGTCTCACAGAAGGCTTCAAGTGCGGCCGACCTTTCCTGAATGCCCAGATTATCCGCTCTTCCGCTCCCTCCGGCACTTTCTGAATCTATGAAGACCGGGTAAGTGATCTTAT
This sequence comes from uncultured Lachnospiraceae bacterium, assembly GCA_905235845.1. Taxonomy (GTDB): domain Bacteria; phylum Bacillota; class Clostridia; order Lachnospirales; family Lachnospiraceae; genus Colinaster. The sequence goes on from CAJONG010000013.1 coordinate 25,918, forward strand.
ATGCGCTTATGAGGCTTACTACAGCACTGGCCTCTTCTACTGCCTCAACCTCGTTCACAGCCTGTGTGAAAAAATATACACCCACGGGAATCCCCGCTGAGATCGCTCCCTCGATATTCTCCCTGTATTTGGGGTCTTCCACGATACTTCCCGTCTTGGAGCCTCTATAGCCGCATCTTATGATCACGAACTTAACTCCGGATTCCTTGACCGCATTCCAGTCAATATCCTTATTGAACTTGGATACATCTATACCGAATACCGAATTTTCCTCGGTCTTGACCACATCCGTTCCCACGGAATTCTCATCGGCATCAGTTACTCCGGTATCCTCCTTAAGGGCATCTATATCAGCCTCTGTCTTGATGAGATATGAGATGTCCGATATGGTCTTATACTCAAGCTTGGCCTTCACACTGCATATAAGGGGTTCGCTCGGGATATCGAAGCCTTCCATAGCCGCAAGCTTCACCTCATAATCTCCCGGAGTCAGACCATCCACATATATCAGTCCGTCCCTGTCATCATCCTTATATTCGCCCACAGAGCCCACCATGACCGTGAAGAACTTATCACGTATAAGGTTCCCCCTGTCATCCATTATCCTGATCCTCAGGTCCTTCTGGACGGAGCTGGCACTGACTACAACGGGTATGATGTCCGACTCGGCTCTCTCCTCATATCTGCCGTCGCCTATAAGTCTGGCATCGAAGAAGGTCTCATCGTATTTCCATGCATCAAGGACACTTCCCTTGATGCGTCCGTCCTTCTCTGCCACTTCCTCCTCTTCCTCTGTCAGGGCAGCCGGAGAGTTTTTTTCAGACTTGCCTATGTATCCGTTCATGGCAAGTATCAATATAAATATCGATACTACAAAAAGCGTTACTATAAGTAACGCTCTTCTCAGCACTTTATAATCCATTGGCAACCTCTGTCAGATATCTGCCGTAATCGGTCTTAAGTAAAGGTTCTGCTAACTTAAGCAGTTGCTCCTTGTCTATAAAGCCTCTCTTATAGGCTATCTCCTCTATGCAGGATATATATAAGCCCTGCCTCTTCTGGAATGCGCAGACAAAATCACCGGCATCCAGCAGTGAGTCATGATTGCCCGTATCAAGCCATGCAAAGCCTCTTCCCATAGTCTCAACCCTTAGCTCTCCCATATCAAGATATGCATTGTTGACTGCGGTTATCTCAAGCTCTCCTCTTGCTGACGGCTTGACACTTGCAGCTATATCCACAACCCTGTTATCATAGAAGTACAGACCCGGTACAGCGTAATTACTCTTGGGCTTCTCCGGCTTTTCCTCAATGGATATGGCTCTTCCATCTTCATCGAATTCAACGACTCCGTACTCTCTCGGATCCCTTACATAATATCCGAATATGGTGGCACCCTTCTCTCTTGATGCAACCTCTCTTAACATCTTCGAGAAGCTCTGCCCATAGAAGATATTATCACCCAGTACAAGGGCGACTCTGTCATCGCCTATGAAATCCCTGCCTATGATGAAGGCTTCCGCAAGACCGTTGGGTTTCTCCTGTACCTTGTATGAAAGCCTCATCCCAAGCTCGCTTCCGTCTCCTAAAAGCTCCCTAAAGACAGGCAGATCCCTTGGGGTTGATATTATAAGCACATCTCTTATATCCGCAAGCATAAGGGTGGAAAGCGGATAGTATATCATAGGCTTATCATATATGGGCACTATCTGCTTGGAGATTGCCTTAGTAACAGGATACAGTCTTGTGCCGGAGCCTCCGGCAAGTATGATACCTTTCATATGATCACCTCAAAATCTATAGCCTCAAACCGAATACATACTTTCGTAATACTTCTGATAATCACCGCTTGTGACATTCTTCATCCATTCGGTATTGTCAAAATACCACTGAATGGTCTTACGGATACCTTCCCTGAACATGGTCTCAGGCTCCCACCCAAGCTCTGACCTTATCTTATCGGGAGCGATCGCATATCTTCTGTCGTGTCCCTTGCGATCCTCAACATAGGTTATCAGTTCGTCATTCACATGGGCCTTGCGCTCATCATTATCCGCAAGCATATCGTGTATGGACTCTATGATGATCCTTACGATATCTATATTGTGCATCTCATTATGTCCGCCCACGTTATAGGTCTCGAAGAGCCTGCCTTTATTGATGACCATATCTATAGCCTTACAATGATCCTCCACATACAGCCAGTCTCTGACATTCATTCCGTCTCCGTATACCGGAAGCTTCTTGCCGTTTAGGGCATTATTGATCATAAGGGGAATAAGCTTCTCCGGGAACTGGTAGGGTCCGTAGTTATTGCTGCAGTTCGTGATATTGGCCGGGAACTTATATGTATCCATATAAGCCTTGACTATCATATCAGAGCTTGCCTTACTTGCGGAATACGGGCTGTGAGGATCATAAGGTGTCGTCTCATAGAAGAATGCACTGTCATCATCCGGAAGCGATCCGTAGACCTCATCAGTGGATACATGCAGGAATCTGCACCCTTCTTTGAAGCTTCCGTCTTCAAGCTCCCATGCCGCCTTGGCACAATTAAGCATTACCGTCGTACCGAGTACATTAGTCTGCACGAATACCTCGGGAGTTCGGATGCTTCTGTCTACATGGCTCTCTGCGGCAAAATGGACCACTCTGTCTATATCGGGATTATCTGTAAATATCCTCTCTATGGCGGATTTATCCGTGATATCAGCCCTAATGAAGGTGTATCCCTTTTTATCCTCCACACTCTTTAAGTTCTCAAGATTGCCTGCATAGGTTAAGGCATCTACATTGATGATTCGAATGTCATCTCCGTATTTTTTGAACATATAGTGTATGAAATTGCTTCCTATGAATCCGGCTCCGCCTGTAACTAAGTATGTATGCATTTTATTCCTCCATTACATACGTGCAATGTATATCAATACTCTTCAATATGTATCAGTATCCGAGATAGCTTAAGTCCATATCCACATTGCCGCTTATACCATTCACACTACCCTTACTGGTATACTGCCACAGATTGTAACGTCCTGAATACGTGGGAGTGGTATTATACTGTGCCAGCCATATCTTGGCATTGCCAAGTCCACCGGGATTAAACTTGCTGTTTAACCATGTCTTATTGGCATATACCCCTGCCGTATATCCGCTGTTGGCTATTGTCTTGCAGAACGCATTGATGACCGCCGTCCTGGTAGCTGCATCTATTCTGTCTCCGCGGCCTCCGCTTGTCTCCACATCAAGGAATACCGGATAGCTTATCTTATAACCGCTTATCATATTAAGGGTCATGGATGCCTCCTCAACCGCCTCCACCTCGTTGACAGCCTGTGTGAAGAAATACACTCCGACTTTGAGTCCTGCCGCGGTAGCTCCCTTGATATTGTCTCTGAATTTTGAATCCTCTATAAGTCCTCCCGATGTAGAGCCTCTGTAGCCGCAGCGGATGATCACATAGGATACCCCCGAATTACGTACCTTTGTCCAGTCTATATTGCCGTTGAACTTAGATACATCTATTCCAAGATTGCCGCTTCCGGCCTGTAATACACCATCGGAATTAAACGTATACTTAGCACCCTGTATGACCTGCTCGCCGGTTATCTTATTGCCGTTCTTATCAAAGAAGTATGTGGCACCGTCTATGGTCTGCCAGCCTGTATATGTATATCCGGATGCTTCCGTTGACTGTTTGTAGAAGGTCTGGGAAGGATTGCTTAAGTAGTCTCCCGCAGTGGCCTCCTTATAGCTGTTTCCCGACTTGATAT
>CAJONG010000014.1 GCA_905235845.1 uncultured Lachnospiraceae bacterium
GGATTAGCAAGCGTGATCTTGTCCGGATATTTCTCTATGATCACGCTCCAAGGCTGATAGAAATCCGTATTGACAAGGCAATTAACCAGAGCCTCCCTGACCGCATCATGTATAGGCGTTTCGTCAACACGCACCTGATTTACGAGCTTAAATGGCTTTTTAAGGTCGAGCACAAGCTTGGCGGAAACACGATTAAAGAAGTCATATACATTTCCTGACCATTCCGGTTCCTGTGAGTATATTCGATCTGTCCAGCGTATATTTGGTTCCATGTGTTCCCTGTAATCAAGAAAATACTCCGGATACTCTCTTGTAATTCGCAATTCTTTTCCGAACATCAAAAGCCCGGCTGCAGTTGGTTTTAGGGTATCTCCCTCATCATTCAAGGCTCCAATCTGAACAAGGAAATCTGAATCATTCAGTTTACTCCATGCAGATCCCTCATGCCGTGCATTATAACGGATTCTATAAGATTTAATCGTATCCTGATCAAAATCCGGTTTACGATCCAGAACTCTTTCGTCCGGGCTTTCTTCTGATGCATCCCGGATCATAGCCTTTACTTCCGGTTCTGTACATCGATAATCACCCTCGTGATCGCGGCGAAAAGTAGAGCCAAACACGTCATTATCTATATATACAGGCTTCTGAAAGCGAGTCGCGCGGGGAACTTTTATAGCCAAAACCACATCTTCACCAACCATATACTCTTCGACATCCCTCTCCGATATGAGGCAAAGAGAGACTTTTGTCTTGTTATGAATGGTATCCCAGAAATCCTTTTTAAGCTTCGGCAGATTCCTGAGACCTGTAGTTTTCCAAGATCCGTCCTTTCTCTCAACTGCCCCGCAGATGATGCAACCACCATAGGAATTGGCAAAAGAAGAGTACGTATCCCATAAGGAACCCGGTAAACCGCCGTTTGCCGCCTTAGCTTCAAGCCGGTTACCCTCTCTGTATTCGTCAAAACGCTTAGGATCAAAATCCATGCGAAAACCTCCTTTATTATTCCTCTTGATCTAATTGGTCATATGCTTCTTGCAATTCTTCGATCTTTCTTTTAAGCCTGGCTTTTTGTAAATCCTTTTCGGTTCTATCCACAATCCCTTGAGGGAAGGTCCATTCCCAATTATGATAAGAATCAGTGATTTCCTTTCTTTCCTCATCTGAAGAGGCTATTTCAAGCTCAGACTGCATCTGTGTGTATGCTTTATACCATTCCGCCATATATTTATATATCTCATCCTTGAAATCAACAGAGATACACAGCCCAGGCGGCTGATCATCAGGAGTTTTTCCAATCTTCATATTAAAGGTATTTTCCAGTTCGAACATAGCAAACATGGCTCCGATGTAATTCGTAGTTACCGGATCCGTCAGGGCAAGTGTGCTAACATCCAGGGCAGATGCAATTCGTTTTAACATATCTGGCTTGGGCTTTCTTGCACCGTTTTCATATTTTTGCACTCTGTCTGCATTAAGACCGATTTTTTCACCCAGCTCACCTTGAGACATTCCCTTTGCATTTCGTATATTGCGAATCCTGGCACCAATCCTATCTGCAGCAGTCTCTTCATTAAAATCCATCGGGTCCTGTCCGAACGGGTTATCTACCATTATCATGTGGAATCCTCCTTAGTTTATTCACCTATGATACAGACATATTAACACACTTTAGGAATATTATAAAGCACAAAACAATACTGTAAGAGAACAAATTCCAAAAAAAGCACTGAGTAGTGCTTGACAAGGACTAAATAAATTGATATAGTACAATTAAAGAACGGAAAGGTGCTTTATAAGAACAAGAAATTTAAAACAAGATAAAACGGTTCACAAGAACCCGGCGTTTCCCGACTAACTCGGATGTCGTCGATAGCAGAGAAGCTTTAATAAGTGCGCCGTAGAAAGGGGGATTATGAAAAACAGAAAAAGGCAGCGGGCAAATCGCAAATTAAAAGAAGAAATGCTGGATCTCAGGGATATGTGTGGAATAAAGGATCCCACACCCTACGAGGCAGTAAAAAAGATTATTAATAAATTCGAGAATAACGAGAGGAGGAATAGTTATGGAGCACACACAGATGTTATCTGAGTACGGCGACGTACTCTTACCGGAAGATGTCCAAAAGATATTACAGACAGGTCGCAATACCGTCTATAGCTATCTTGCGGAAGGAAAGATCAAGTCCATTAAGATTGGTGGAAAATACAGAATTCCAAAGCTCTATTTATTGGAATTCATTTATCCGGACATAAATTTTGCTAAGGAGGCAGGTTGATCATGGCGAGACCAAAGAAAGATGGAAAAAGAGCGACTGGGATACAGGGAAAGAGTGGTCGCTTATATGTAGTTATTGCCCAAAACGCTGTCAAGGATGGTATTAAGAAGGCTGAAAAGAAGTGGGTGGCTACAGGTCTTGCAGATACACCGGATAACGTAAAGAAGGCAGTCGAGATAAGAAAGAAGCTTCTTAATAATAAGGAAGCTTTAACAGCAGACCGAAACGTTACTGTTGCAGAATACACAGATCTCTTTTTGAACAGGAAGAAGAGAGAAATCTCTGATACCACATACTCCTCCTACTATTATAAGTCCAAGAGAATAAAGGAATATTTCGGAGCAATAAAAGTCAGGGATGTCAACGAGGTGATTGTTGAAAACTTCCTGGACAACCTATTTGAAGAACATCATGTTCAGCAAAGAACCGTCAAGGATCTGAAAGTCCTGCTGGGCGGTATATTTGAGCAGGCGGTTAAGGAAGGAATCATTGCCTATAATCCTGTCAAGGAAGTGCTTATCAACAAAGGGTTAGCTATTAAATACTCTAAGGAAAGGAATACTGACGAGGAATTCTTTTCTTATGAAGAAGCTCAGCATTTCCTTGGAAAGATGAAGGATCATGAGCTGTACGAGCTGTTCTACCTTACCCTCTTCTTCGGATTGAGACGGGAAGAGATCCTCGGATTAAGATGGTCGGCAATTGATTTCAAGGATATGACCCTTGCAATTAACCATACCGTCACAAGAGGAATGACTGTAAACCGTGCAAACACGACTAAAACATCATCGAGTGCCAGAGAGTATCCGCTTACGGAAGAGCAGATCGAGATGTTTAATCAGTTAAAGAAAAAGGAAGATGCTAACAGAAAGCTCTTCGGGAACGGCTATCAGGACAATGACTATATATTCAAACATGCGGATGGAACCCTGTATTATCCGGACTATCCATCCAAGATATTCAGCAAGCTGATTAAGAAGATGCCTGAATTACCGCAGGGTATAACATTTCATGGACTCAGAAGCTCCTGCGTATCAATACTGGTTCATCAGGGGATGGATGTTAAGAGCATTCAGAAATGGGTAGGACACGCTGATATTGATACCACACTGAGGATATATGCCAAGGTTAAGGATAAAGAGTCAAAGCGTGAGATATCGGAAACAATGAAAGGCATTATCCAGCTTAAGGATTATACAGAAGAGTAACAGGACAACTAAACAGGATCCACTGATCATATTCCGTGTTGTGATGTAATAAATGTGGAAATAAACGGAAAAGGTTAGAAAAAAGTTAGAAATTGTGAAGAAAAATCGGGGCGACAGGATTCGAACCTGCGACCTCCACGTCCCGAACGTGGCGCTCTACCAAGCTGAGCCACGCCCCGATGATATTTTTATTAAGTTGTAGGATACGCTCTTAGCGCAACGTCCCGAACGTAGCGCTCTACCAAGCTGAGCCACACCCCGACAATAAATTCGGGTGACAAACTAAGATTTGCCACCCGATTATAATATTACATTTGATTGTAAAAAGCAAGCGATTCTGTAAGACTTGTCATCATCCGGCGATCATTATGGTCTTCTTCTCGGGAACCTGCGGCTTGTCTATCTTAGGAATCGTAAGGTTTAATATACCATCCTTGAAGGATGCCTTGATATCTTCCTCAGTAACTGCATCGCCCACATAGAATGTACGCTGCATAGCGCCTGCGAAACGCTCCTGTCTGATTATCTTGCCTTCATTATCGCTCTTATCCTCGTTGAGTGACTTGGCGGCATTGATTATCAGATATCCTTCCGAAAGCTCAAGGCTTATCTCATCCTTTGAAAATCCCGGGAGCTCAACATCGAGTTCAAAACGATCATCGTGCTCCTTGATATCCGTCCTCATAAGTCTGTCTGCATGTCTGCCGTATAACTTCTTCTCCGGTCTTTCGAAGTCCTTAAAGCTCGGGAAATCAAACCAATCGTCCAACAAATTCTCTCCAAAAATACTAGGTGTCAACATAATCATTACCTCCTTATCTGAATGAATCTTAAAGCTTTGTTATCCTTACTTCCTCTTTCTGACTATGTTATAACACCATTATTAGCACTCGTCAAGGGTGAGTGCTAATAACTTTTTATAAACTTTATTAACAAAAAATTAAAGGGTTGCCAGACGATTCAATACCCTCTTCTTATCACCGCTCCACTCAGGCGCTATGAGTATCTTCTTATCACCGTCTCCCGTCATCCTGTGTATCACGATATCCTCAGGAAGTATATCCAGCGCATCCCGTATAAGGTCTGCATATTCATCCAGAGTAAGACATGAGAATTTTCCGGCGAGGTAATCATCGGCAAGATCCGTCCCCCTTAATACATGGAGCAGTTGAAGCTTGATACCCTGCACGCCGCTCTCCCCTACATACCTTACAGTTTCAAGCATATCATCTCTTGATTCGCCCGGAAGCCCTAGTATTACATGTACTATAGTCTCTATATCATAAGCCCCAAGCTTTTTTACCGCTTCATCATAGACACTTAAGGGGTAGCCTCTTCTTATATATTCGGCAGTCCTTTCATGTATCGTCTGAAGTCCCAGCTCCACCCACACAGGCTTTAGGCCGTTGATCTCAGAGAGTAATCCCATAACATCATCTCCAAGGCAATCCGGTCTGGTAGCTATGGATATGATATCGACCTCGGGATGTAAGACTGCTTCCATATAGAGTTCCCTTAGCCTGTCTACAGGAGCATATGTATTGGTATATGCCTGAAAATAAGCTATAAGTCCGTAATCCCCTTTGGGAAGCTTACCTTGTATCCGCTCCTTACCTCTGTCTATCTGCTCTGTTACAGACAGTGCCGCGTCACCGGCAAAATCGCCCGATCCTGCTCCCGAACAGAAGATACACCCTCTCTCACCCAGCGTTCCGTCTCTGTTAGGGCAGGTTAATCCTGCATTTATTGATACCTTATATAGCTTCTTATGATATTTTTCCCTAAGGTATGAATTAAGAGTCCTTTGCTTCATGATCATTATTCCTGTCTGATTTGGTGGGTCATTCCTCGATAATCTATTATACCCTAAGTATATTCTGATTTTTAAATTTATGCACATTATACGGCAAATATGATATTATATTCTTTGGTAAAATGGGAGGTAAAATACGCCAATCTGTTCAAGCTTACATACCACAGGGACGGAGATTACAAGATCATCATAAGGAGAAGCTGAGACGACAGGCTTAAGATTAAGGAGATGGAATTCAATATGACAGGGATAGGTGGAGAATGATAGATTTAGAGACGATTGTCCGTTCACAGAGAGAATTCTTCTATACTAAAGTAACGCGGGATACCATGTTTCGTAAGAACAGCTTGGAGAAGCTGCTTGATTCGATACTTGAGAATGAGCCCGCCATATATACGGCACTTAAGCAGGATCTGAACAAATCCGAGAGAGAGGCCAAGCTGACCGAGGTCGGCATCATCAAGGATTCGATAAAATACGCACTTAAGAATCTGGATGCATGGGCAAGACCGGATAAAGCCAAGACGCCTATGTCGCTCTTCCCGTCAAAGAGCATGATATACAAGGAGCCCTATGGTGTGGCGCTTATAATGGCACCATGGAATATGCCGTTCTATCTGACCATGGCACCTCTCATAGGGGCTATAGCTGCGGGAAACTGTGCCGTAGTCAAGACATCCAAGAACAGTCCGTATACCTCCGGAGTAGTGGTTGACATAATTAACAGTACCTTTGACAGGAATTATGTATACGCAATAGAAGAGGTTATCTCTTATGATGAGATATTGAGTAAGAAGTACGACTATATATTCTTCACGGGAAGTGAGAGAGTAGGCAGGACTGTCATGCGTGCGGCAGCAGACAGCCTTACGCCCGTAACCCTTGAGCTTGGCGGCAAGAATCCATGTATAGTGGATGAGACGGTCGATATAGATATGACAGCCTATAAGATCATGAGGGCGAAGATAATCAATGCGGGGCAGTCATGTCTGGCTCCTGACTATGTGCTTGTGCCGGTGCGCTTAAGGCAGCAGTTTGTTGATTCTCTGTCCCGGTATGCCAAGGAATTCATAGGCGATCCTTTTACCAATAATGATTATCCGAGGATAATCAATCTGCATCATTATATGAGGCTTAAGACGTTAATAGACAAGTCAAGGGCAAGCGGTGTGATCGGCGGAAGATGTGATGACAATCAGATGCGTATAGAGCCTGCCATAATTCCGGATACAGGCTTTGACAGCGATATCATGAGGAATGAGATATTCGGGCCCATCCTGCCCGTGATAGGCTATGATGACAGGGAAGAGATGATAGCGATACTTAAGAGACGCCCCAAGCCTTTGGCATGTTATATATTCACGGAGGATAAGGTCTCGGCGGATGAGCTTATAGATGAGCTGTCCTTCGGAGGCGGCTGTGTCAATGACTGTATGCTGCATGGGACCAATGAGAATCTCCCCTTCGGTGGAGTCGGCAGCAGCGGAATGGGAAGCTATCGTGGTAAGGCAGGATTTGATACCTTTACTCACTGCAAGAGCATATTAAGGGTAAAGAAAAAAGCACCGACCCCATGGCTCTAAGTCCACAAAACCGATACTTTAATGCGCCTTCAGGGGCTCGAACCCTGGACACCCTGATTAAGAGTCAGGTGCTCTACCAACTGAGCTAAAGGCGCTTTTTATATGCAGGGCATTATGTTAACACCCTTGGCAGCGCAAGTGTTATTATATTATAGGTTTTTTAGAAAATCAACAATTTTTTATAGAAAATTTAAGTTATTTTTATAGCTTGGATGCGCATATCAAGATATTGTGGCAGGACGATCTGAGGATGGCATATATTGGGTTGACATAAGATGGAAATTGGTGTGAAAGAGGTTAATATGAGAGATATAAGGATATTCGAATCACACGCACATTATGATGACAAAGCCTTTGATGATGACAGGGATGAGCTGCTTAAGCAGCTTGCGGATGATGGCTATGCCTATGTCATGAATATAGCATCGGATCTTGACAGTGTGGATACGACCTATGAGCTTACACAGGAGTACGAGCATGTCTATGCAGCCATAGGCATACATCCGAGCGAAGTAGAGGAGCTTAATGAGAACACATTCCAGCATGTGAGAGAGGTTGCGAAGCGTGATAAGGTGCAGGCCATAGGAGAGATAGGCCTTGATTATCATTATGACGAACCGGCAAGGGAGCTTCAGAAGGACTGGTTCGAAAGACAGCTTATGCTGGCAAGGGAGCTTAATAAGCCTGTGGTGATCCATTCAAGGGATGCCGCAGAGGATACGATGAAGATACTTAAGAGCAATATCGCAAGAGATATCCCCGGAGTCATGCACTGCTATTCCTACAGTGTAGAGATATCGAGGGAGCTGCTTAAGCTTGGCTACTATTTCGGTATAGGCGGAGTCGTGACCTTCTCTAATGCCAGAAAGCTTATAGAGGCGGTGGAGGAGATCCCGCTTGACCGCATCCTGCTTGAGACGGACAGCCCTTATCTTGCGCCCACACCCCACAGGGGAGAGCGTAACAGTTCCTTATATATACCGCTCATAGCCGAGAAGATCGCGGCCATCAAGGATGTGCCTTATCATAAGGTACTGGATCAGACCTATAAGAACGCAAGGAAGCTTTTCTTCAATAAATAACGGGCCGGATCGGATGGAAGACGGCCGATGACGGAGATTAGATATGGCATATTTGGGTAAGCCTGCTTATACCATAGCAGTGCTGCAGAAGTACAACTTTAATTTCAGAAAACAGTACGGACAGAATTTTCTTATAGACGAAGGCGTTCTGGAGGATATAATAGATAAGTCGGGCATTACAGAGGATGACTGTGTGCTGGAGATAGGTCCGGGTATCGGGACGCTGACACAGTACCTTGCGGAAAAAGCAAGGCATGTCGTGGCTGTGGAGATAGATAAGGCTTTAATCCCCATCCTGGCGGACACCCTATCCGATTATGACAATGTTACCGTTATCAATGACGACATATTAAAGGTTGACATAAGTCAAATAGTCAGTGAGTATAATAGGGGCGATCCCATCAAGGTCGTAGCGAATCTTCCATATTACATCACGACACCGATAGTCATGGAGCTGCTCGAAGGTGATGCGCCCATTAAGAGCATAACGGTCATGGTGCAGAAGGAGGTGGCTGACAGGATGCAGTGCGGTCCCGGGACCAAGGATTACGGTGCACTGTCTCTGGCAGTGGCTTATTATGCGGATGCCAAGGTGATCCTTAATGTCAGTCCCGATTGCTTCATGCCACAGCCTAAGGTCGGAAGCTCGGTGATTAAGCTTGATATCTATGACAGGCCGCCCGTAGATGTAAGAGATCCCGGCTATATGTTCCGCCTCATAAGGGCAAGCTTCAATATGCGGCGTAAGACGCTGGTCAACGGACTTTTGGGAGGCTCATTGGGTCTTAGCCGTGAGAGGATAGAGGAAGCACTTGATAAGATGGGCTTAAGTAAGACTATAAGGGGAGAAGCGCTTACGCTTGCACAGTTCGCCGAATTATCCGATATTCTGGCGTAATTACGGCATATATAGTAAGTAGCATCTTTGTACTATAAGGACAGAGAAATGGAAAGAAAAATACTTAAAAACAGAATATATCTGTATCTGACGGAATTCTTCGCCGGAGTGTCTGTCATGGCAGTGGAGCTTGGAGCAAGCAGGCTGCTTGCACCGTATTTCAGTTCATCGCAGATAGTATGGACCATCATAATAGGTACGATAATGATAGCGATGGCGCTGGGCAATCTCTATGGAGGCAGGAGTGCGGACAGAGATCCCAATCCGGATAGGCTCTATGCAAGGATACTTGTAGCTTCCATATGGATAGCGGCGATTCCTGTAGTGGGTAAGTACATAATCATAGGAGTTGCCGGACTTATCATATTCACGGTCAACAGCAATTATCTGATCATCGCAGGCTTTGTCACCTGTATGATAGTATTCGTATTCCCGCTTTTCTTGCTGGGAACAGTTACTCCTTCGCTTGTGAAATACTCCGTGGACAGCCTTGATGAGAGCGGCTCGACGGTGGGAAGGCTCGGGGCATTCAATACCATAGGAAGTATAATAGGTACATTCGTGCCTACATTCATAAGTATTCCGGCAGTGGGAACATCAGTGACATTCCTTATTTTCGCCGGAATATTGCTTGTGCTTGCCGTGATATATTTTATGTCAACCAAACTTCCGGTAAGTAAGATCAAGAAAGTGCCTGTAAGTATAGCACTTTTCTTAATATGCTGTATCTTGGGTCATGATACGAGCTTTGCTTTCTGGCAGAAGGATCTGACATATGAGGGAGAGTCCATCTATAACTATCTTCAGGTCTATGAGAGCCCTAATGAGGTGGTGCTTTCGACCAATGTCCTTTTCGGTGTACAGTCCGTATACCGTAAGGAGAAAAGTCTGACAGGCATGTACTATGACTATGCCATGGCCGCGCCTCTTATGACTCCGGTTTCCGATATGAATGATGTAGATATGCTTATTCTCGGCATGGGTACGGGCACATATGCCACACAGTGCAGAAGGTATCTGGGGGATATGAATATAGAAGGTGTTGAGATCGATGAGAAGATCACTGACCTTGCGAACAGATATTTTGAGATGCCCTCGGATATACCGGTCACGACCTATGACGGAAGGGCATATCTTAATGCCATAGACAAGACCTATGATGTGATAATGGTGGATGCATATCAGGATATCACCATCCCCTTTCAGATGTCTTCAGTGGAATTCTTCACACTTGTGAAAGAGCACTTATCTCCCGGCGGAGTAATGGTCGTGAACATGAACATGCGCGGCAGCAGTGAAGGTAATATCAACGAATATCTGGCAGATACCATATCCACCGTGTTTGACAATGTGTATACTGCGGACGTGAAGGGTTCAACCAACAGGGAACTTTTCGCTTCCGATGATCCGGATATGACGGATAATCTGACGGATAATATGGATAAGCTTAAAGCTACGGATGAAGAAGACGGACTGTACGATATGATGGTCCGTATAGAAGAGGGGCTTACGGAATATGAGCCCGGAGACAGGATACTTACTGATGACAAGGCACCTGTTGAGTTACTTGGAATGCGTGTCATAGATGAGATCATAAAGGAAGAGCTTGACGGAATAGACAGCATAGATGATGTGCTTAATATGCTATGAACATTAAAGTGATCAAAAGCGCCAGAAGAACAATTTCACTTGAGATAACTCCCGAACTGGATGTGATCTTAAGAGCTCCTTATCTGACATCCAGAAGAGAGATAGAGCATTTTCTTGACAGCAAGACTGACTGGATCAATAAGACGATACGCAGGATGGAGCGAAAGAAGGCAGCGTCTGATACAGAAGGCAGAAGGGCGATATCCGATGAAGAGACGCAGGCTCTTGCAAGGAAGGCCAAGGAGATCATCCCGCCCAAGGTTAAGTACTATGCGGATATCATAGGTGTTGATTACGGAAGGATCACCATCCGTAACCAGAAGACCAGATGGGGAAGCTGTTCGGCGAAGCATAATCTTAACTTTAACTGTCTCTTACTCAGGGCACCGGAAGAGATACTTGATTATGTGATCGTTCACGAACTGTGTCATATCATAGAGATGAACCATTCGAAAGCTTTCTGGGCAGAGGTTGGGAAGGTACTGCCGGATTACAAGGCAAGGCGCAAGTGGCTTAAGGATAACGGAGATAAGCTTTTCTATACAGATATCAATGCCGAAGATACGGATACAAACGATGAACAGGATACATGATAAAAGCGGACAATATGATAATGAAGCCGGCAGGCCAAAGGATGTAAGGGAAGGCGGAAGAGGAATATCCTCTGTTGCCTTTAATACTCTTTTTATGCTGATAGTCTGTGGGGGACTTGCAGTGATGGCGGTAGTAATGGCTGTGGTTGACCCGCTTTTTCATTATCACGCACCCTTAAGCGGGATGTCATATACGCTCAATGATGAGCGATATCAGAACAACGGCATTGTGAAGCACTTCACCTATGATGCGATGATAACAGGAACCTCCATGACGGAGAACTTCAAGTCATCGGAAGCGGATGCACTGTTCAATGTCAATTCCATTAAGACCTGCTTTATGGGCGGCTCCTATAAGGAGATAAGCGATAATATAGAGACAGCTCTAAGCGCCAATCCCGACCTTAAGCTTATAATACGGGCCACGGATCAGTTCGATCTGATATCCGATCCGGATAAGCATGTATCGACAGATTCGGATTCTACCTTCAAGTATCCGTGGTATATTGTGGATGACAATCCCCTTAATGATGTGGAATATCTGCTTAATAAGTCGCTTCTGTCGGATGCTCTGACTGATATCAGGATGACCTTAAGTGGGACACCCAGTACTACATTCGATGAGTATGCGAACTGGATGAGTGCATATACCTTCGGTAAAGAGGAGGTTCTTAAGACTTACATAAGGCCGCAGCAGTCTGACCTTACATATCCGCTTACGGATGAGGATAGGGAGCTTATAAGAGCCAATCTTAAGCAAAACGTGATAGATCAGGCCAATGCACATCCGGATGTGACCTTCTATATCTGGATACCGCCATACAGTGTATGCTTCTATGATGTGGAGAACAGGAAGGGAACTCTTAAGCGCTGCTTCGATGCCATGGAATATGAGTGTGAACTGCTTACGGGCATAGACAATATCAAGCTCTTCGGCTATGCAGACAGAGAGGACATTGTGACGGATCTGTCTCTGTATAAGGACATGGCTCACTATGGAGAGGATGTCAACAGTGAAGTCTTAAGAGCTATGGCAGCAGGGGAAGGACTTATAACATCGGATAATTACAGGTCATATATGGACAGGGTACGCTCCTTCTATATGAATTATGACTATGACGGTATATATGAGTAACAGAGATCAGAGTGAAGGGTTAAGATGCTTTTTAATTCGTATTATTTTTTGATATATTTTCTTCCGATAGTACTACTATGCTATTACGGCGCACATGCGGCAGGCAATAAGGCATCGGAGGATAAGGCATATATGTGGCATAAGGCGGCACTGTGGGTTCTCATAGTGGCATCCTTCATATTCTATGCCTATGACAATGTATATTACCTTACACTGCTTGCGGGAAGCATACTTATCAATTGGTTCATAGCCCTTATCATGAATGGGAGGATTAAGTCAGGGAAACCGGCTGATGGAACCAACTTATCCGGGGATCATGTCTGTGATACGCTACAGAAGCTCATACTGGCAGCAGGCATCATAATTGACATAGGTGTCATATTCTACTTTAAGTATTATGACTTTTTCATAGAGAATATGAACGCTTTATTCAAGGCAGACTTTAATCTCAGACATATAGTATTACCACTCGGAATAAGCTTCTTCACCTTCCAGCAGATATCCTATCTTGTGGATACCTACAGAGGGGAGACAACAGACTATAGCTTTACGGAGTATGCGGCATTCGTATCCTTCTTCCCACAGCTTGTAGCAGGCCCCATAGTCCTTCACAGTGAGCTTATACCGCAGTACAGGGACAGAAGCAGATGGAAGATATCCGCCGACAGGATAGCGGAGGGTCTCTATGTGCTTGCCATGGGAATGTTTAAAAAGGTCATCATAGCCGATAAGTTCGGTCAGGCAGTGACATGGGCATGGATAGATACGGCATCCAGAAGCAGTGTGGATATGCTGCTTGCCTCGCTTTTCTATACCTTCCAGTTATACTTTGATTTCAGCGGATACTGTGATATGGCGATAGGTATAGCGAAGCTGTTCTCTCTTGATCTGCCGGTTAACTTTAATTCCCCCTACAAGGCAGTCTCCATTAACGACTTCTGGAAGCGTTGGCACATGACGCTCACAAGATTCTTAACGAACTATATCTATATACCCCTGGGCGGTAATCGCAAGGGCAGGGTACGCACCTATATCAATATACTTATCGTATTCCTTGTAAGCGGTATCTGGCATGGTGCCAACTGGACCTTCATATTATGGGGTGTTCTGCATGGTATATTGCAGGTACTTAACAGGATGTGCAAGAAGATATGGGATAAGGTGCCGAAGGCTATCGCATGGTTTGTCACCTTCTTTATCGTGAATATGCTATGGATAATTTTCTATGCGCCGAGCGTATCTGAGGGTCTCTCTGTATGGGTTAAGATATGCAGTTTCTCCGATATGCATATAAGCAGTGATATATTCCTTCTCTTCATAATGAAGGAAGTGAATATGATACTTGCCATGCTTGGTCCTGTCGGGGCACTTGCTACCACATACTATCAGTGGTACATGATAATGTATCTTATACTGTCATTTGTGATATGCTTATGCTGTAAGAATCTACATGAGGAAAGATTCAGACCCACAGTGGGCAAAGCGGTGCTTTCCGCACTCCTGCTCATATGGGCGGTCGTCTCCTTCTCCGGAGTATCGACCTTCTTATACTTCAACTTCTAGAACCTGTAACAAAAATATTGACTTATAACAAAGCAGAACTTATGATTCTTTGTAAGAATAGAACCATAAATAGTCGAATTCTCGGCTTTCATATGCCATTTATTCGTTGAAGCAAAGCTTGATGTCTCCGGAAACGGTATAGGCAATACAGAGGTGGAATGGAATGTACGACAGACTGACTAAATCGGATATAAAAAAGATGGAGGATGAGATCGAGTATCGCAAGCTGACTCTAAGACATGAACTGCTTGAAGATGTCAAGGAGACCAGAGCGCATGGAGACTTAAGCGAGAACTTCGAGTATCATGCTGCCAAGCGTGCCAAGAATAAGAATGAGAGCCGAATAAGATATCTTGAGAGAATGGTGCGAACAGCCGAAGTCATAGAGGATGACAGTGCTGATGATGAAGTGGGGATGAATAATCTCGTTACGGTCCTGTTCGAAGATGATGGAAGTGAAGAGACCTATAAGATTGTTACATCAATACGGAGCGATTCGCTGAATAACCTTATAACGATAGAATCACCACTTGGCAAGGCTCTTATGAAGCACAAGGTCGGAGACAGGGTACAGGTTAATGTTAATGACAGCGTCAGCTATTATGTGACCATTAAGAATATCGAGAACAATAAGGATGATTCAGAAGATAAGATAAGCAGCTACTAACGGAGAGATTAAGAGTGAAAAATAATTTTGATAAATTATTTTTCACTCACCATGGTGGAATCTATGAAAAAACGCATTCTTGAATACAGACAGAGGATAGACGATTGTCTGTCGGGACAGAGGGAGGTCGGCGACTGGAATAAGCTGCTTGAAGAGCATCTCATTCAGATAGGCTTCTTCCAGCATGAGAGACTTATCCACCTGCTCGTAACTCTTACATTCGCATTACTTACGATAGGCTCGGTATTCGTTATTATCATGACCGATTACTATCCGCTGGCGTTGCTTACGCTGTTACTGATGGTACTGCTCATACCTTACATTGCACATTATTATCTGCTCGAAAATGAGACGCAGAAGATGTATAAGCAGTATGATGAGATATTAAAAAGGATTGAAGGAAGGGAGAGAGAAAATGGCTAAGGTATTGATTTTTTTCGCAGAGGGATTTGAAGAGATCGAAGGATTAACTGTTGTTGACCTCTTAAGACGGGCAGGTATAGATATAACCACAGTGTCCATAACGGACCGGAATGAGGTGACAGGTTCTCATAATATATCTGTTAAGACGGATACGGTTATAGATGATGTCAACTTTGCCGGAAGTGATATGATAGTTCTTCCGGGAGGAATGCCCGGAACAAGGAATCTTGAAGCTAACGATAAGCTGATGGAACAGGTGGATGCATATATAGCTACCGGTAAGAGAGTATCTGCCATATGCGCTGCTCCTACGATCTTAGGACACAGAGGACATCTATCAGGCAGGAAAGCATGCTGCTATCCCGGTCTTGAGGGAGAGCTTAAGGGCGCGGATACTTCGACAGAACAGGTATCTGTGGCAGATAATATCATCACAAGCCGCGGCCTTGGAACGGCTATTCCTTTTGCATTGGCAATTATAGAAGCACTAAGCGACAGAGCGACTGCGGATAAGATTAAGACATCCGTTGTATACAAGGAGGCATAAAGTGGCAACTGATTTTGAATTTAAGGCCAATGAAGGTAAAAATGTCGATATTGAGGTAAACGGCGTGACATATATGCGCCATGCCATCAAGACTCACTTTGTGAAGCAGGGTGAAAGCTACATAGATGTATTCAGGCAGTATGTATCGCCTTTATACGAAGAAGGTGACATAGTCTCATCAAGCGAGAAGATAATCGCCCTGTGCCAGAACAGGATAGTGAAAAGAGAAGAGCTCCCCATAGGCTTCTGGGCTAATTTCTTAAGTAAATTCGCCGGCAAGACAACAGCCGGAATAGGTGTGGGTGAGCCTATCAAGATGCAGTATGCCATATCCAAATGCGGACTTCCCAAGGTGATATGGGCGTCATTCGCAGGCGGCGTATGCAAGCTCTTCGGCAAAAGAGGAGTCTTCTATGAGATAGTCGGTCAGGATGTATCGGGACTTGACGGATTCTATGATCATGTATGGGACGAATACAGGGATATAGGTATAGAGAATCCCGCTGACCCTACAGGAGTGTGCAACGAGATACATGATAAGCTCGGTATGAGTGTGATGATAGTGGATGCTAATGACTTAGGACAGGAAGTCCTCGGATGGTCTGATGATATCAGACTCACACCCGAGGAGCTTCACGGTCTTATAAGAGATAATCCCTGCGGTCAGGGCAGAGAGACAACTCCTATAGTTCTTATCAGGAAAAAGCAGAGTTGATGCCAAGCACTATACCGGCACTTCCCCTGCAAGAACCTTCTTGTAATCTTCAAGATTCTTCTGTAAGAGGGACGGAGTATCAAGTCCGTAAGGGCACTTGCTCTTACAACTGTTGCAATGCAGGCAGTTCTCAATCTGTGCCATGTTATTCTGCCATGTCTCATTAAGCCATGCAGAAGACGGGGCACGGCGCAGCATAAGCGACATTCTTGCACAAGTATTGATCTCTATTCCCACAGGACATGGCATGCAATATCCGCAGCCGCGGCAGAATTCGCCGGAAAGCTCCGATACGTCCGCATCTATCACAGCCTTGATATCCTCTGTCATCGTCGGAGGGTTGTCTATGTAAGAGAGCCATTCATCAAGCTCTGATTCTCTCTGTATACCCCATATGGGAAGCACATTGTCATACTGTGCTATATAGGCAAAAGCGGCTTTGGAATCCGTTATCAGACCACCGGAGAGAGCTTTCATGGCGACAAAACCCATGTCCGAATCCTTACACATGTTCACAAGCTCAATATCCTTGGAATCCGCCAGATATGAGAAGGGGAACTGCAACGTCTCATAGAGTCCGCTTTCTATAGCTTCCTTAGCCACAGCCAGACGGTGATTGGTAATCCCTATGTGTCGTACCTTACCCTGCTTCTTAGCTTCAAGCATGGCATCATATATTCCGCTTTCATCACCGGGCTTGGGACAGAAAGCGGGATTGTGGAACTGATAGACATCTATATAGTCTGTCTGAAGCTCTCTTAAAGAGGTCTCAAGATCCTTCCAAAATCCCTCAGCAGTCACGGAGCCTGTCTTGGTAGCGATATAGAGCTTATCTCTGATGCCCTTAAAGGCAATGCCCAGCTTATGCTCACTGTCACTGTAGTATCTCGCTGTGTCAAAATAGGTCATGCCCCCGTCATAAGCCTTGCGAAGGAGCTTTACAGCCTCATCCTCGCTCACCCTTTGGATAGGAAGCGCACCGAATGCATTCTGAATTGTAGTTATCTCTGTTTTACCCAGTCTCATACATACCTCACTTTATCCGACATATTTACGCTATATTCTAAGTATATTCATAGAAAAATAAATAATCAATGTCAAAGAAAATTTTTTATCTCCTTACCCCTCTTACTTGCGATTAAGATGAAATTGACATATGATAGTTCTGTCAGATAAAAGAGAATAGATGAAAGGTCTATGGGGATACATCATGATTAACAGAAAAAAAGGAATTCTTAGTATAATTGCGATAGCGGTCATGGCAAGCATGACCCTTACGGCCTGTTTTTCCGAAAGAGCTCAGGATGAAGATATTGACGGAGCCATGAAGATACTGGGCAGGGCACAAGAGAAGGAGAATGCACAGACGCAGAATATACCGGAGGAAGATCTGCACAGTTCATATATAGAGCCTCTGGGAATGGAATATGATACCGTATCGGTTCCCGATTGTACGGTCAACGCCCTCTTTAATGTCAAAGACTTTGATACGGAAGCAGGAACACTTACTTTTACGGCATATACGGAAGAGCTTTTCGATGCCGTGGAGATCGGGCTTATGCAGATAGGAGACACTCTTAAGATAGGCGGCAGCGAGATAGTGGTTGAGTCCATACAGGATGTGAACGGTGATCTGATAGTCAACGGCGGTTTTGAGGAGGGAGGAGCCGAGCTTACATCGGCAGGCGGAGGAACCTACAAGGCAAGGTCAATGGATAATTATCCCACATATATCGAGCTTGGCAGAAGCACTCTGCCCATAAGTGAAGAGCTGACGATAAGCGACAGCTATAAGGATGCAGCATCTCCCAAGACTGCGACCTATGAGGAATTACAGGATTATCTGGATGGATTGGACGGAGCTTCGGATTCTTTTAACTACGTATCCACAACGGTTATGGTAGATAAAGGAAAAGTGGTTGACATAACAAGAAACTGGGTTCCCTGATATAATTCCATAAATTTGATATTTGTGATAAAATATATTATCATCATGATTTCGTTTGTGGGATCAAACAGTTTGCAGAGGGTATTAAGGGTTTCGGGTATAGTAATATGATCGGTATCAGGCTTAATGTATATGTTGACAGCATTTTAAAGCACAGAGAAGTCATCAAAGCTGTCATTGAAGACAAGAACAGAGAGAATGAAGGCAAAAATGAGGCTGTTAAGGATGAGTATATCCTTGTTCCCTATGAGGGCAGGCCGGATTGTGAGGAGGGGGCATACGGACTGCTTATAAGCGACGACACCTTCCTTCTGACAGAATTCAGTTCCCGCGAGGGATTCAGCACATTATACATCGGTGATTGTCAGGATCTTAATGAGAGCGAGCAGAGGAAGATAGACAATATCCTGTCGGTCGATATGCCGAAGCTGGTCCTGTACAAGGGGATCACACATATAATAGACGGCGTGATCACACGTTACAGAGCATGGTTATATCAGTATCTGATGCAATCCATAATCGACAGTTCGCCCGATATGATATGGGTCAAGGATGAGGTTGGTCGTCATGTTGTGCTTAACGAGACATTCGGCAGGGTAGTGAATAAAGATATAAGTGATTGTCTCTATAAGGAGCATCCTGATATATGGAACATATCAAGGGAAGAATATGAATCATCTGATTTTGCCTGCAGAAAGAGCGAAGAGGCCGTTATATCCACCGGTAAAAAAGGGATCTTCGAGGAACTGGTACAGACAGGCAATGATATGAAGCAGTTCACGACCTATAAGACTCCGTTGCATGACAGGCTCGGTAATGTGGTTGGTACATGCGGCATAGGTCATGATGTGACAGGCTTTAACAATATGGATCTTGAGATGTCCGTGCTCATTGAGAATATACCTTTTCCAATGGCAGTTCTGTCTGCAGACTGGAAGACGATCCGCATGAATACATCGTTAAAAGAGCTGACCGGTATTCATCAGATCGAGCAGTTCGATTACAGAGACTGGAGATCAAGTGCTCTGACCCCGGTGGGGGATAAGGTCGAATCCGAGGATAAGCGATCCTCCAGACAGGAATGTACATATATTAAGGATGATAAGGTCTTCTCCTTCAGTGTGCTTGAACAGATGATCACGGATTTTGTGGGCAATGCATCGGGATACTTCTGTATGATGCAGGATGTCACATATCAGCGTATATATGAGGAATCGATCCTTACGGCGGCCAATACGGATGTTCTGACGGGATTATACAACAGGAGATATTTCTATGAGTATCTGGAGAAGAATATCGGCTCACCCATGACCCTTCTGTACATGGATCTGGATAATTTCAAGAAGATCAATGACACATATTCACATGCCAGAGGTGATGATATACTCAAGCGTACAGCCAGGCTTATATGCGAGATATATCCCGAAGCGATCGCAGCCAGACTCGGCGGAGATGAATATGCGCTGCTATTGGAAGGAGCCGTGAACAGTACCGAGATAGATGTCAAGAACCACAGATTGGAACAGGCAGTCCGTAATCTGTGCCGTCCGGGCGGTCCTTATGTGACCATAAGTATCGGTGTGGCATATACTGACGGAACGAAGTCAGTCGATGATCTGATCAGTGACGGTGACAGTCTTATGTACGAGATCAAGAGCAGACATCATGAGATAATGGATAATGATCCGGCAACATATGATACAGGGACGAGATAGAGAGTAAAGAGACCGGAGAAAAGGGCAGAGTATCATGAACGATAATGGAAGCACAGTAAGAAACCGATATATAGATCTGCTTCGGTTTCTGTTTTGCATGATAATCTTCTTACATCACTCGGGACATGTAACGAGGGGAGAGATCACGATTCTTCCGTCGGGAGGTCTGGCGGCGGATGCTTTCTTCATGCTTACGGGTTATTATGCGATCCGTCATATAAGTCACATGTCATCTCCTGTGAAGAATCCCATGGGATACAGCATAAGATATACACTTAAGAAGCTTCTTAAGACCATGCCTTATATGGCATTCGGAACGGTCATAGTGTATATACTGGAGCTTGTGATATTAGGACTGACAGGAGGTTCGATCGACCTAGCCGATATGTCAGGCAGATTGAGATGTATGCTGTCAGAGCTTACGCTTCTGCCGCTTACGGGGATCATGGGTCCGTTGGACCCGCTCACATATCGTAATGCTCCCATGTGGTATCTCTCGGCACTTTTATTAGCACTTCCGATCGTGATGTATATCGGTATCAGGTGTAAGGACATATTCAGGAATTATATCATATGGTTCATACCGCCCATGCTTCAGGGATGGATGGTCGCAAGATTCGGAGGAGTCCTTCCGTGGCAGGATTTTGTGGGACCTGTAAGCAGTGCAGCCATCAGGGGCTTTTCAAGCCTGTTAATGGGTGCAGGAATATATTATGCATCGAAGGCCATAGCGGATAATAAAACGTTGTCTTCAAGGCCTATGGTTGCTACAGTACTTGAACTGCTTGCACTGGTCATATTCTTATGCAATGTGGTAAGAGGGGTGCACGGATATGAGGAGCTTATAAGTCTCTACGTAATTGCGCTATCACTTGCCTTGGCATTAAGCGGAATAACCTATACTTCAAGGATCACATGGAAGCCATTGGAATTCCTCGGTACCTTAAGTCTGCCGATATATTGTCTGCACTGGGGGATATACAGATGGGTCGCTGCGGCCTTCGGGCAGCTCAACTATTACATCGGGATAGTCATTACGTTCGTGCTGTGTATTATAACGGCGCTTCTGATCATGTATGCGGTCAGGCTTATAACGGCTAAGAGGATCAAAGTAAGTTAAGGAAAAAGATATGTCTGTGGATACTAATTACAATACGGATAGGAATTATTACGCATATAAGGATATGAGCTTTGTAAAAAGACTGTTCGGACATCTCGGGACAGTCTTTACTCATAAGAGTTATGTGAGAGAAGGCTGTTTTAAGATGGGCTTGTATGCACAGGGGATATTGCATGATATGAGCAAATTCTCTCCCACCGAATTCATACCCAGTGTGAAGTATTATTCGGGAACCTTCTCACCCAATGCCACAAGCCGCGTACTTACGGGAGTATCCACAAGCTGGCTTCATCATAAGGGACGCAATAAGCATCATTTCGAATACTGGATAGACTATACATCAGGGGGAGAAGCTAAGCTTGAAGGCTGCCGTATGCCACTTAAGTATGTGGCTGAGATGATAGCCGACAGATATGCCGCCTGTGCAGCTTATAACGGGGATAAATACACTCAGGCCGATCCATGGAATTATTATGCCAAGGGAGCGGAGCATATAACCATAGATAAGGATACCAAGGCGGTTTTAGAAGCAGTTCTTATGAAGATGCGGGATGAGGGCAAGGATGAAGCATTCGCTTATATGAAGCGAATGCTTAAGATCACTAAGGGCAGAGATTATGACGCTTCGATAGTTGATAAAGCGTAATATCCGTCTATTCCCAGAATAATTCATCCAATGTCTTATTAAGTGCCTTGCATATCCTGATGCAGAGGTTGATCGTGGGATTGTAATCCCCCTTCTCTATGGAACTTATGGTCTGCCTTGATACTTCACATATCTTGGCCAGATCATCCTGTGACATATCCATGCCGGCACGAGCTGCTTTAAGTCGCAGATTCTTCATACTTAGTCCTCCTCTTCAGTATCTTTTTTCGCATCAACGGCTTTCTTAAGAAGATAAGCTATTCCGATTACGGACAGCATGAATATAACCATGATATTAAGCGCCGGCAGACCTATCTTGCCGTTTTCCTCAAAGAGCATGCCATTCATGGCAGGTCCTGCTATAGCCAAGATATTGATTATGATGGCTACCACGAAGACAAGACCGTATCTGCGATGATCGTTATTAAGACCCCAGTATACATTGTGCCATGTGCAGTATATTCCCAGTGTCAGGCAGCCCGCGAGTATTCCCGCAAAGTGAAGAATGTAATCTTCGACGGGTATCTCTATCTTGCAGACGGATGACAGCACCAATATGGCCTGTACTATAAGAGCCGTATAGAATGCATACATATATCCCTTGCCTCTGACCTTCTCCTGTCTCTCATCATATTCCGTCTTGATCTTGTTGTTCGTATTGGCGAACTTAAAGAGTATCACCACCAATATGAGTCCTACTATTATTCCTGTTACAAATCCAAATCCCTGAGCATTCATTACTGTCTCCTCCTTATCTCTATGACCGATTGTTGATCTGCTTTGAAAAGGTGACGTCTTTGCTTTTCATGAGCCTATAATAATCCCATAGTAGAATAATGTCAAGTATATTTTACAAAATTATATAAAAATTTTCCATTTTGCATATACGCGTCTGTCTGTCATAGATCAGACCTATGATCTATGCTGCAATAGATTAAGAGACCGGAGGCTTAACCTCCGGTCTCTTAATCTCTACCCTAATCGCATCTCTATACTATAGGAATTGCCTACGGTTCGGACAGTAGCGATTGAGCCGCATATAATGGGCATCATCGGTGGATGATGACCTATATCGGCATCAAGTAATATCGGAACTCCACATTCGGATATTATGTCAACCACAGCGTGATAGTTATCAAGCCCCATCATCTCTTCACCGTACCTTCCGGTACGTCCTATTATGAATCCGGATACGTTACTGAACCATCCGGCTGTCTTCATATGCCACATGACCCTTCTTATCTCCATGGGGTTAAGATCACATGCTTCCAGGAACCATATGATCCCATCGGATGCATATCTGTCGGCGAACTCGCTCACCTTGTCATATGGTGTTCCGATAAGATGTGCCAGACAGTCCATGCAGCCTCCGATCAGTCTCCCCGACATGGTGATATCGCCTGTGGATACCGGTCTCCTGATGACTGTAGGCTCTCCCTCAGGATCGATATAAGACAGGCGAACATCCTCTTCATAATCGCCTATGCTCCCATCCTTAAGGCTGATTATCCTGGAATCCTCGGTTGTATTATAGGGAGCAAAGAGCATCGCTTCGTCCTTGTTATTCTTATATTCCCACTTGTCATATCCCTTAAAGGTAAAAGAATCGTCACTGATTCCGGTTCCTGTTATCACGGACATTGCATCATGTATGGCCTTATGCCACGGTTCCATACCGAGGGCTGCGGCACAGGGTCCGTAGATAGCGGCAGTATCTGCAAGTGTGGCCGAGAGGAAGGTGAAATTAGTATTGTCGGAATAGCCCATATACCACTTGGGTCTGCTTCTGCCGATCTTATCAAAATCAATATACGGAACAACCTCACACATCATCTCACCGCCGCCGCAGGAGATCAGGACATCGCTATCATTATCCGTATACATCTCATTTAACTCGGCTCCGCATTTATCCGGAGTATTGCTTATGCCGATGCCTTTTTCGACATAGCAGTTCGGTCCGAGCTTAAGAGTGTAGCCTTCGGCACGCAGTTTCTTCAGTGCATTGTCAAAATATGAAATATATGGCTCAGTGGCACAACCGAATGATGGAGCCACGAAGCCGATCTTACCGTTAGTCTTTAGAAAATCAGGGTATCTCATGGCGTTCTCCGTGATAGTGTAATTAATAATAAGTTTATCTGTTTTATACCTATAACAGCCGGTGATGTGTTATACTATAGAATACGGATTACAGTATTAACCATACGGCACACGGTATGACATAGAAAGTATATCATTATGTGGCGTCAAACAAAAGAGTCCGTGATAGAATTATGAACATAGTCTTACACCAGCCGGAGATACCGGCCAATACCGGTAATATAGGTCGGACCTGTGTAGCGACAGGTACGGCGCTTCATCTCATAGAGCCCCTTGGTTTTCTGCTTGATGAGAAGTCTGTCAAGAGGGCGGGCATGGATTATTGGGATAAGCTTAATGTTACCAGATATATCAATTACGAGGAATTCCTGAAGCTGTCCGGTTCATCCGGGATAAAACCTCGTATATGGTATGCCACCACCAAGGCTAAGAGGACATATACCGAGGTGGAATTCGGACCGGACGATTATATAATGTTCGGAAAAGAAAGTGCGGGGATACCCGAAGAGATACTTGTTGAGAACGAGCCTTACTGCGTAAGGATACCTATGTTGCCTGATATACGTTCACTTAACTTAAGCAACAGCGTAGCGATCGTATTATATGAGGCATTAAGACAACAGGGCTTCAAGGGACTGCAGGAAGAGGGAGAGCTTCACAGGCTGCATTGGGATATGTGATCTCATGGTTGCATTGCTGACCGAAGGAGAATTATATGGTTGCTTACTATTCGACAGCATTCATACTGTCACTCATAATGACTCTCGTGTATATACTGATCTGGCACAGGCATTCCGACGTACATCTTACGGTGATCTTCGTGCTTGTACCCATAGTTAATATGGGATATATGATGCTTGCCGGGGCCAAGTCGTTAGAGGCTGCCATTATGGCCAATAAGATAACATATCTGGGCGGAGTTTTTCTTCTGCTTTTTATAATGCTCGGTATACTTAAGCTTTGTAATATAGAATATGACAGACGGATCAACATTATCTTCGTAGTTATATCCATGCTTGTATATCTGTCGGCGCTTACCGTAGGCAAATATCCCATCTTCTACAAGGATGTGCAGTATACCTGTACGGACGGGATAGTTGAGCTTGTCAAGGATTACGGACCTATCCACACCGTATTCTATATAATGGTGGTGTTGTACTTCCTTATAAGTCTGATAGGTATCATATACAGCTATTTCAAGAAGCTTGAGACCTCGAATCGGACCATATACCTTTTGCTGATATCTGAGATCATCTCTATGATCGCTTTCTTCGGAGGAAGGATGATCACTAAGAAGATAGAGTTTATTCCGGCGGTATATGTGCTTGACCAGCTTATATATCTGCTGATAGCACACAGGATATGTCTGTATGATATTACCGATACGGGCATAGACTCTTTTATCCAGTCGGGAGACACGGGGCTTGTATCCATAGATCATAAGTACAATTATCTTGCCAGCAATAAGACGGCAAAGGACATCTTCACGGATCTGTACTTCATGAAGGTGGATACATCCATTGAGAATAATGAGGTGCTTACCGATTCCATACTTATGTGGATCAAGGAATTCGAGAAAAATCCCCAGGATAATAAGTTCCATTACAATAAGAACGGTAAGGACTATTTTGTAGAGGTCAATTACCTCTTTGACGGCAGGAAGAAGAGAGGCTTCCAGGTATTTGTCAAGGACAATACCAGAGAGCAGGAATATATATCCATGCTCAATAAGTACAATGCCAATCTTCACAACAAGCTGGAGGAATTATATTCATCAAAGGAACGTAAGTAGTTCATGGCAGACAGGAGAAAGAATACAAAGATTCTTAAGATGAATATGGATGTGGGAGAGATACCATTTAGCAGGTATCCCAGACCACAGCTTATAAGAGAAGGCAGATGGGTAAGCCTTAATGGTAAGTGGGATTGCGGAGTGACAGTGCCTTTTCCCCTTCAATCGGTTCTTTCGGGATACGATAAGCTTCCCGAATACAAGGGAAGTATACCTGACGAATATGATTATTACACATCTTTTGAATACAGACATGACACAGAAGAAGTTCGCAGGACGGGGAGGAAGAGTCATCCTGCGGCCAAAGGAGAGCACCGGGTGCTGCTTCACTTCGGGGCTGTGGACCAGATATGCGATGTATCGGTAGACGGAGTCTGTGTCGGACATCATGAGGGCGGTTATCTGCCTTTTTCTTATGATATCACCAATATAGTGAAGACTGAGGGTGCCCATGTACTTAAAGTGCATGTGACGGACAGACTGGATATAAGATATCCATACGGCAAGCAGAGCAGGAATCCCGGCGGTATGTGGTATACGGATGTATCCGGGATATGGCAGAGTGTATGGATAGAAGAAGTTCCCATGCAGTATATAAGAGGACTTAAGATAACGCCGGATCTTGACGGAATAAGGCTTGTGGTGGACGGAGATGCCGACAGCTATACCGTTGAAGTGTATGAGCCGGTTAAAGGCTATAATCCGGCAGAGCTTATCGCGCTGACAGACAGTGAGGATAAGGCTGCGGATATACCTAAGAGTACGATATACAGAGAGACATATAACGGCAATAAGACCTATATAGAGATAGAAGATCCTAAGAACTGGACTCCCGATGATCCGTATCTGTACGGAATACGGGTAAGTACCGCGACGGATTCGGTAGTGTCTTATTTTGCATTAAGGACCGTAAGCATAAGAAGGGTGGGGGATCATAAGAGATTCTTACTTAACGGCAAGCCCATATTCTTCCACGGTGTGTTGGATCAGGGATATTATCCGGAGGGCATATTCCTGCCTAACAGAGAGGAAGGATATGAGAATGATGTGCTTAACATGAAGGAGCTTGGCTTTAACACCCTGCGTAAGCACATTAAGGTGGAGCCTCCGGCTTATTATGTGGCATGTGATGTACATGGGATGATCGTATGGCAGGATATGATCAATAACTCCGATTATAGCTTCATGAGAGATACGGTGCTGCCGACCGTCGGCATCAAAGCCAAGACAGACCACCTTGCCCATCATGACCCGGAGAGCAGACGTATATTCGAAGAGCATATGAGGGATATAGTGAAGTATCTGTATAATTTCCCTTGTATATGCTATTACACCATATTCAACGAGGGCTGGGGACAGTTCGACAGTGACAGGTTATATGAGGATCTTAAGGAGCTTGACCCCACGAGGATAGTTGATTCGACCTCGGGGTGGTTCAGACAGTTCAAAAGCGATGTTGTCAGCAGGCATGTGTATTTTCATAAAGTGGCGAAGATTCTGCATCATCACCATCCGGTGGTGATCTCCGAATTCGGCGGATATGATTACGCTGAGAAGGGGCATACCTTCAATCCTCTTGGTAATTACGGATATAAGAGCTTCAAGGATAAGAAGGTTCTAAGCGAAGCCATACATAAGCTCTATAAGGATGATATAATCTCATATATAGAGCTTGGCTGTTCGGGAAGCATCTATACCCAGTTAAGTGATGTGGAGGATGAGACCAACGGATTCTATACATACGACAGACATATATGTAAGGTTGATAAGGAGACCATGAGGACCATAGCAGACGAACTGTATGCTGAATTCGGACGATGTACGGAAGGAAAAAGGTAAGGGGCTGTAAGGAGACTGATATGAGAGAGATAGATGCGGCTAAGATAACCGAGACAATTAAGGAGATGTGCATAGAGGCCAATCATTATCTGACGAAGGATATGAGTGAAGCGCTTGATAAAGCGGCAGCATCAGAGAGATCTCCCCTGGGCAGACAGGTGTTATGTCAACTAAAAGATAATCTGGATATTGCCGGCAAGGATATGATACCCATATGTCAGGATACAGGTATGGCGGTGATATTCGCTGAGGTAGGACAGGATGTTCATATAGACGGTAGCCTTACCGATGCCATCAATGAGGGAGTAAGGCTTGGATATACGGAAGGATATCTGCGTAAGTCGGTTGTACGCGATCCGCTTGACAGAGTCAATACGGGAGATAATACTCCGGCGGTGATACACTATGATATCGTCCCCGGAGACGGACTTAAGCTTACGCTTGCCCCCAAGGGCTTCGGCTCGGAGAATATGAGCAGGATATTCATGCTTAAGCCGGCTGACGGAGAAGAGGGAGTTAAGAATGCGATCCTGACAGCCGTTAAGGATGCGGGTCCTAATGCCTGTCCTCCGATGGTAGTAGGTGTGGGAATAGGCGGAACCTTCGAAAAATGTGCGCTTTTAGCTAAGAAGGCTCTCACAAGACCTGCCGGAAGCAGGGCGGAGACAGAGTGGGCAGCGAATATGGAGGAAGAGATGCTTGAGCGTATCAATAAGACAGGTATAGGTCCGGGAGGGCTTGGTGGCACCACGACCGCACTTGCAGTCAATATAGAGACATATCCCACGCATATAGCAGGACTTCCCGTGGCGGTCAACATCTGCTGTCATGTGAACAGGCACAGTGTGAGAGAATTATAAGAGGTGGACCATATGCAGGAAGAATTGAACAATTTCAGGAATATTGAGGAGATCATACATCTCATACGTATCGTGGCGGCGGCTTTGTGCGGATTGATCATAGGATATGACAGAGAGAAGCATACCAAGGTCGCAGGTATCAAAGCGCATATGATGATCTGCGTGGCTGCGGCGCTCATGATGCTCATATCCAAGTACGGATTTAAGGATGTGATGGGGATAGAGGGCTTCAGTACCGATGTATCCCGCGTAGCAGCGGGTATCATTACAGGAGTGGGTATCTTAGGCGGTATAGTCATAGTACGTAATAAGGGTGCAGCATCCGGTATCAATACGGCAGCAGGGCTGTGGGTGACTATAGGCGTAGGTATGGCGCTTGGTGCAGGCATGTATATCTCAGCGATAGGGGTGGTGATAATAACACTGATAGTACAGAGGATGCCTCACATATCAGGAGATGTACATGAGGACATACATGACATGGACAGATAGCCATATGTTAAATACACAGAGCCGTGTTACAGACAGGCCACAGACATACACAGGATAATGGAGATACGAAAGGAAGAAATGGACAGACATATAAGTGCACCATTGAAAAAAGAGGACATCGACACATTAAAAAGCGGAGATTACGTCTATATCTCCGGAACGATCTATGTAGCCAGAGATGCGGCACATAAGCGGATGGATGAACTGCTTGATGCAGGCGGAGAGCTTCCCATAGAGCTTAAGGATAATGTCATATACTATATGGGACCGTCCACTGCAAGAGAGGGCAGACCCATAGGAAGCGCGGGACCTACCACCGCAAGCCGTATGGATAAGTATACTCCGAGGCTTTTAGACCTTGGACTTAAGGGAATGATAGGCAAGGGCAGGAGATCTGCCGAGGTTAAGGATGCCATAGTGCGTAACGGCTGCGTATACTTCGCTGCGGTAGGTGGAGCGGGAGCGATATTATCCAAAGCGATAATATCGTCAGAGGTGGTCGCCTACGAGGATCTGGGCACGGAAGCGATAAGGAAACTGGAAGTCAAGGATTTTCCATGCATAGTCATAATAGATAAGGACGGTAACAACCTGTATGAGACAGTGATAGAGGAAGGTCGGTAAGAAGGAGTAAAAGAGATGGCGAATATGATAATGCGTTTTCCGGGCGGACTGCCCAAGGCTCTTACACTTAGTTATGATGATGGTGTCGAGCAGGATGTAAGGCTTATAGAGATAGCTAGAAAGCATGGTCTTAAAGGGACCTTCAACCTCAACAGCGGATGCTTCCCTCCTGAGGATGTGTCCTATGAACCGGGTACGATACACAGACGTATGCCAAAAAACAGGGTGAAGGAAGTATATAAGGATTGCGGCTGGGAGATAGATATACCCATCCGTCGCTTACAGGTCTTACGCCGCATGCCGCAACGGATGAGATATTACGTGACAGACGGGAGCTTGAAGAGCTTTTCGGTACAGTAGTCAGGGGATTTGCTTATCCTTACGGAGCATATGACGATACATGCGTCAGTGCGCTTAAAAATTGCGGAATATGCTATGCAAGAACGGTGGAATCCACAAGGGATTTCCATATACCGAGGGACTGGCTCAGACTTCCTGCCACCTGCCACCATGATGATCCGAAGCTTATGGAGCTTACCGAAAGATTCATTAATGAGAAGAAATGGTGGGCGCCGATGTTATTCTACGTCTGGGGTCACAGCTATGAGTTCGAGGCCAATGACAACTGGAACGTGATAGAGGAGTTCGCAGCCATGATAGGCGACAGGGATGATATCTGGTATGCGACCAATATCGAGGTCTATGACTACTTCAAGGCATACAGAGAGCTGATATTCAATGCGGATATGAGTATATGCATCAATCCGACGGCTATGGATGTATGGTTTGCTTATGGTGATAAGGAAGTGTATGCTCCGGCTGGGGAAAAGGTTTGTATGTAGTGAAAGGAATTGTCTATGAATACCATAATAATAGGAATGGGTGCATTAGGCCTGCTCTTTGGCAGATGCATAGCTGACAATGCAGGCAAAGACCATATATATTATCTTATGGACAGTGACAGATACAGACGGCATAAGGATGATATATACAGGCTTAACGGAGAGCGGATGGAATTCAATATCATTGATACGGATATGATAAAAGAGCTTCCGTTCAAAAAAGCCGATCTTGTGATGATAGCGACCAAATACGGCGGACTCAGAGAAGCTGTTGACATGATGAAGGATGTTACCGGCGATGATACCGTTATCGTATCTTTGCTTAACGGGATAATAAGCGAGGATATAATAGCCGAGACATATAAGAGAGAGAATATCATTGACTGTGTGCCTATCGGGATGGATGCCATGCGCGACGGGTGTTCGGTGGATTACACACAGATTGGCAAGCTGCAGATAGGCATAAGGGATGCTTCCCAGAAGGACGCATATAGCAGACTCACCGGGTTTTTCAATGAGACGAAGATACCTTATGAATCGGTTGATGATATCAGACACGCAATGTGGAATAAGTTCATGATAAATGTAGGTATCAACCAGACCTGCATGGTATACGGGACAACATATTCAGGTGCGATGAACATACCCGAAGCGGCTGAGGATCTGAAGGGCGCCATGCAGGAGGTGGTGAAGCTGGCAGAGCTTGAGGGAGTCAGCCTGACGAAAGAGGATTATGACAATGACATACGCATATTAAGCACTCTGAAGCCCGACAGCTACCCTTCCATGAGACAGGATGCGGTTGCCGGAAGATATTCGGAGGTGGAGCTTTTTGCAGGAACCATGCTGTCACTGGCACAAAAGCATGGGATAGAGCTTCCGGTCAACAGAAGGTATTATGACAGGATAAAGGAGATTGAGAGCGGCTATCCGAATATTGGAACCAGATGACGAATACGAGTCATCAACACGGATGAAGACTAAGGCTCTGACTATCAGCGATAAAGGCTGATAGGACAGGGTTTTTTCTTATTATGGCCGTATCGTATACTCAAATAAGCGGAGGAATAGATATTGAGTGAGATTACAAACTATGATGAAAAAAGCGCGTGTTTACTGAAAAAGCAGTAGATAGAATCACCTTTTTACGATATAATACAAGAGGTGTTTTACAAGCTAGTATGGAGGATTGAAATGGCTGTAAAGTACGATAAACTGTTCAAGATTTAAAAAAAAGAATGAAGGATATCGAACTTCAGAGAGCTGCCGGATTCAGCGGAAATATCATGACCAGAATTCGCAGAAATGAGTATGTGAGCTTGGAGAGCATTGAGAAGATTTGTAAGGTTCTTAAGTGCAAAGTGGATGACATTATCACTTTTCGATAAAAACGCCACATTAATGGTTGAGTTTGTTTTTGGGATACCCCGCATGAAAGAAGATAAAAGAAGGATGGGACGATAGCATGAAAATTGGAACTTTAAAAGAAGTCGATATTCGTGATTTATGGAAACATGGGCAGTATGACTTCTCTAACTGGCTCGCAGAACCGGAAAATATAGAATACTTAAATGATATTTTGGGATTGACACTTGTTGATGTGAACCAAGAGGTTTATGTTGGCTCTTATCGCTGTGATATCGTGGCTAAAGACGAAACTAGTGAAACAAAAGTTATCATTGAAAATCAGCTTGAACAGTCTAACCATGACCATTTAGGAAAGATTATTACCTATGCTTCAGGGGAAGTTTAATCTTACACAAATCATGAACATGAACGATGAGTTTAATATTCTTCCGGTTTTGACTCAAGAAATAAATATGCTTCAAAGGAATGGCATAACTATATCGCTAAAAGAGTGTATCAAAATATTTGGAAGTATGAGAAACAAGCTGGTTCATCAGACAGAAAATGCAATTTTTAAGGAGACTGACATCGTTGAAAGACTAACAATAAAAAATATAGTCAGTTATCAAACGGAACATGATTTTGATGATTTAACCGGAAGTATGGATGATGTTTCTCAGGAACTAGCAAGCAATATAATCTATTTAGATATTGTGTTGAAGAAACTAAAGGAAGAAGAATTAAAAGTATGAAATCGTTAGGATTTCGGTAGGAAATCGGTAGGTTTTGAGTATGTTATTTTGATCCGGAATCTGATATATTTATAGTGACGAGGAAATGAAAAAAAGTACTTTTCCAGTACCAAATCAGTACCTTCACAGTATTTTTTGCTTTCCGAAAATCTGCTATGATTATAATCGGGAACAACAAAGAGGTCGCTGTCGCCCGATGTTACTATTTGTTACCGATTGTTACCATTTGTAACTTTCAATATAAAAATTGCTGTGGTATTCTTATGATAAGGGATTGAAGAAAAGAGCCGAAGGACTTCAGATCTTTAACCCCTTATTTTAATAAGGGCGCACTTCTATACATCCCCATCGGGATGGAGTGCGTTCTGCGAAGCTCGGTATTCGTCGGAGCCGAGCTTTTGCCTTCGCTGCGCTTCGGAGATTTTCCTAAATGAGACCTGGACACTACATAAACACTACCTGAAAACCACCAAAACACAACCTTTTTCCCCTTTTCGCATCATCGGGAATGAGGTATCATTATGATAAGCAATAACAGCGATATGAGCGTTTCAGAAAAATCTGAAGCGCTTTTTTATTGACATTTTTCAGAAAGGAGGCAAGCACGATGGCAAAAAAATATGAGCATCTTGAAAAATTGAGGAAGGAGGTAAAGGACGCAAAACTGAAAAAGCAGCAGGCACAACATCAACTTACAAGGAAGGAGAACATGATCAGAAAAATGGAAGAGACATCGAGAAAACAGAGGACACATTTGTTATGCACCAAGGCCGGATATATGGAGAGTATTTTTCCAGCGATCAAGGATGCATCGAAGACAGACTTCATTTAGTTCTGTGATGGGCTGATGAAGATTCCAGGCGTAAGAGAGTATGCGAAAAATTTTAAACCCAAACCGATCGAGGAGGTGATGCAGTAATGGCACTTTATCATTTTCATGTTACACAGGTATCCCGCGGGGACGGACAAAGTGCTGTGGCGTCCGCAGCCTATCGAGCCGGAGAAAAGCTGCGGGATGATTATTACGGAGAATGCCATGATTACACCAGGAAGGGTGGCGTGATCCTGAATGAGATCATCCTTCCGGACAAAGCCCCGGAGCATTTTAAGGACAGGACAACTCTTTGGAACGAAGTCGAGCATGTGGAGAAACACCCCAGGGCGCAGCTTGCTTATTCTTTTGACTTTGCTCTTCAGAACGAGCTGAGCCGGGAAGAAAATATCCGGATTGCCAGA
>CAJONG010000015.1 GCA_905235845.1 uncultured Lachnospiraceae bacterium
CACTTCAATCTCACGATTCCGGTAGCCCTCCAATTCCCTCATAAAGTCTTTCATTTTCTCTGTCACCTTGCCCTCGCCGTAATCCATCTCAACGGGCACTATGACCGAGCAGGCATTGATCTCGTCGGATACTTCCATGTCCTCAAGCTTACCTGCTGCACGAAGCTTCTTCATTCCCATTAAGGCTATGTCCATAAGGCAGACATATTTATCGTCCCTGCCTGCATACATCTCTTCCTTTGTATCCAGATAACTCTGGTATGTGGTCTCGATAGGCTCTTTATAATAGCCATCATCGAAACTGACATTCTTAAGTTCCGTAGAGAAGGTCGTATGTCTGCAATGATCGGACCAGTATGTATCAAGCACCCTGATCTCTGTCATTGTGGGTTCCCTGTGCTCTTCAGACGTATAATAGTTGTGAATATGCAGGAAATCCTTGAAAGTCATTGCAAGCCCCAGGCTGTCATATAACGACTTAAGCTCATCCTCTGACATGGAACAAAAGCCTGAAATGACTGCTACATCCGCAGGCTCATCATATTCTGTGACAAGAGTGTCCGGTATTCTGTTGTCTGCTACCCTTGAATCCACCGGATTGATGACATAATCTCTGATACGGGCGATATCTTCATCGCTTATATCACCGCTTATAATATATGTCACCGCGGTCTTGATGATGGGATCTGAATCCTCATCTAAGAATCTGACACACTGAGCAGCCGAATCTGCTCTCTGATCATACTGTCCCGGAAGATACTCAACCGAGAACATGTGCTCTCTGTCGGAAAGCGACAGTTCGCTCTCGTATATCACATCCACCGGCGGCTCTCCGAATACATAGCCGCATGCTTTTTTGAAGGTATCTTCCTTAAGCCCCTCAACATCGTATCGGATCAGAACTCTGACCGCTTCGATGTTCGTAATGCCCAAAAAGCTCTCTATCTCATCCTTAAGCTCCCCTGCCTTAACCGCATACGGAGCCTTCTTCTCAACGTAGATACGTTTGACACTACTCACAGGTATTAATCCTCCACTTCCATGAACTGTCTCATCATGTATACCAGTTCTTTGTCTACTTTCTTCTCGCTGATCCCGACAGTTCCGGCCATGACCTTCATACCCTCGATAGCGTACATCATATTGCTTGCAACGGCCTTGGGATCCTCGCAGTCGAACTCACCGTTCTCATTGCCCCTTGCAAGTATCTTCTCAAGCACAAGGGCTGCCGTCTCGAACTTATGCTTGGCACCGGAGTTCTTGCCGTCCTGCCTGCATGCAAAGGCATATTCATACATGGCTATGCTTAAGTTATTCTTACCCTTAAGTATCTCCTTCTTCTGCTCCTTCAAAAACCACAGCAGAAGCTCGGCACTTCCGGCCTCCTTAAGCTTGGCCACCATGTTCTTATTGGCTTCGTCTTCCCACGCGTCTATGCTCTTAAGCACGTCTAAGAAGATCTCCTCTGTGGAATCATAATATATATAGAGACCACCGCGGCTTATACCGCTTGCCTCCACGATATCCTTCATCGTGACACTGCGATATCCCTTAGCGGCAAAAACCTCCGTTGCCTTATCCAAGATCAGTTGTCTCTTTACATCAGCTCTCTCGCTCACTCTTTTCTCCTCCTAATACTATTTACGCTCTGCATTGGCCCAGAAGTCCGTAAGCTCCTTCATCTTCCTAACCAAACGCAGGAAAACACCCTTATTCATCCCTTCGGCCCATAATCTTGCCTTGGTACGGCCACCGAGGACATAATGGGAAAGGATACCCCCCAGTACATCCATCTGAAGGATCGTCGCATTATCTATGAATCTTACCTCATCCTCTGTGGTCTTAATACGGTTCCTTGTATAAGCATAACGGTAGTTCCTGTCCATGAAGGAGGTTGCATCGGCAGTCTTTATAAAATTCATAAGCGTACTGTCATACACAGGTACGGCAACGGAATTCTCACTGATACCGTCATCCCCGTACATGCTTGTAACAGATGAACCGCTTTTCTGTTCAAGCCAGTTAAGATAGGCTGCAAGCTTGTTCACATCATCCTTATACTTGTTCATCACCTGGTCAGGTGTCATACCGTCTGTCAACATAGGTTTAACCTCCGCATATGAATTTTATTTTACCATATTTTCCCATTTTGTACAGTATGTGTTATTATAGATAAGTAAGTTTTAAGTAATTTGATCATGTTATACACTTATGTCGGGAGAATACATTATGCAGACTTATGAGCAGGACAGGATAATATTCAGGGTCGGAGATCCCTGTGATTCCTTCTATATCATCGCAGACGGAAGCGTTGATGCACGTATAGGTACACTAAGCTACCCCCTTAGGAAGGGTGATGTGGTGGGTATACTGAATCTCACCTCCAAGGAGCACATCTGTACATATATAGCGGCAACCGATGTGTCCCTCATCCCCTATCCCTTCGCCAATACCAAGGGACTTGTAGCCATGATGAATAAGCAGGAGGATCTGCGCAAGCTCTTAGTATCATCCCTTAACCGTAATATATGCAACATCATCGCCTCTTATAACGAGGATTATAAAAAATGCATGGAGCTGCTTGCCTACCTTAACCGGTTACAGGATAAGTACCACGAACTGTCGGCAGGCTTCCATTTAACTCCTAAGTCTCTTCCCTTCGTGGATGAACTTAAGGATTTTGCCCTTGACGATGAGATGCCCTTCTGGATGGGAGAATTCTATGCAGGCATAAGGAAGATAGTCAATGAGTCCTCTCCCTCTCTAAGTACAGGACTGGTGTACGGATATCTTGAGAGAGGCAGTCATGACATATCATATATCCTTAATCTTGAGAGCGAGCTTAAGGCTGCCACCGAGACCTTCTCCTCTTATCTGCTTAATGAGGATTATCTTGACTTCTACGACCTGTACTGCGATCTGTACTTAAGAGCAGCCGGTAACGGTGACGATACATCCGCCATCACTCCCATAATAAAGGAGATCGCAGATAAGGTATATACTCTGCAGGTGGCAGATAAGAACATGATAGAGTCGAGGATAAGCGAGTTCGATACGAAAGCTGCGGCCAAGGCCACAGCCAAGGCTGCAAGCTCCGCAGATGAGGCTTCCATCAAGGCAGACCTTGCCGATGCACTCACCGTGATCCTCGACTATGCAGGAAGTGAACAGAGCACAGCGACTGATTTCAAGAAAGCCATAGAGCAGTTTAAAAAGGTGCCGGATCGTTCGTCTACGGATAAAGAGGTTGATACCTTAAGACGCCAGATCACCAAGCTTTTCTATGAGATATACAGCGATGCCGTACATGCGGCCATTAACGCGGATGATGTACCCGTAGTCGTTAAGATGTTCCTTAACTTCGGCTTCGTGGATGCCACCCTATGCGGCATGGATAATGCCATATCACTGTACCGGATATCCGAGACCTTCCACGGTCACAAGGAGCATGGCATCTACACCGCCATAGAATGGTTCGAGGCCATATATAACGGGCAGAAGCAGCCCAGCCGTAATGAGTTCGACCAGGATTACGCACAGTATCTTCGCTCACTTATCAAGGAGGGTAAGATCGGCAGGGATGCGGAAGCCAAGATGTCGGAGGATATAGACGAAAAGCTTAATTTTGAGCTTAAGAACATGTTCCCTACCGTGAACAAGATAACCTTCGGACGAATCTTCGGATACTGCCCCATACTCCTTGATGACAATATAATCAGGACGCCGGATGCCATACTCACGACACCCGCCAGGATAATAGATGCCCTTGATAAGGTGTGCGCCATAGACTACTCCGCTTTCTATCACGAGTTCATATTCGAAGATATCAAGATAGGCGTCAAGGACACGGTCATGACCGATATAAGACCCGATGTGATACTCATGCCCAATGCCGGCAGCCGCGGTGTCATGTGGCAGGAGATAGAAGGAATGAACCGCAAGACCCCTGCCAGATTCGTCATATCCTCCCTCTATGTGGAGAATATCGAGAAAGCCTTCATACGTATGACCGGTGAGTTCAGATGGGAGATGTGTAAGAGAGAACAGGGCGCAAGGTGGAACGATGTATCCTCACACTCTCTTACCAGCGAATACTGCGATTATGCCCAGTTCTTCAGTAAGAACAGGGATCTTTCATATGATGCCAAGGAGAAGATCAAGGAGACTCTTAAGAAGTGTAAGAACAGCTTCAAGGAGATGTTCTTATACGATTATTCCACGTATATGCTGTATGAGGCAGCCGGTTCAAGCAGGCTTAACCGTGTAGCAAGGAGCATAATCTTCAACTTCTGCCCTCTTGGTAAGGAATACAGAGATAAGGTATCTAAGAACGCTATCTTCGAGGAATGTCTGTCAAGACACAGGATATCGGTAGGACAGATTACTCACAGACTTGAGGGTATTCAGGCCAAGTACCGCAACGCAGGCAAGGATCTGCCCGAGGAATTCGTACTGCTCCAGGAGCTGGTGGAGAGATAAAAAGTATAATGACAATTCAGGATATTAGCATACTTACATCAAGGAATTATATATGATTCACCTGTTAAAATCAATCCTGCTACGGTTCCGGCATTTTCCCATGACGGAGGTCTGAACAATGTAGTATTGATAACCACTTAATATAGTAATGAGAATATAATCTTATGGTTATATCAATTTTATATTATCCTTTTACTATGCTATATGGTATATTACTATCTGGTTAGTTTAATTGATTATAAACTATTTCCGAAAGAATTCCCCTTTTACACAGGAAGATGGCGTAGGCAGTTGCCTACGCCATCTTCTCTTCAGTTTAATCTTATATTATTTATTTTTACCGCAACATTTCTTATATTTCTTGCCCGAGCCACAGGGACAGGGATCATTCGGATATATCTTGGTCTCATTAACGACCGTCGTTGATCTCTTCTGCTCCTTGTACAGCTCCTTCTGCTTCTCCTCGGTGAAGATATCGTTCCACTCGGGAAGTCCGTAGAGCCAGTCGGCACCTGCAGCCACCATATTTTTATACAGAAGCTCCTTGTCGAACTCAAGGGATACCTTGGTATCCTCATCCATCTCCTCTATCGGATTGGGCTTTTTAAGGCTATCGTTGATGCCGTCTAAAAATCCGGTCATGATCTTAATCTCAACACCGAACTTCTCCGCCAGCTCCTTCACCGTCCCCTTGACTTCCTTATCTGGAGTCTTTAGTAGCTGTGCATATATATTCTTCTCCTTCTCGAAATAGTCTGTCCAGAGGCTCTGTAATGCTCCCTTATCAGCCGTATTGGAATAGGCTTCCTCTCTCCAGCTCTCAAGTAATGTCTTCGCCATCGGCTTATTGCTCCTTTCTTCTCTCCATCATCCTGTCATACAGGAATATATTGATCCATAGGATCACGGGTATTATTATCGTCGCTCCGAGGCATGCGAAGAAGTATCGCTGCCAGCCCGCAACATCTATTATAGCAAAGATCAGCAATAAAAGATACATAAGTATCAGTATCACGACACCAGCTATGGCTAATATCCGTTTTACCCTTTTTCTTCTGCTATCATCTTCTGTTACAACATTGGTATTATTCATAATATACAGCCCTTTTACATGGATCTTGATGCTACCACATCCACACCGAGTCCACACACATCATGGATTATTACATCACCGCGTCTGATCGGAGCTGACACCTCAATACCATCTAACGCCCTCATTACATCCATCATCTTATCCTTAGGTATCTCGGATGAAAGGATCACCGGAAGTCTGTCATATATACCACCGTGTATGATGACAGTAGATGTCAATTGCCTCATCGGGTGTGTCAGTTCATTGCGGACATATTCCGCTCCTCTGGGGCAGAAATTGCCCTCTATCTTCTGTATATTGCCTTCACCGTCCATGGTGGCCGTTACCTCACAGCCTCTGGGACACACTATACAGGTAAATGTCTTATTCAGAGTATCTGCCATATCAATCATTTTTACACTAATTCTCCGTATTAAGCCTTATAAGCGCATATAAAAGTTATTCTTCAACCGAGAGTATCATATCTCCCGAAATATCAGCTAATTCCTTACGTGTGACTTTCACCTTCTCCATCTCGCTCGGAGCCACACGAAGCTTCTTGATCTCCTTGATCGGCTTATCACCCTGCCTTAGGACAAGCCTTACATCCCTTGCATTATTCTTCACTCTTAGCTTGATATCAAGACCATCCTCCATAGACGCAGGCGATATATAAGAAGGAAGTACGTAGTTAACACCCTCACCTGCACTCACCGCATATCTCTTAGATCGCTTAAGTTCACCCGATACATATCTTGCGGCGGCAAGTCCTGCCTCTTCTCCCTCCATGCTGACAAAATCCACCAGATCATGTACATGAAGACCATTACCGCAAGAGAATATCCCTGGGATATCCGTCATCATATGCTCATCCACTACAGCACCCTTAGTCTTGGGATGAAGCGTGATGCCCGCCTCTGTCAGAAGTGCCGTATCAGGTATCAGCCCTACTGACATAAGCAGCGTATCCACATTGAAATCCATCTCCGTACCGGCTATAGGCTGCAGGCTATCGTCAACCCTGCTTACCGTGATCCCGTTTAATCTGTCCCTACCCCTTATGTCCGTAACTGTATGACTGAGGTACAAAGGTATATCGAAATCATCAAGACATTGCTTCATATTACGAGGAAGTCCGTTAGAGTAAGGCATGATCTCAGCAACTCCGA
The DNA here is from genome assembly GCA_905235845.1 of uncultured Lachnospiraceae bacterium. Classification (GTDB taxonomy): domain Bacteria; phylum Bacillota; class Clostridia; order Lachnospirales; family Lachnospiraceae; genus Colinaster. The sequence continues at coordinate 6,721 of CAJONG010000015.1, forward strand.
GCACTTCGGCGCCCTCTAATACCATTCGCCTTGCCATAATCAGTCCTATATCGCCACTGCCTAATATGAATACCCTTCTGCCTACCATATAGCCCTGCATGTTAAGGTATTTCTGCGCAGTTCCGGCTGTCCATACGCCGCTGGGTCTGTATCCCGGCGTCCCGATAGCGCCGCGGCTTCGCTCCCTGCAGCCAAGAGCAAGCACTATGGCCTTAGCCTGTATTGTCACATATCCCTCTGTAGGATTGACATATGTAAGTGTCTTATCATTATACAGATGTATCACGGTGGTATTCAGTCTTACATCGACCGAAGTATCCTTAAGCATATCCTTCCACTTCTCGGCATATGCAGGTCCCGCAAGCTCCTCACCGAAGCGATGCAGTCCGAATCCGTTGTGGATACACTGCAGCAATATGCCTCCAAGCTCTGCGTCTTTTTCAAGAAGAAGTATATCCTTACATCCGTTATTATATGCCGCAATAGCTGCCGCTATACCGGCACTTCCACCGCCTACTATGACTATCTCATATCTCTTCATGACCTCACCGCCTCTTTCTTATTGACCGTCTTGGTCATGCCCATCAGCATGACGGAATCCTTGGAATCATAGCGTACCTCGGTCTTATCTATCCCCAGCTCCTTAGCCAGTATATCCACTACAAGCGGCTCGCAGAAGCCACCCTGACATCTACCCAGACCCGGACCGACACGCTTCTTGACCCCCTTAACAGTAGTCGCCCCTGCCGGTCGTCTGATAGCATCGATTATCTCTCCCTTGCTGACAATACAGCATCTGCAGACTATCTCTCCGTAGTCGGGGTTCTCCTTTATCAGCCTGTTCTTCTCATCATCCGTAAGAGCATTCATACATATGATAGGCTTCCTATGCACGTATTCTGCCTTCTTATCATAGGCAAATGCGTCCTTCATCACCTCATCCACCACATATTCAGCGATAGCCGGAGCGGATGCAAGACCCGGAGAATCTATACACGCCACATTGACAAAGCCCTTTAGAGTCTTGGATTCTTCTATGACAAAATCTCCTCTGTCTCCTGACGGACGAAGACCTGCGAAGCACCTGATCACTTTATCAAACGGTATATTATCCACCGTCTTCTTAACCGATTCTTTAACATAGCTAAGTGCATCGGCGGTATTGCAATTGGCATCCTTATCATCTACAGGAAGAGAATTGGGTCCTAAGAGAATATTATTATGTATTGTGGGCACCACCAGAACACCTTTACCTGCCGGACCCGGAACCGGGTATATAACCCTGCTTACCACAGGCTCTCTCATCTCATCAAGGACATAATACTCACCCCGTCGGGGTGTGATATTGTAGTCGGGCTCATGTCCCAGTGCCATTCCGTATATTGTATCGGCGTTGACTCCGGCAGCATTGATCACATATCTGGACTCATAACTGCCCTTATCCGTAGTGACCAGATATGCCGGTCCGTCAGATGAAGATACGCCGGTCTTCTCTTGACTCAGACAGTCAATCTTCTCCACCTTCTCTGACAGCTTAAGCCTGACACCGTTTAGTACAGCCTCCTCCATCAGTGCTATGGCAATATTCCATGGATATATGATACCTGTCGTTGGGAATTCCAGAGCCCTTATCACATTCTCACTTAAGTTGGGTTCAAGAGCTCTTGCCTCTTCTCCGCTTATATCACGGTATTCTATCTCTCTGTCCTCGGCCTGTGCCTTAAGCTTATCGAGTATCCTGCTCTCCGAATCGTCGGTAGCTACCACAAAAGCCGATTTTCGCACATACGGTTCACCTAACTCCTTACATATGCCCGGATACATACGATTGCCGCGGACATTAAGCTTGGCCTTGAGAGTCCCGGGCTTCGGATCATATCCCGCATGTACAATGGCACTGTTAGCCATCGATGCTCCATTGGCGATATCGGCTTCTTTGTCGATAACAAGCACATCACATTTTCTCTTGGACAGATCATGTGCTATAAAGCTGCCTATTATTCCCGCTCCGATTATTATTATGTCGTACATGGCCATCCTCCGTTTCCCTCATAATTATATCACATGTATATCCGAAATACATACAACAGAGTACCGGATCATCCCTTATAATAGAGAAGGCACCCGGACATAATACAATATATCCGCTCATAGACACACAGAAGATATATCATATTATATACGGATGCTCATATCCATCGATCCTATCCGTTATTATACTCTATACAACCTCCAGAAGTTCATCGAACTGCTCCTGAGTGATAGGCTTTGAATAGAAGTAGCCCTGCGCATAATCACAGCCCACCTCTCTTAGGAAGCCTACCTGTTCCTTGGTCTCAACGCCCTCGCAGACAACTCTTAGGTTAAGCTTCTTGGCCATATCTATTACACTCGGTATGATGATCTTCTCATCAGGGTCGTTCTCGAAGTCATTTAAGAATTCCTTATCAAGCTTAAGCACATCCAGAGGCAGCTTAGTCAGTACATTAAGTGATGAATATCCGGAACCGAAGTCATCCATGGATACCTTAACGCCCAATTCTCTTAACTTATTCATAAGAAGTATCGTGTCATCCACCTTATCCGTGAATACCGTCTCCGTAAGCTCGAACTCCAGATACTGCGGAGGTATCTCATACTTCACGATCAGGCTTCTTACATAGCTTACTATCTCATTGATAGAGAACAGATGTACACGGGATACGTTGACAGATATCCTGACGATCTTCTTGCCCTCGTCCATCCTCTTACGAAGATACTTGCACACCTCATCATATACATAGTAGTCAAGCAGTGTAATGCTCTTGTTCTTCTCGAATACAGGAATGAAATCATTAGGGAAGATAAGGGTTCCATCCTGCTTCTTCCATCTGATAAGTGCTTCTGCGCCCTCGATCTCATTGGTCTGCAGATTGACCTTAGGCTGCATATATACCACGAACTCATGGTTCTTGAACGCATTTTCCATATCGTTGGCATAAGCGACCTCGGCCTTGACCTCGGCTCCCATGGTCTCGTCATATACGATACATCTGGGACTGTCGGGAAGCTTGGCTTTCTTACGTGCCATATTGGCATTGGAGATGATGCTCTTCATGGGCACCGGACGTCCGCATATCTCGAAGGTACATACGCCGATATCCAGTATCAGCTTACTGTCAATGTATTCCTTCTGCATCCTGTCGGCGAAGACCTTGCTGGCGCGCTCAAAAGCCGCTACTATCTCTTCTTCGGTTCTGTTGCCGATCCTTGCCAGCATCACTATATTGTCGGAGAATACACGGCTTCCGTATATGTAATACTCTCCGTATCCCACCGCCTCATTGACAAGCTCTCTTAATATCCTATCACCAGTCTCATATCCATACGTCTCATTAACATACTTGAAATTACTGAAGTCCATATATACCATGGCATAATTGCCATGAGGCGCATTCTCTATATACTCACCCACTATGGTAAGGAACTTTTCGTATGTCATAAGTCCCGTCACACTGTCATATCCGGTAAGTCTCTCAACCGTATCCGACGCATCCTCATAAGCCTTCATCTTAAGCAGATATGAAGACACGACATTGGTAACCGCACGTATATTCGTAAGGTCGCCTGCGCTCCATGCTCTCGGTCCGTCGAAATCCACGAAATCAATACTTCCGGCGAATTCACCCTTATCATAGAAAGCACATCCCACATAGGACTTGGCTCCGGATACGAGCATGAGCTGTCTGGTAACGGGATTCTCTATATCCATTACGCTGTCGCATACGATGATATTGTTATTGGATCTGTACTCCTCGATCATATCCGTCCACTGATCGAAGGTGTATGTCATATCGGCACTGTCAAAATCCATATCCGGCACCATACAGCACTGATACTGATTAACAGTCTTGAATTCCTTGCCGACTCTTGACTTGATCCTGATACCGCCGAGGTTCATATGCCTTGCCACTCTTCTTATAAGGAGATTAATGGCACTGTCCGTATCCTTAGACTCATCGATAAGCTTGAATGCAAGTTCGATAAGCGAATCCGAAGGGCTTCCTCCTGACATGACCTCCTGCTCGACTCTCTCGATCTTGGCTCTGCGCTCTGCTATCGGATACTGGCTGTATACATCCTCTTTATCCGCCAGATAGAAGCCATAGCAGTTCTTACCCGCATTCTTGGCATGTACCAGAGCCTTCTCTGCCCTGTCATACAGGACATCGAAGGTCTCACCATCCGTGGGATATACGCTGGCACCGATACACATCGTACTGCCGAAGCTGACATTCTCACCCACATATGTACGGTTGACGACCCTCTGTATCTCTCTGATCTTCTTATCTATATCCCTGACATCGACGATGTTCTTCATGAGTATTATGAATTCATCACCGCCGATACGTCCGAGTACATCCGTAGGATAGAATATCTCATCAAGATCCGAAGCGATATTCTTAAGTATCTCCTCTCCGAATGCCTTACCCATACGTTCGTTGAGTATCTCATAATTATCTATATCAAGCACCAGCATTCCAGCATACTCCGGAGTATCACTCTCACCCTGTGAGCGCAGGAAATCCTCGATAAGCTCCCTTGCATAGCCGAACTTATACAGCTTGGTTAAGGAGTCTCTCATATTCTCATCGGCCTGTCTTAACTCCATACGCTTGATCTCGTCGATATTGTTCATGACACCGACGACCTTAAGCACCTTGCCGTTCTCATCCTTGATACTGCGTCCCTTGATGGAATACCACTTATAGTCCGCATTCCTATCACGCAGCCTTAACTGCTTATCTATGATATCCACTCCGCTGTCACACTCGGATATGAAGTCATCGAACCTGTCCCAATCGGCAAAAAGTACATATCTTAACTTCTTAACAGAATCCCTGAAGTTGTCTATATATCTCTCCGAACCGTAATTATCGTCCCTACTGCCCGCTGTCATGAACCTGTCATTGACAACATCATATTCGAATATCCTCTTGATACCTACGGATACGAAGGATTTGAGTCTGTTACGCTCGGCCTCCAGCTCTAATCTCTTCCTGTACTGCTTGGCCTCAAGCAGATATGTCATCTGATTAAGGAAAAGCATCACCGCAAGGATTATGATATACTCATACAGCCTTTCAACTGCGATCTCCGTCATACCCATTACATAAGGAATAGTCACATATACAGCAGCCATGATCGTAGACACCAGGGTAACGCCAAGTGTCAGCGCCATATAACTGTATGCTATCGTAAGGATTGAGAAAGGGATCGCTATAAGAATACAATACTCATTGGGATCGGTCAGGAGCACGAAGCCATAGAACAGAAGGAAAGAAGTAAATACTATGGTCTTGATCGATGCCTGATTCCTGCTTAGTCTGTAGAAGAATATCTTACACACGGCAACCGGGAACCACAACAGGATGTAGAACATCACCGCAACAAAAAGCTCCAAGCCCTCTTTGCCGTTAGTGTCGTACACTTCAAGTCTGCCAAAAAGCGTAAGTGCAATGGCGGAAAATGCGTAACACAATAAGACAACCCTGTCTATCCTGGCTGTCTCTGTCAAACCGGTCTTATTAATGAATCGCTTTGTGTGAAAATTCATAACTCCCAAATCCCCATATGAATTGTTGACATAAATATAGCATAACAAGTACTTTTATACCATAGTACCAAAGTACTCCTGTATTTGCCTGAAATCGTACAAATTGGGGGATTGCGGCCTATTGTCAAGTGGGAAGACACTAGATATTGTGGTATAACACAATTTTGATTATTCAGTAATATTTAGTAAGCGATCAAGTGTGAGGGAAGCTGTCTTATAATCCTTAAAAAGAACCGTGTGGAAGCCGTAATCTTCGGCTGCTTTGACATTCTCCAGAAGATCATCGACAAATACACATCTGTCAGGCACAAGAGCGTATGTGTCTGCGATACACTTATATATGGCGGGATCGGGTTTGATTAGCTTTACCCTGTATGAGAATATACCACCGTCCACATAATCCAGAAAGCCTAGAGCATCCCTGCACTCCTCATAGGTTCTTTCGGAGAAATTGGACAGGAATAACACCTGTAATCCTCTTTCTTTAAGAGCTTTGATCCACGGGATCGCATAATCCGCAGGGGTAAGGATACCCTTAAAATCCCTCATGGTCTCTCTTATCTCTTTTTCCACGCCTTTATCAAGGCTTACGAAGGAATTGACAATCTCGTCATTACTCATGACGCCTCTGTCATATTCCTTCCAATACGGGCTCTCTATAGTGGCATTGCCCACTCTTACACATATGTCTTCATCATATCCAAAGGATCTGATGAAGTCCTGCCAGCCAAACCTTGTAAGTACATTGCCTACGTCAAAAATAACGGTGTCTATCATTTGCTGTACTTGCTCTTCCTGTATATGATGTCATTACGTCCGGGACCGTTGGATACCATTGTGATGGGATATCCTATCTCGTCCTCGATAAATTCTATATAGTCCCTGCACTCCTTGGGAAGCGCATCATAATCCTTAATTCCTCTTATGTCACACTTCCAGCCGGGAAGCTTCTTAAGCACGGGCTTAGCCTTTTCTAGCAGTCTGGTAACAGGGAAATCCTTAGTCACCTCACCGTCTATCTCATATCCTACACATACCGGTATCTCATCCAGATATCCGAGCACATCAAGGACAGTGAATGCCACGTCTGTGGTTCCCTGCATGCGGCATCCGTACCTGCTTGCCACGCAGTCGAACCATCCCATTCTTCTGGGTCTTCCGGTTGTAGCTCCGTACTCTCCGCCATCTCCGCCTCGTTTTCTGAGCTCGTCAGCTTCATCACCGAATATCTCCGATACGAAGGCTCCTGCACCTACCGCAGACGAATATGCCTTACATACGGTCACGATCTGCTTTATCTCGTAAGGCGCTATACCTGCGCCGATGGCGCCGTATGAAGCAAGGGTGGATGAAGATGTTACCATGGGATATATCCCGTGATCCGGGTCCTTAAGTGTTCCCAACTGACCCTCAAGCAGTACCGTCTTACCTTCCTTAAGTGCTTTGTTGATGAACAGGGAGGTATCACATACATAAGGCTCTATCATGTCCCTGTACTCTTTTAAGGTATTAAGAAGCTCTGCTTCATCTATCCTATCCTTATGATACATATGCTCAAAGAGCACGTTCTTGATCTCACATACACGGCTTACCTTCTCCTTAAGAAGCTCCTCATCGAAAAGCTCGCTGACCTGGAAGCCTATCTTGGCATATTTGTCCGAATAGAAGGGAGCTATACCTGACTTGGTGGAACCGAAGGATTTACCTCCAAGCCTCTCCTCCTCATACTGATCAAGCAATATATGATAAGGCATGACTATCTGAGCCCTGTCGGATACTAGGATCTTAGGCATTGGCACTCCCTTATCCACTATGGACTTTATCTCGCCCATAAGGATCGGAATGTTAAGAGCCACACCGTTACCTATTATACTGGTGGTATGATCGTAGAATACTCCGCTGGGAAGCGTGTGAAGTGCGAACTTTCCGTAATCGTTGACTATGGTATGTCCCGCATTGGCACCACCCTGGAATCTCACTATTATATCGGCCTTGGCCGCAAGCATATCAGTGATCTTTCCCTTGCCTTCATCTCCCCAATTCGCTCCAACTACCGCTTTAACCATTCCAGCCATTTGTTAAAACCTCCAATCAGTATCGCCTACTTTTATCTATACGTTAATGTCTGCCTTGACACCCAGTACATCCTCATTCTCCTTAAGGATGGGTCTTATCACATCCCTAAGGAATACCTCTACCTGTCTTGCGCTGCGTCCGATAAACTTAGAAGGCTCCATCGTCTCCTTAAGCTCTTCAAGTCCCAATCCGAAAGCATCATCCGCAGCGATAAGCTCTAAGAGATTATTGTCCTTGCCCTCTTCCTTAACCGCCTTACCGGCTTCCATAGAGAGCGTCCTTATCCTCTCATGAAGCTCCTGTCTGTCTCCGCCTGCCTTGACCGCATCCATCATGATATTCTCCGTAGCCATGAACGGAAGCTCGGCCATCATATGCTTCTTAATAACCTTATCATGAACCACAAGTCCGTCCACAACATTGATGCACAGATCAAGTATGCCGTCGATCGCCAGGAATCCCTCGGGGATAGACAGTCTCTTATTGGCAGAGTCATCAAGCGTCCTCTCGAACCACTGCGTAGCCGAGGTTATCGCAGGATTAAGTGCATCTATTATCACATAACGGCTTAAGGATGCTATCCTCTCACTTCTCATGGGATTACGCTTATAAGCCATGGCGGATGAACCTATCTGATTCTTCTCAAAAGGCTCCTCGACCTCCTTAAGATGCTGCAAAAGTCTTATATCATTGCTCATCTTGGTAGCTGATGCGGCAATCCCCGCAAGTACATTAAGCACTCTTGTATCGGTCTTCCTTGAATATGTCTGTCCCGATACGGGTACACAGGCATCAAAGCCCATCTTCTCAGCTATCATAGGATCTATCCTGTCTATCTTCTCCTCGTCTCCTGCAAAAAGCTCAAGGAACGAAGCCTGAGTTCCTGTAGTTCCCTTGCTGCCGAGCAGCTTCATGGTTGACAGGACGTAATTTAAGTCCTCATAATCCATGGCGAATTCATTCAGCCAAAGGCTCGCCCTTTTGCCCACCGTTGTGGGCTGCGCAGGCTGAAAATGCGTAAATGCCAGGGTAGGCTGTGACTTATACTTATCAGCGAAGGCCGCCAGTTCATTCATCACATTCAGAAGCTTTACTCTGACAAGCTTAAGTGCCTCTGTCATGATGATTATATCCGTATTGTCACCCACATAGCAACTTGTGGCTCCCAGGTGGATTATCCCCTTAGCCTTGGGGCACTGGACTCCGTAAGCATATACATGGCTCATAACATCATGCCTTACTTCCTTCTCCCTCTGTATCGCCACATCATAATTGATATCGTCTACATGAGCCTTAAGCTCCTCAATCTGTTCATCGGTTATATCAAGCCCAAGCTCCTTCTCGGTCTCCGCAAGCGCCACCCACAGTCTTCTCCATGTACGGAACTTCTTATCCTGTGAGAAGATGTACTGCATCTCCTTGCTTGCATATCTCTCCGACAACGGAGAACTGTACCTGTCTGTACTCATATCCTTTTCCTCCGGGAATCTGTAACACAACCCAATCAGTATACTTTGTTTTATGCCTTAATTCAAGTGCCGAACCCTATCTATCCGATCTTGCCTATGAAATCCCTGACTCTGGGATTATCGGAGTCAAAGATGCTATCCGGCGTGCCTTCTTCCAACACAAGCCCTTTTTCCATAAAAAGTATCCTGTCTGATACTTCTTTCGCAAACTGCATCTCATGAGTCACTATCACCATGGTCATATGACTGCTTGCAAGCTTACGTATAACTGACAATACCTCGCCTGTAAGCTCGGGATCAAGAGCCGAAGTAGGCTCATCAAAAAACAGTATCTTGGGTTCAAGCGCCAGAGCCCTCGCTATGGCAACTCTCTGCTGCTGCCCTCCCGACAGTTCGCAGGGGTATGCGTCAGCCTTATCGCTAAGTCCGAACATCCCAAGAAGCTCCTTTGCCTTCTCCTGTGCCTCTACCCTCGGATGACCAAGCACCGTAACGGGCGCATCGGTTATATTCTTCATAACGCTGTAATGCGGGAAAAGATTAAAATTCTGGAATACTAACCCGAAGTACTGTCTGACCTTCTTAAGCTCCTCCTTAGATGCATAGACACTTCTTCCGTCCACGCTCCTTACTGCCTGCATATCCCCGTAGTAAAGCTCTCCGTCATCCATCCCGGTAAGCAGGGTCGCACATCGCAAAAGAGTGGATTTGCCTGAACCGGAGGGTCCGATTATCGATACAACCTCACCCTTATTAACCGTTAATGATATATCGGATAAGACTTCGACATCGGCGAAGCTTTTCTTAACATGTTCTATTCTTAAAAGAGCATTTTCTTCCATAACGTAAGTCCTTTACGGATGTCAACTGTAATAAGAAAGCTTCTTCTCGAAGTATTCCATTACATATGCAACGACATAGTTAAACACAAAGTAGAAAAGTCCGGCTACCATAAGTGCATTGACGGATGCCTGCTTGGCAGATATCTGCTTGGCAATGGTGAACATCTCGGCAACTGCTATGACAAATGCCAGGGATGTATCCTTCACAAGGGTTATGGTCTCGTTGGTAATGGGCGGAAGAATCCTCTTTAACACCTGCGGAAAGATTATCTTAAAGAAGGTCTGTCTCTTATTATAGCCAAGAACCTGTGCCGCCTCGTACTGCCCTATTGGTATGGATTCAATGCCGGCTCTGTATATCTCCGCAAAATAAGCCGCATAATTGACGGAAAAAGCAATGATGACCGCCACAAAACGATATCCCTGCGATATCTTAAGCCCAAATATATAGAAAGGCGCAAAATACACTACTATAAGCTGGAGCATAAGAGGTGTTCCGCGCATTATAGCAATGTATATCTTGACGAGGGTCTGAATTATCCTGTTTTTCGACATTCTTCCGAATGCCACCAAAAGCCCTAAGGGGAGCGAAAAAAGAAGTGTCAGCAAAAAGATCTCAACTGACACAACCATTCCGCTTAACAATTGAAAAAAAGTAGTATTCATAAAAATTATGTCATTACTTACCTATACATATGCTGTCAGTAAGACCGTAATCACTGTAATTCTCGGCAATCTTCGCTATCGTTCCGTCAGATGCCATCTCAAGGAGTGTCTTCTCAACCTTATCCTTAAGCTCATCATTGCCAAGCTTAAAGCCTACACCATACTGTTCAAGCGAAAGCTTGTCATCAAGCATGATATATGCGCCTGCTTCTCTCTGTGATATCTGGAAGTTGGCCACACCTATATCCAGGGCAAGACAGTCTATCGCTCCTGCTTCAAGATCCATGAAGCCCGCATTGTAATCCGCATACTGGATAAGATCCGCAAGGGAATCCTTAAGCTTAATATTCTCAGGGGTCTCTTCATCCTCAAGTGCTGCAAGAGCTGAAGAATCCTTCTGTACTCCGACTACCTTTCCCGCAAGATCGCTCTTACTTACTATCCCTGAATCCGAAGCCACAACGAATACCTGGCTGTTATCCACGTAGGGAACGGTCCATGCGTACTGATCCTCTCTGCCGTTTATCGTGAAGCCGCTCCATATGCAATCTATGGCTCCCGAAGAAAGCTCCATATCCTTAGCATCCCAGTCAATAGGCTGCTTCTTAAGCTCCCAGCCGTTACGCTTACACACCTCTGCCGCAAGATCCAGATCAAATCCCACATACTCTCCGGTGCTCTCATCCAAGAATCCGTAGGGAGGGAATTCCGCATCGAATCCAACCGTGAACGTAGCGTCCTTCGCTTCGCCATGTGTGTCCCCACCTTTACCGCATGCCGTAAGTCCCGTGATCATCATTGTAGCAATCAGTGCTACAGACAATATCTTTTTCATAATAATCTCATTATCTCCGTTTTCTTTTGTGATTTATCATAGTAAAGTGACTAGGTTATAGTACCTTACAAGCCCATTTATGTCAATATCAGATATCCGTGCAATACCTTTCCACCATCTTAAGAGCCTCCGCTGAATACTCGGGATACTGCTTCACGAAGTCCTTAAGCTCGCTCTGCCCTTCCTTGGCCAGACGCTTGTTATAGTCCATTCTGGCGCGAAGCTTCTGTCTCTGCAGGATATATGCGTGTCTTAACTCCACCATCTCATTGTGCTCTATGATGGCTAAGGGATTATGAAGCCATGCATATACATCATTAAGCTGGTATTTCCTAAGCTTATGCAGAAGCTCCGCCTGATAGAAGGTAAGCTCCTTCTCGTTAAGAGCCGCCTGTTCTCTCGCATTCCTCTCAAGCTCATACATCTCCCATACCCTCTTAAGCTCCGAGGCACTGCCCGTATTGTACTTGGTATAGAGATAATCCAACAGATTGGAATTATTGACGTATCTGATCTTCACCGTATTCTGAAGCAATATTAGCCTGTTGATACCCTTCTCTATGCGCTTCTTCTCCTTAACCGCATCCGTATACTTCACATATAAAAGGGTTATGGCCACTGCGGACGTAAGAGTGGTAACTATGTATCCGACTCCCACCTCCATCTCAAATCCATACTGCAGCACTAACAGCATGATAACCAAAAGAACTGCGGCGAATACACATATGACTGTCATACCCTTGAGATTGGCGATCTCCTTTATAAGCTCATCCTGTCTGTACAGGAAGGCATGCTTCTCACCCTCAAGCTTACGCAGATCATCCTTGATAAGCCCCTTATACTTCTCCGCATCGGCCATATCCTCATATGCCTTAGGCATATTGTCTTCAAAACGCTCCATGCTCCTGTACTGTGCTTCCGTAATGGCGCTTTTCTTGGCTTCGTATTCCTGGGTCTCTTCTTCATAATAGATGATATTCCTTGCGGCATCCTGAAGTCCAACCTTCTCGCTCATGGGCAGGGCGTCTATCTCATCCATGTCCTTAAGCATCGCCGTCACCGCATTATACTCGTTGGAAAGCTTATCAAGCTCATTGGATGCATCCCTTACCTGCTCCACCAGGCTTCTTATGTATTTTTCACGCTGGATCTCATCGCTCATCTTGAACAGATGGCGGTCTTCCATTATGTGATCCCAGTCCCATTCGAATTCTTCTTCAAGCCCCTCATCCAGCTCAAGAGACTTAAAATCCGCCTCCTGCATCTTGAAAAGCTTAGAAAAAAACTTTGTTCCCAAACTCATCAGAATCCTCCGGTCCTTCCCTTGAATATCTGCTCCCTGTATCCGGCCTTGACTTCTTCGGTCAATGCATCCATCTCGCTGTAGAAGTCACCTCCGCGGCTCTTCTTCTCTTCAAGCTCACTGATAAAAAGACTTGACGGATCCCTAAGCCATTTCTCTTCAACAGCCTCGAACCGTCTCTCCACCTCAAGGGAATCCTCATATGACTCCTTATGCGCCGCAAGGTAACTTAAGTAATCTCCGGGACTCATGTAAAGCTTCTTAGCAGAGAGCATCGATACATAGCTCTCTGTATTGGCATAGGTATCGTATGCACGCTCAAAATAATCCGCCGCCCTCTCATACATGAAAAGCCCTGCCGCACATACACCCAGATTATGGAATACGCCTGCCCTTAGCTTAACCTCAGTGACCCTTGTCTCCTTAAGTATAAGCTCGTATTCGTCCATGGCCATACCGTACTTCTTAGCCTCAAGGAAACCGTCCGCACGTATCTTACGTCTCTCTGCAAGAGACATATCATCATTGCTGCCTATATTGTCTATCAGCGTCTGCCATTCTTCATCCGTGTAGTAGCCTATCTCGTTCCTAAGAAGCTCAATAAGCTTAATAAGCGCACCGTACCTTGAACACAGCTTCGATACCTCTCTGCCAAGCTCCTTAAGTTCGAGAGATGCGACTATCCAGTCAGCAAGTTCGCCGTCCACGAAGCTGTCATCCAGCAGATATGCATTGTGATACAGGTAATAGCACAGCTCTTCTATACAATATATGTTGATGCAGTCATCCTTAAGAAAATATGGAGTTTTGGAATATGCCCCTCGGCACAGCAAGACATTACTCATACGTCTTATTCTCCCTCACTGCCCGATAATGATACGGTTCTTGTGAACAACTGTCCGGAGCCCTTATAGAATTCGCCGAAGCCCAGATCAGTCACATTTATCCTCAGTATATCCTCAGATTCCATTATAGCCTCGATCCTAAGCCGCACTGTCTTGGGCTCATGCTCGTTAAGTCCGTCAAGCACTATCTCCACATTACGGACATTGCGTCCGTCAAGAGGCGTTATCCTTATGGTGAAGCTGTTGCCCTTATCTAAGATCACTTCCGCCCTCTTCTTGGAATCAAACCAGTTCTCTCCGCCGTCAAGAAGTGCCAGATAGGAATCCTCTCTGCCCCTTCTGACATCCATGCCTATATTGGCCTTAAGCTTATCCTTGCCTAGGAATACTATGCTCTTCTCCTCATTCCTTTTGCCGCTTAGACGATCCTGCATGGCATAGCATGCACCTCTGCTGTATAAGTTGTTGCCCCTGAAAGAACGCCTGTTACGGCACAGCTCCCTTAATGATTCCACGCACCAGTCACCAAGAAATCCGTCACCGATAAGATAAGCACAGCTCACCACACCTCTATCCACGGTCTTATGTATCACATCTAAAAAAGCGCTGTCCCTTTCTTCACCCTCGACATCCCTTAGGACGAATTCCTCCTTATCCACGAAGGATACTACAGGCCTTGTTATCCTGTTAAGCTTGAAGGTATAGCTGTTCAAGATATCGTTGTGATAATCATATACCATCACATCATGTCCCCACAGCTCTCTGGGCTGATTGACCACATAATAGAAGATACTCTCCTCTCTGCCTATGAAGCCTATCTTCGCCGACTTATAACCAAGAGATGCCGTTACTACCTCCAGTACCTCTATCGCACGTACCGACAGGTCCGGAACTGTGAACATTATACCGACTATATTGTTTTTATTGACTACATTAGTCAACAAATTGAGGGTACGCTTTATATATAAGGCAAGAAGAGCCAGGGGATCGAACATCTCGCTCACCACCTTAACAGGCTCGCCTATCAGAGCCCTGTCAAAAAGCTCCCATACCAGTTCACCTTCCTCTACCTTGCTGTAGCTTAAGGCATCCTCACCCACGAACCACTGATTGACCTCGCTTCTCTTAAAAAGGCATAAGGGCATGCAGTACTGCTCCTCATCCTTTCCCGCGCTGATGGTCTTGGCGATGGGGTCTCCCTCGACGTAGTAGCTTATCTGGGCATATTCATTTGACAGATCATATCCGACTATAACGGATCTGTTGAACTCAAACATACTCTATCTGCTATTGCATCGTAAAAAGATGCTTCGCATAAAACTCCTTCTTCTTATACTCACCCGCAAGCTTAAGAGCGGTCTCATAATCCTTAAGGGTCGTAGCCATGGATATATCATTGATAAGGCTGAACTTATCATCAGTCTGTGCCTGGCCTGCATTATTCTTGGAAGCGGTACCGCTCTGTGTAAGCTCCTCTATGCCGTCGCTTTCTTCCGTAATGTAATACTGAAGAGACTCACCGAAGAACACTAAGAAGCCCTTACAGAATATCCCGCCGTATACTTCCTTCATCTCATCCCTGATATAGCCTATGCTCTCATCATTCTCGCTGCTTATATAGTAGTTGATGGTAACTCGGGCGCCCTCTTCTCCCCTGTATTCCACCACAGTCTGCTTGGACAGTTCTTCGGATTCGGGGCTTATGGTTCCGAATTCCTGCATATAGGACATGACTATCCCTTCTTCGGCGTACAGGATGTGGATATATCGCCTTATATGTTCCGCTATATCTTCGGATATATCGGATGATTTGACATTCTGCGCATAATACTTAAGGAATGACAGCATGCATACCGTTGGCAGGCTGTTCTCATTCTCGTATATCCTTGCCATCTCGGTGAAGAAATATTCATCTATAAGTCTGTCGCTTAACAGATAATCATCCGCAAAATACTTAAGATATTCCAGTTCAAGCCCGGTATCTGCTCCGCCTTCCACATACTCCTTAAGTATCCTTCCCTCCTGTCCGGTATATGCGCCGGTGGTAAGGGTCTGTCTTATCATGGTCTCACATATCTTAAAGGTATCCACGTAAAAGCCCGAAGCCGCCTTCCATATATCGCGCAGATTCTTGGCCGGTCCCTTATAGAAGTCAGTCAGATACCCAAGTCCGGTCTCGTTGTATTTGCCGCGCTCAAAGGCACAGTATATCATGGCTGTCAGGTTCTCATTTTCGATATAGCCGTCTTTGTCGATAACAGCGGTTGCAAGCCTTACAAGCACCTGCGGGTCAACACTCTCCGGACCATAGTATAGGGCATAATCATATGCCTTCTCTGTAAATCCCCTAAGCAGCAGAAGCTTAAGCAGCTCGTCCCTGTCTTCTCCCGCAAGATCCTCTCTTCCTATCCGGTCGAGCAATCCGTCAAGCATGGCCAGATTGTCCGTGTCCTGATAATACCGTATGAGAGGCAGTCTGATAGCGGTCCTGAACTCCTCACTTACATCCTCATTTAACTCAAGATAAGTATATCTGTCCGCATTACGGTCATTGACATGGATGTATTCCTTGTTGCCCTCACACACATACAGATTAAAAAGAAGCGTGTTCTCGGCATATGGTTCCACCACAGGCAGAAGCTTCCTTGGCAGGAAATATCTCTCCGTCAGGTATTCCTTGGTCCCGTAGTATCTGTTGCCAAGAGTATCCTCAAGCAGGACCGTGTATTCATTGTTCGGCAGATCCACAAGTGTCTTACCGTTAAGAACCTGGTAGACCATCTCTTTTTTCATTCTCGAATCCATCACTATGACAGAGACTATTGAGGGGTCTTCGACGGTTATCCTGTGCTTAAGCAATAATCTGGAGAGTTGCTTAAGATTATCCTCCGTGGGCATATCCTTCACTATAAGCTCCGTGTAGAGGTATGATAATTCCCTGCTTACCTTCTCTGCGTACAGTTGCCTAAGAGTGAACCTCTCGATCCTGCTTATACAGGTCATATATATGTCCGGTATATTGGCTCTGTTGCGGACTATATATGCATACAGAACCGCTGCCTGCTCAAAGGGAAGATCGTTGTCATATGAGAAGTACATTAACACCTCTTTATGTATCTTCACGTCGCTCTTATCTCCGACAGACAGCATATAGCATTCATACAGGCGGGTTACTGACAGACCTTTCTCTATGCCCTTCTCATACCATTCGAAGTATTTCT
Source organism: uncultured Lachnospiraceae bacterium (assembly GCA_905235845.1). Classification (GTDB taxonomy): domain Bacteria; phylum Bacillota; class Clostridia; order Lachnospirales; family Lachnospiraceae; genus Colinaster. The sequence continues at coordinate 23,574 of CAJONG010000015.1, forward strand.
CTCCCGTCTTATCCCCCTTGATAAGCTGGGTGCACATGGCATTCAGCACATCATCCGTGGGATTGCTCTCATACAGAAGCTTAAGGATGCGCACCACTCTCCTGTCGTAATCACGCAGTCCCGCGGCTCTGTAGGCTATCTGTTCCCTCAGCTCTGTACTCACTATCCTCTTCTTGGCAGCAAAATCAAGCAGTCTGATCTCTTCCTCATCAAAATGCATCAAAAGCGTGGGCATGGCATGGAGCATATCCACTATCTCTATGTACATTAACGGGCTGTTGCACCCCTTTTTAAGCTGGCTTAACGCAAAAGCATACTTTCTGGCGGGGTTTCTCTTGAATTCATAGGATGTATGTAAAAGTATCCATGCGATAAGGAAGTTAGAGGGATTACGATCGAAGATCGCATTTATCTTATCGTTGATCTCCCTTGTATAGTATTCGTCCGCACTGTAGATCGTGGTCAGATACAGATAGAAGCAGTATCTCTCATCAGATTCTTCCTCTATAACAGGTGCTATTTTGCGGTCAAGTATCCATTTCGCCTCATTGTATTTCTCTTCGGCAAGCAGCAGATACACTTCGAAAAGCAGTGTCACGGTATCATCGCCTTCCACCGATGCCCTGTGTGAGATCAGCTCCTCCGTAAGCTGTATCCATTTTTCCTTATCTATAAGGCCTATCCTGTAGTCTATATAATGTCTGATGGTCTGATATCTTATAATGTTGCGCCTGTGCAACACTCCGAGGCGCTTGTTCTTATTGCCGCTCATGACAGTTATATCCACAATAAACTGCCCGTAGAGATGCTTAAAGGTAAGCCTTCCGGGATTCTTGCCCGGATGCAGCTTATCAGCTCTTATCACATACTCAAAACGGCATCTGTTATCTTCAAAATCCTCAGCCTTTATCCTGTTGACTGGCAACTCGATAAAATCTCCCTCGGCCTTCACCGCAAGTAACGTATATCCCCATCCTATCCTCTCGATATCCACATACTCCGTGTGTGTCTCCTTGGAGTCCGTAAGTATGATGCCGGTCTCGCCGGGGTTATACTCAATCACCTTCTTCTTATTGATACCTATCAGGAATTCCTCGAGATTGTGGTTCTTATTGCCACACTTGGAAAGACCTTCATACAGATCGCGGTACCTTAAATCCTGCCCGGTCATGATATCTTCAAATCCGCTTTTTAAGAATATGCCGACAGCTTCATCCCAGTTGCTCTTGGCAAGATTGGTAAAATGAAAAAGATTGCGTATGGTCCCGAGTGAGGATTCTAAAGTCTTAAGCTTAACGGATACCACAAAAGGAAGGATGTATTCTCCAAGATTGCTCACTATCATGAAGCTTCCCTTAAGCACGTCGCCCTGACTCATTCCCTTAGAGTCGAATTCATACGGAACCACGACCCTGTTGCCGCTTACCAGTCTGACACCGCTTTGCATACGAACAGAAGAAGAATATACATATCCTTCCATCGTATTCTTCCCCTCACACTCTATCTCGAAGTAGCCGCTTATGACTTCGTTCTGTTCAAGTGTAAGCTCTATCTTGGATTCGGAGAAGGTCAGACTGCCACCGTTCCTGCCTATCTTAGATGTACGCTCTTCCATCGGATCATCCTATCCGGCCAAAGCATTGTCAGATCATCTGATTTTATGCACAAAAAGCCAAATATAAGTATACAACGAAAAGGGTAAAAAATAAATAGCCGACAGACTTAAAAAGTCTGCCGGCTGTTAAATATGTCGTTATTAATCCAAGAGCATGGCAAAAACTACACAAGCTTACTCATAAGCTCGTTGCTCCTCTCTATGAATCTGCTCATCTCCTCTGCTTCAAGGGGCGCATGCTGCAATCTGGCAAGATCATACAACTGCTCACATATGAGCTCGCCGCTGCCCTTATCGGTGCCCTCTGTCAGTGCCTTGACCAAGGGATGATTATAATTAAGCACCAGGGTCTCGCCTTCTTTGCCCATATCGCCCATATCCATGCCGGACATTCCGTACATCTTCATCATATCCTGCATCCTTCTGGATTCCTCTGACAGCGTGATGACCGAAGCTATCTTCTTATTCTTAAGCTTGGAGAGCTTGACATTGACCTTCTCCTTCTTAAGAGCCTTCTTATACAGCTTCTCGATACTCTCTAAGGCCTTGTCCATCTCTTCCTGCTCCTTCTTATTGGCCTTGGAAGTGAAATCATCAGTAAGATCAGCATCTATCCTCATGAACTTGATGCCTTCATTCTTGCTCTCAAGCTGTGATACGAAGGGCTGGTCGATATTGTGGGTTAAGATGACGGCATCCTTCTTGGCCTTTTTGAACATGGCTATGTACTGGCTCTGCTGTTTTTCATCCGTCACATAGTATATGATCTTCTCCTTCTTATCCTCGGCATCTGCTATATCCTCTGCGTCTTCCTCTCCCTCTGCATCTGTCTGAACTGAAGCATCGGTTTCGGTGGCATTGGCAGTCTCTTCAGTCTGCTTATCACCATCAGCAGTGTTCTCTTCATCATCGCCTGTATCTATGGGCTTAACCTCAAGGCACTCGGGAAGTGTCATGAACTTTCCGTCCAGATTCTTAAAGAGGATATAATCCGTCATCTTCTCGCAGAACTTATCATCCTTCAGGCAGCCGAACTTGATAAACGGAGATATATCGTCCCAGTACTTCTCGTACTCCTCCTTCTCGGTCTTGCACATTCCCGACAGCTTGTCCGCTACCTTCTTGGTAATATATTCGCTTATCTTATTCACAAAGCCGTCATTCTGAAGTGCGGAACGGGATACATTAAGAGGCAGATCCGGGCAGTCTATTACACCCTTAAGCAGCATAAGGAACTCAGGGATGACCTCCTTGATATTATCCGCTATGAATACCTGATTGTTATATAGCTTGATCACTCCCTCAATCGACTCGTATTCCAGATTGATCTTGGGGAAGTAGAGTATACCCTTGAGATTGAAGGGATAGTCCATATTAAGATGTATCCAGAATAAGGGCTCCTTGTAGTCATTGAATACCTTGCGGTAGAAATCTATATATTCTTCCCTCTTGCAGTCGTTCGGATGTCTGGTCCACAGGGGGTTGGTCTCGTTCAAAAGCTCAGGGCGCTTGCGTATCTTAAGCTTTATCTTGCCATCCTTATCATCCTCCTTGGGAGGGATGGTCTCGATTATCTCATCGTCCTCTCTCTCCTGTCCCTTTTCTATGGTCTCTGTCTCATCGGTATCAGCCTTGCTTAAGTATATCTCGGTAGGCATGAAGGAACAGTACTTCTTAATGACTTCTCTCGCTTTATATATATTACAGAACTCAAGCAGATCCTCATTAAGAAACAGGGTTATCTCCGTACCGACCTTATCCCTGTCTCCGTCTCTCATGGAGAATTCAGTACCGCCGTCACATTCCCAGTGAACAGGTGTCGCATCCTTCTTATACGACAGTGAATCAATATGAACCTCATCGGCTACCATGAAGGCCGAATAGAAGCCAAGTCCGAAATGTCCGATTATCTGATCGTCATTAGCCTTATCCTTGTACTTCTCTATGAAATCCGCCGCACCCGAAAAGGCAATCTGATTGATATACTCCTCCACCTCTTCTGCTGTCATTCCAAGTCCGTTGTCTATGAACTTAAGTGTCTTATCCTTGGGATTACATATAACATCTATACGTGCCTTGTAATCCGAGGGAAGGGCATATTCACCCATCATATCCAGCTTTTTAAGCTTAGTGATGGCATCACAGCCGTTGGAGATGAGCTCTCTGTAGAAGATATCATGATCCGAATACAACCACTTTTTGATAATAGGAAAAATATTGTCGCTATTTATGGACAAACTCCCGTGTTTTTCTGCCATAATACGTATCCTCCTTAGTACTACTTTTTTTACTGACATCGTTATATAACGAAAATTAGCACTCGTCAAGTACGAGTGCTAACATTTTATAAAATATTAATATTCTTACATGTATTTCCTTATGCAGAACTGCAGCTTATCACCCTCTATAGGCTTAACCACGAAATCCTTGGCTCCCGCGGTTATCGCTTTGATGACCATCTCCATCTGGCCCATAGCAGAGACTATTATGATCTTCGCATTCGGGTCCGACGCTATGATCCTCTTGGTCGCCTCTATTCCGTCCATATCAGGCATCGTTATATCCATCAGCACGATATCCGGCTTAACGGTACTGTACTTCTCAACAGCCTCAAGTCCGGTTCCCACCTCACATACTACCGTATGCTTGGCATCTTCCACCATCTTCCTGATAGCCGACCGCATAAAAAGTGCATCATCGCATAACATTATACTAGCCATAACTCATTCCTCACTCTATGATGTCATATCATGATAATTTCGTCAGAAAATAGTATACTCAATCATTCCATATCCTGTCAATCACTTCAAAAAAATCACATGTATCAACCTCATCGTCATGTATAAAACCAAGGCTCTCCCAGAGTTCGGTATTGATATCCTTATTAAGAGTAAATACGTAATCGTTGTAGACCTCGGAGAAAGCCTTATTCCTTCTCTCCTCGACTATCTTGATCTTATTGGCATCCGTAACCTCTCTGTTAAAGGTACTGATACACTTGATTATATGGAATCCGTATTCGGTCTCCACTATCTCCGATATCTCTCCCTCTCCCAGATTGAAAGCGGCATTCTCGAAGACTGCATCCATCTCTCCCTTTCCGAATGAATAGGTCAGTGAGCTGTCCTCGTTATACTCATGGGCAAGATCTTCGAAATTCTCACCCTCATCTATCCTTTTACGGATATCCTGTGCAAGCCTTAAAGCCTCCTGCCTCGCATTATCGGTATATTCATGCCTGTTGCCGTCCTCATCGAGATTATACGTCTTGATAAGTATATGTTCAACGGTAATGATTCTTGCTTCATCATCACTGATCTCAGGATTGATGTCTTTAATTATATCCTGATATAATTTTTCAGAGATGGCGTATTCCTTATACAGATTGAATATCACATCCCTGTCGATGCTCATTGCCTCTATTTCCCTGTCGCTTAGGGACGAATAATACTCATCGGCCGCCTTCTCCACCTTCTGCAGTTCTTCCTCATCAAGAGCTATCCCCTCTTTCTCCGCCAGAAGTACTATCGCCTTGATCTGCGCCATCTTGGATAATGCCATGTCCTTGACATTATTCTCCAAAGTAACTCCGTCCACTTTGGAATCCCATATCCGGCTGCCGTATACATTCTCATACTGATTCTGTATATTGGTAAGATATACCATCATCTCACCTGCGGAGCATGACTTATTCTCAAGTCTGAACACCTCGTCCTTGGCAAATCCCGCTGTAAGTATGACCTTGGTGCCCTCACCGGACTGTCCGCATCCTGCGGCCGCGGCAAGAAGCAGTGCAAGCACCGCCGCCGAAGCTACGGCTTTAACTTTCCTTCCCTTTCCTGCCTTTTTTGTCATAGTCAAAGCGTCTTCCCCGTTAAGAGCGTGTAGCCCTCCTTATATATGGCTATGGTCTTATCAACGACATCTGCCGGAAGTGTCCAGTCATGTCCTTCATTAGCCTTAAGCCAGTCTCTTGCGAACTGCTTGTCGAAGCTTGGCTGTCCGTGACCCGGCTCATATCTGTCAGCCGGCCAGAATCTTGAGCTGTCAGGTGTTAACATCTCGTCTCCTAAAACAATATTTCCGAATTCGAACTTGGTATCTGCGATTATTATGCCTCTTGTAAGCGCATAGTCCGCACATTTTCTATACAGAGCTATGGTATAGTCCCTTAACTTCGAAGCATATTCCTCACCCTTACCCGGGAAACGCTTCTCCAGATATTCAATACTCTGCTCGTATGATATATTCTCATCATGGTCGCCGATCTCTGCCTTGGTAGACGGCGTGTATATAGGTTCGGGAAGCTTATCTGATTCCTTGAGTCCCTCCGGAAGCCTGATCCCGCATACCGTACCGTCCTTAACATAGCTTGCCCATCCGGAACCGGTTATATAACCTCTTACTATACATTCAACCGGAAGCATACGAAGCTTTCTGCATAACATACTCTTGCCGTCATATTCGGGTGTCCTGAAGAATTCCGGCATATCCGCCACATCCGTCGAGATCATATGATTGGGAATGATATCCTTGGTGTAATCGAACCAGAAGCGGCTCATCTGTGTCAGCACCTTGCCTTTGTCCGTAACTTTATTATTAAGGATCACATCGAAGCAGCTTATCCTGTCTGTAGCAACCATTATAAGACTGTCTCCGTTATCATATATCTCCCTGACCTTTCCCTCTTTTATAGGCTTAAGTTCCTGCATTTATAAAATCCTCCTTTAATATATCACACGTTATTGTCCGTAACGTAATTTTGTATCCCATCAATGACGGGCTATAGCCACGCTTCTAATTTTATCACAAGTTCACTCATAATCAAAGTCCTTTACATCCCCGAATGTTCCCACATTTACTTTATGTCCGTCCGTATGTATGAACACCGCTCCGGATATGTCTGTTCTGTATATATCGGTATCCGCATTCCTGTACCTTTCAAGGACATCCCTTCCCGGATGCCCGTATGAATTGTTCCTTCCACATGATATGACCGCTATGGATGGATCTGCCCATTCTATAAGTGCCTCTGTGGAAGACGTTACCGAACCGTGATGTGGTACCTTGATGACCGCATAGTCATACTCAGGTTCTTTATAGGCTCCTGTCACATATCCTTCTCCGCCTTCCTCCACATCTCCCGTAGTAAGCATGTGGAAGCCCTTATACCCTATGTCCATGACGAGGGACCCGTCATTGGCATTGTCCGTTGGACAGTTCTTATATGGATACAGGATATCAAAGCTTAGGTCTCCATCCTTAAGCACCATTCCCTTATGTACCCATGTGATACCGACAGCGGCTATGTCCTTTAATCCGTCCGAATCCCTAAAGCCCTCATATGCATATACCTTATCAATGGCGATATTCTCATCCTCTCCGGTAAGCACAAGCTCTTCTATCCCATTAATATGATCTGCGTCCGGATGTGTGATGAATATCCCGTCAACCCTGTCTATGCCATGGTACTTAAGAAAAGGGATAAGTCTCCTTGCTCCCACCTCCTTATGCGAGCTCGAACCACAGTCTATGATATATACTCTTCCATCCGTTAAGAGTGTATTGCCGTATCTTATGACCATACAGTCGCCCTGTCCTATATCAAGCATGCATATATCAAGTCCTCTGTGAGGCCTAAGAGATATGACACATACCGTAAGGAGCATAAGGCTTATGGATATGAGCTTCTTATGCTTACCCTTATACAGTACAGCACCTAAAAGGAGCAGATAGAATATCACTATCTGCATTGCAGACGGAGCTCCTATATTGGTACTGGCCGGCACATTCTTAATCATGAACAGACATAACTGCTTATACAGACCAAGTATAAGGTGTACCGCCATGGCAGGTACGGCTGTGACCATATCGGTGATCCCCGGGCTCAAGCCTGAGATAACGGAGTATATTCCCATAAGTGTGAGTGTACATATCAGAAGCACACTCATAAGCGGTATGACTATCAGATTAAGCAGCACGGAATAAAAGGCTACGTCATAGTACGCCGACAGTATCACGGGAAGTGTGGAGAGGAATACGAATATGGATATAAAAAGGGGATCAAAGGATTTGCTCACCTTATATATATTCTTCTTAAAGCTCTCATAGAAAAAGCCCACGCCCAAAACCGCCGCAAAGGACATCCTAAGACCACTGTCATATATAAGAGCAGGTCTGTATATCACTGTTAGAATAAGCGCGACACACAGTGCCGTAAGCATATCATATGAGCATAAGAGTATCCTGCTTATGAGATACATGGAGAACATACATATTGCCCTGAAGGATGAAGGAGAAAAGCCTACCATTACACCGTAGAGCACTATTGCGGCCTCACTTACTGCCACCCTTATACGAAGAGGGAGTCCGACCCTTTTTAACAGCTCATAGAATAAGGTGGCAAGAAATGATATATGCAGCCCCGAGATTGCCAGGATATGTGCAATACCGTTCCTTCTGTAAAGCTTACTTATCTCATCGGATAATTCTCTCTTATCCCCGAAGAGCATGGCCTTAAGTATTGCGGCATCATCAGCTTCAAGAGTCATATCAAGGATCGCCTCTCCCTTCATACCGATATCCCTCATAAGCTGACCCACATAGGAGTATTCACGGCTTAATGCGATAAGATGAGCATCTGTAACCTTAAGCAGATATCCCCTGTTGTGATAGTACTCATACCCGTCAAACTCACCGGAATTGGTGGCATGCTCAAAGTCTTCTCCCATTCCCTTAAGCCTTATTGTCTGTCCCATTAGTACGGATATCTCGGATACGAAATATATACGGATAAGTCTGTTACCACCGGTCAGATGGCATACCCTGTCACCGCTTTCGTCAATCAGATATGTATCTTTAAGGTCGACTACGCTGACACGCTCATTATAGCTTTCAGATACGAAACAGTCATATACCCTTCCTTCTATTGTGATCCGGGAGTCTGTTAGTTGACATAATACGTCATCGTCACCGACAGTATCGGATATCAGGAGAGATATCCTTACCGTCGCCAGTATAAGAAGACAGATAAGACACATAGGTCTTGTACGCCAAAAATGCGTAAGATAACCCATGATATTATAGAATAACTTCACCTTTTACCCCTTTCAATTTCCCGTCAGACACTTATAGGAAACGACAAAGTTCTTTTTACTTTGGCGTTTCCTGCGCCGGATTTTGGCTGCGTAAGCAGCATATTTCCTTACAAAATCCGTGCGCATCCGCCGGAGGCCTTATAGTGAACGACAAATTATTTTTGTCGTTCACTATAAGTTATCTGACAATATCAAGATTTCTTTCATATTGACCGGATAGGCTTATATTATCCCCCATAGCTATATCCGAATCACCGTCCACGCTGAACTGAACCTTAGTAATTCCCTTTAATTCAGCCATTGAATCAACTATCGAATAAATGGACACATCCGCATGTATTCCTTCGGGCACGGATAAGAATTCGCCGGATAAGTTGACATAACATATGCC